>CAIJXJ010000179.1 GCA_903824575.1 uncultured Methylobacillus sp.
ACCAAATATCTTTCTGAAGAAATCGATCCCAAGGTGGATCCGCTTTCCCCGGAAAATAAATTGATCATGGCTACCGGGCCTTTGACCGGCACGATGGCCTCCACAGGCGGGCGCTACACCGTGGTCACCAAAGGGCCGCTGACAGGCGCGATCGCCTGCTCAAACTCGGGTGGCTTCTTCGGCGCAGAATTGAAATTTGCCGGCTGGGACATGATCATATTTGAAGGCAAATCGGCCAAGCCCGTTTATTTGTATCTGGAAAATGAAAAGGCTGAATTGCTGGACGCAGCGCATTTGTGGGGCAAGTCCACCTGGCATACCGAGGAAACCATCAAGTCGGGTCATCAGGATCCGTTGATTCGCGTTTCCTCCATCGGGCAGGCAGGCGAAAATGCGGTGTTGTATGCAGGCATTGTCAACGATCTGCATCGCGCGGCCGGTCGCTCTGGCGTAGGCGCTGTGATGGGTTCAAAAAACCTGAAGGCGGTGGCGATACGCGGCACCCGTGGCGTAGCCAATGTCAGGGACATGAAAGAATTTCTCAAAATCACCGCAGAGAAGAAAAAAGTGCTGGCCGATAACGGCGTCACCGGCCAGGGTCTGCCCAAATATGGCACCCAGGTGTTGATGAACGTGATCAATGAGAGCGGTGCGCTGCCTACGCGCAATTCCAGGGATGTGCAGTTTGAGGGGGCTGGCAAGATTTCCGCCGAGGCGATGTATGAGAAGCGCCCCACCGACGGCAAGCCACATCTGCTGACCAATGCCGCCTGTTTCGGTTGCACCATAGCCTGCGGTCGCATCTCGCAAATGGATCAGTCTCACTTCAGCGTCGTGAACAAGCCGGAATACTGGGGCGCTTCGGGCGGACTGGAATACGAAGCCGCTTGGTCTTTGGGTGCTGCCAATGGCGTGAACGATCTGGAAGTGCTGCAATATGCCAACATGCTATGCAACGAATATGGCATGGATCCGATTTCCTTCGGCGCGACCGTCGGTGCGGTAATGGAATTGTATGAAATGGGTGTTTTGACCCGTGAACAAATCGGCATAGAAGCGCCGTTTGGTTCCGCGCAAGCTTTGGCTGCGCTGGCCGAAATGACCGGGAAAAGTGAAGGTTTTGGCTGGGAAATCGGTCAGGGCTCGAAGCGCATGTGCGAGAAATTTGGCCATCCTGAACTGTCCATGACCGTCAAGGGGCAGGAATATCCAGCCTATGATCCGCGCGGCATCCAGGGTATGGGGCTGACCTATGCCACTTCCAACCGGGGTGGCTGTCATGTGCGTTCTTATACGGTGGCTTCAGAAATACTCGGGATTCCTATCAAGACCGATCCACTGGTCACCGACGGTAAGCCTGGTCTGGTAATGGCATTCCAGGATGCCACCGGCGTATTTGATTCTGCAGGCATCTGCCTGTTCACCAGCTTTGCCTGGGGCCTTGCAGACATTCAGCCGCAGATTGCCGCAGCCTGCGAAGGCGACTGGTCGATGGAAAAACTGAATCTGGTCGGCGAGCGCGTCTGGAATATCGAAAAACAGTTCAACCTGGCAGCAGGTTTGACCAAGAAGGACGACACGCTACCGCCCAGGCTGCTCAAGGAAGCCGCCAAGACCGGCCCTGCCAAGGGACTGGTAAATGGGCTGGACAAGATGTTGCCCGAGTATTATCAGATTCGCGGCTGGGACGCCGAAGGTGTACCCAAAGCCGATACGTTGGCAAGACTGGGACTATAATCCTGAACCCGCCGCCTGAATGGGCGGCGGTTTTTTTATGATCGAGAGAAAATACATGAAATATCTGATTTTGGGCAATGGACCCGCTGGTGTGATTGCTGCAGAAACCTTGCGCGCAGCCGATCCTGCCAGCCAGATTGTGATGGCAGGCAGTGAACATGAGCCGCCTTATTCGCGCATGGCCATCCCCTATCTGCTGGAAGGCAATATAGCCGAAGCCGGCACTTATCTGCGCAAAACGCCAGACCATTTTGCAAAGCATGCCATCACTCAGTTGACCGCGCGCGCAGTGTTGCTGGATGCAGAAAAACACCAGGTAGCCTTTGCTGACGGCAGCAGCGAAAGTTATGACAAATTACTGATTGCGACAGGCTCGCATCCGGTACGCCCGCCCATCCCGGGTATAAACCTGCCACAGGTGCATACCTGCTGGACGTTGGAAGATGCGCGCGCGATCGCAGCGCTGGCGGTCAAGGGCAGCCGGGTGGTGCAACTGGGCGCAGGTTTCATCGGTTGCATCATCATGCAGGCGCTGGCCGAACGCGGTGTCGCGCTCACGGTAGTGGAAATGGGCGACCGGATGGTGCCGCGCATGATGACGCCTAGCGCCGGCAACATGATACGCGAATGGGTCGAAGCCAAAGGCATCACCGTGCGCACGCAGGCAGGGGTGGCAGAAATTACCGTCGGCGTGGATTCGCCGCTATTGGTGAAGCTCAGTACCGGTGAATCGCTGCCCTGCGATTTGTTGATTGCAGCCGCGGGTGTCGCACCCAATATCGAATTCCTCAAGGGTACTGCAATTGCGGTAGGGCGTGGCGTCAGCGTGAATGCCAAAATGCAGACTTCAGTGCCTGATATTTATGCGGCAGGGGACGTGACTGAGGCGCCAGATATGTTCACCGGCGCACCGCTGGTTTCTGCGATCCAGCCTAATGCCGCTGACCAGGCCAGGGTGGCTGCGCTGAACATGGCGGGCAAGTCAACCGAGCTGCCAGGTGTATTACCGATCAATGTGCTCGATACGCTGGGACTGATATCCTCGTCCTTCGGTCAGTGGTGGGGAATGGACGTACAGGACGGCGTGGAGCAGGTGAATCAGAAAAATCACCATTACATCAGCCTGCAATTTGACCAGGATGTGCTGATCGGGGCGACCACCGTAGGGCTTACCCAGCATGTGGGTGTGTTGCGCGGACTGATCCAGAGCAAGACCCGACTGGGGCGTTGGAAGGCGATACTCAAGGATGCGCCGCTGCGTTTTCCCGAAGCCTATCTGGCCTGTCAACAATCGCATTTTCTCAAATAAATGCAGATCACTTTAAAACTCTACGCCAGTCTGGCCGATTACCTGCCCCCGGGAAGCAGCAATAACCGGGCGGAGGTGGAGGTGGGCGAGAACGACTCCGTGGCTGATATAGTGGAGCGTTTTCATCTGCCTGAGAAATGGGTGAAGCTGGTGTTGGTCAATGGTGTCTATCTGGACCCCGAGCAGCGCCAGACCAGGCGCTTTGTTGCTGGAGATCATCTAGCAATTTGGCCGCCTATAGCAGGTGGTTGATTTGGCACAAGTAATTGAAACCATCGAGCGGGAGATGTCCACTACCTCCCGCATCTTCGCTGCGGATCTTCACCGTGCCTTCCCTGATTCAGTCAGCGGAGGGCCTGTTTTTTTCAGAGTCAGTTATGCTTCCGCCGCGATGGATATATCCCTGAAGCCAGGCCCTGATCGTGTAATCGCCTTGATGCGTATGCCGACGTTGCTGGTGCAAATCTGCTTTACCGAGGGCAGTGCTGCACAGTGCAATGCCATGCTCAAGCGTATGGATAATTATATGCAGCGCGGTGGGGGTTGATGTATGTTCACAGGGAGCGATTTTAGCCGCGACAAATTTACTGAGCTGGTCGTGGCTAAAACCACTCCTACAGGTAGGTTCTATTGCGCAATTTCAACAAATAACTCACAAAACCATACCCTTAACCTTTCGTAGGAGCGGTTTTAGCCGCGACTGATTTTGAAAGCGCTGTCGTGGCTAAAGCCACTCCATTGAGTTCATAGGGTAGAATTCAGTCCAAATTTGCGACATGGATTTCCTGTAAAAACTGCTACCGATTTTCGGATCTAGTTTAACTGCGACTAAAGATCGTCTCCTACATTCCAACGATAAAAATCAGTCATAATGTGGGCTGTCTACTAGGCCTGCATAAAGTGTAAACTGAGAAATGAAGGATGCCAAAATTTGTACGGGATTTTAAAGTCATTATTAACCGACTGTGCAAGTCCTACATAACTCAGAACCTGAAATACCCACTCACCAGGAGGAAATATCATGATTAAAATTATTATACTGCTAACCTGTTTACTACTATCCGCCATCACTGCCCCTGCCTTCGCACATGATGCAGAATATTCCAAAGAATGCCTCAAAGTTCAGAAAATGTACTTTGGTTACGTTATGTGCTTAATAGTTATGATGGTATGAGTTGCT
>CAIJXJ010000180.1 GCA_903824575.1 uncultured Methylobacillus sp.
ACCCCTTTTCGGATAATCCCAAAATAGGATATTGTTATGTGCGTACCCAGTACAAGCAGATTGGCAATACGTCTGAGAGGTAAAGTCCAGTGAGGAAAGTAATCTTGTTTTTATTGCTCACAGGCTCATGCGGCAGTTCGAGTGCTGAATGGGTAGCTATTTTGAGCTATGACGCAGCGAATACTTATGCTGACACCTCCACTATTCGAACGGCGGGTAGTAATGTCGAAATGTGGTCCCTTGATAACTTCAAGATAGTCCAAAGCTCCAAGCGGGGTACCCAATTTATATCTAGGAAGGTACAAAGTGAGTACAACTGCATTACGAAACAGTCACGTGCTCTTTATACCCTTGCTTATTCTGGATCTATGGGGACAGGAAAGGTGGCTTTTTATGATCCCACCCCAAGTCCGTGGATTGTTGTTCCATTGGGAAGCATGGCTGAAGTTGAATGGAAGTATGCCTGTAAATAGTAGGCGAAAATTGATAGTTATCTGCAACAGCTTAGGGAGGGTTCAATGCTGAAAGTAATTTTCATGGCAACATCATTGGTTGCAAGTGGGAGCGCCCTTGCGGATTGGGTTAAGGTTAACACTGGAAACTCTGGATCGGTAACTGTTTACGCAGACTTCACTAAACGAGACCAAAACCAAGATGGTAGCAGGATTAAATTGTGGGATTTAATAGACTACAAAACGCCCCCAGCAGGTAAATTATTGTCGGTGAAAAGGCAGGTTGAATACGACTGCAAGAATGTTCAAATGCGTGTTTTTTATGCTACCGCGTACTCGGGAAATATGGCTACTGGACAATCTGAGACAAACACCTCCCCTGATATCTGGACACCAGTCCCGCCTGGTTCTTTGGGGGAAAATCTTTGGCGTATTGCGTGCAGGAAATAAGTACCAGCAGAATAAATTTGCCGACGGTGAGCAGTTAGCCAATGAATAGCCCGGGTTTCGTGGTGGCCATCTAATCAGGAGCATTAATAATGTGTAAAGCCTTACTGCTACTGATGACATTTTTTAGTCACTATGCTTTTGCAAATTACGGAATGGATGAGGAACCTTGCAATCCTGATGAAACTGATTGTCCAAGCGAACATTTGGGGGGGGTATTGTTTGTATTAATACTAATATTCTTTGTTTTTCTTGCCTATAAAAACAAGGGATTCAGGCATCAATTGCGTGGGTTCTTATTATTGTTCGGCATGCTATTTGGCATGGCCTTTATAGTTAATGCTATGTTTGGCCGAGGTGGTGTTGTTGGTTTTGTTATCCTATTTTTACTTATTGGTAATAAGTTAATGAACTGGGTAGTGAATTATAGTTTTGGTGGTGGCGAGGAAAAGCCCGGAGTTGCAACCGGTAGAGTGGCACTAGAAACTACAATCACAACGACACACAATAACAAAAAGAATTTGGATAACAAGTCATACGGACTGGTTGTAAACGAAATTGAAATGTTTGTGCGATGGTTTGATCTTAATTGCCATCGAAGGTTATTACCAAATGAATGTGTTGCAATAGCGAGGGGGATACTGGCTCGCGACAACTTCCAATGTGGTGAAGACTTGATTGTTCTCATGGGCACGAGTGCGGCAACTGCCACTTCTGAAGAGTTAGCAAAGGTAGACGAAATCCGAAGAAATACAGGCTTTGATAATAAGATTTATGAAATCAGTAAAAGCATAGGCTTCCCTGTACCAAGGGTCATGAAAAAGCCCGTTCCGACACCAACCACAATACCAACAGCGAAAGTAGTTACTGGCACCACATCGCCAATTAAAAATGAAAATAAATTTTATGGAACTTGGGGTTCACGGAGTGACTGTATGTCACGGATTAAAAAGCTTGAGGAGCTTGGATGTACTTTTGTCGATTCCGACATAACGCTACCAACAGGGAAAGTCGTTCATATTTATTCAAGTTTCGATTTTGATCGTGCCTTAGAAGAGCTTGATGAAGGGAGCAGCCGCTCCAAAACTGCCCCTCTGGATATAGAACAATCACGCTTGAAGTTAATGAGCGAAGAGCAAGAACATATAAAAGCAGTTGATGCGATGAAGGGTCGGGAGTTCTATACATGCAACAAATGCAACGCAGTTAATGAGCAGTATAGACCTGCTTGTTTTAGGTGCGGTGAGGGTCGGCCAACTAGGTTAAGCAATGAGCAAACAATAACTGCTGATCAAGGTGAAGGTGAAGGTGAAGGTGACGCATCGTCTCAATACTCACTTGGCGTAAGATATTTTTTTGGGATCGATGTTCAGAAAAATTGTATAGAAGCTGTCAAATTGTATCGACTAGCTGCTGGTCAAGGTCAGGTAGATGCGCAATTAGCACTGGGTGCAATGTATGAAGATGGAGATGGAGTTATTCAAGATTACGAAGAAGCTGCCAAATGGTATCAGCTAGCTGCTGATCAAGGTCATTTATATGCCCATTTTAAACTCGGAGACTTATACAGTCGCGGTCTTGGAGTTATCCAAGATTACGAAGAAGCAGCTAAATGGTATCAGCTAGCTGCTGATCAAGGTCAGGTAGATGCTCATTTTAAACTTGGAGACTTATATAAATGGGGGCGTGGAGTTACTCAAAACGATGCAGAAGCTGTCAAATTGTATCGACTAGCTGCTGATCAAGGTTATGCAAGTGCTCAATATCAGCTCGGGGAATTATACAGTCGCGGTCTTGGAGTTATTCAAGATTACGAAGAAGCAATTAAATGGTATCAGCTAGCTGCTGATCAAGGTGATGAATACGCGCAAAATGCACTCGTAAGGATTAGTCAAGCTGTGAGCTGCGTTAAGACCAATAATGGAAATGGATAACGTTAGGTAGGGGTGCGTTTTGGAGGCACCTATTGTTACGTCCCAAGTATGCGTGGTGTTCGCTGCTGACAGGTGCAAGTGCGTGATGGCTATCTAATCTAGTTATGGCCGCAACGCATTGTAAAGTGGTAATTGTCTAAAATTTATAAATATTTTTTTGGGAGCACTTCCAGTTCCCACCCTCCGTTTTACATCTGCAGACTGCGTTTCAAAATCTCAGGACTAAGTTGGGGTCGGACGGAAGTCAGAAAAGGGGTGGTACCGGGTGGGTGGGGGTCGCATGATCTGGTTTTGCGGCGAGATGGACGTGTGCTGGCAGGCATGCTGGGTCTGCATCGCCGGTGCTTGAGTTCAACGTGGTTCGATAGTTAATCGTTTTTGGATGCTGAGCTCAAAAAACGTGGTGACATTCTGGTGACATGACTTCGAAACCACCAGACGTAAAAAAGGCCTGCATCGCTGCAAGCCTCATGTTTACTGGTGGCCAGGGGCAGAATCGAACTGCCGACACGCGGATTTTCAATCCGCTGCTCTACCGACTGAGCTACCTGGCCACGTCTTTTACCCGTCTCCGAGCATCAAGAAGGCGGGATTATAGCAAAATAGCCGCGTCTGGAACATTTATTTCATAAACTGGTTTGACGGGACTATTCCGTGCGGAAGAAGACCGTTTTGCAGGTGTATTAAGTATGAGGTAATCGCTTGAGCCACACTTACCTTGGGGATGGTCTTGGAGGAGATTTTCCAGTTGAGGCTTCGACCCTGGTTTTCTACGATCTTGTCTTTGCGGCTGACATAACGGGCCTATGGGATAATGATGGAATGAAAGCATTGATGATTCAGGGAACGACGTCTGACGCCGGCAAGAGCACGCTGACTGCCGGTTTGTGCCGCGTATTATTCCGCAAAGGAGTACGTGTTGCGCCATTCAAGCCGCAGAACATGGCGCTCAATTCTGCCGTGACAATAGATGGGGGTGAAATCGGTCGGGCGCAGGCGGTGCAGGCTGAGGCGTGTGGGCTGGAGCCACATTCCGACATGAATCCGGTGCTGCTCAAGCCAACGTCAGATCAGGGTGCGCAGATCATCATCCAGGGCCAGGTTCGTTTTAATCTGGAGGCGGGGGCTTATCATGACTACAAGACTACGGCGATGGCCGCCGTGATGGATTCCTGGCAACGGTTGACCGTGCAGTATGATTGCCTGATCGTCGAAGGCGCCGGCAGCCCGGCGGAGATTAATCTGCGCAAGGGCGACATCGCTAACATGGGATTTGCCGAGGCGGCAGATGTGCCGGTGTTGCTGGTTGCCGACATAGAACGTGGGGGCGTGTTTGCCCACATCGTCGGAACTCTGGCGTTGTTGTCGGAATCAGAACGCCAGCGTATCGTCGGTTTCGTCATCAACCGCTTTCGAGGTGACATCGCCCTGTTGCAACCGGGACTGGACTGGCTGGAACAGGAAACCGGCAAGCCGGTGGTCGGCGTGCTGCCTTATTTGCATGGGCTGCATCTGGAAGCCGAGGATGCCGTACCGTGTAATGTGGCCGTTGAAAATAGTGGCGACAAACTGCGCGTGATTGTTCCTGTGATGCCTCGACTCGCCAACCATACCGATTTCGACGCATTGCGCCTGCATCCACAGGTGGATTTTCGCTTCGTCAGGATTGGTGAGGCTATTCCTGTGGCAGACCTGATCGTTCTCCCCGGCAGCAAGAACGTGCGTGCTGACCTCGATTTTCTGCTTGCGCAGGAATGGAAGCCCGCGCTGCTTCAGCACCTGCGCTACGGCGGAAAGCTGATTGGTCTCTGTGGTGGATTCCAGATGCTGGGGCGCGTGTTGCATGACCCGCTGGGATTGGAGGGCGAGGCGGGTAGCAACCCGGGGCTGGGCCTCTTCGACATGGAAACCACGCTTGCGCCGCACAAACAACTGCGTAAAGTTTCAGGGAAGTTGGCGTTCGCTGATGCGGTGGTAAACGGATATGAGATCCACATGGGAATCAGCACCGGCGCCGCGCTACAGAATCCGGCATTATTCCTGGAAAACGGGCCGGAGGGTGCCATTACGGCAGATGGAAAGGTCCTTGGCACTTACCTGCATGGGCTATTTGATCACCCCGAAGCCTGTGCCGCCCTGCTGTCATGGGCCGGTTTAAACGATCCGGAGGCCAGTTTCGATTACAGCAAGGTGCGAGAGGCGGGATTCGATCGTCTGGCTGATGCACTGGAAGCGCACTTGGACTGGGGGAAGTTAAATGCTTTGCTTCTTTAGAGTAGCAGCGACTGTCCCGCCGCCCTGAACTTAAAGGTCGATGCCGGGTTGCGCTTTAATGCCGGCTCGCCAGGCATGCTTGACATCCATTAACTCGGTGACGGTATCGGCTGTATCCAGCAGGGCCTGTGGCGCGCCGCGACCAGTCACGACCACGTGCTGCATCGGCGGTCGTGCTGCAATGTCATCGAGCACTTGGGCAAGATCGAGATAGCCCAGGCTGAAAGTATAGGTAAGTTCATCGAGAACGATCAGCTTGATTTCCGGATTGGCCAGCATGTTGCGGGCAACTTCCCAACCTGCGCGAGCTTTCTCGATATCGCGCTCCCGATCCTGCGTATCCCAAGTGAAGCCTTCCCCCAGCACATGCCATTCCACCCCCGACTGTTGGCTGAAGAAAGCCTCTTCGCCGGTGTCGGAACGGCCCTTGATGAACTGCGCCACACCGACCTTCATGCCGTGACCGAGGGCTCGCGCCAGCATGCCAAAGGCGGATGAGGATTTACCCTTGCCGTTGCCGGTGAGCACCAGCAGCAGGCCTTTTTCCTGATCAGCGCTGAGAATGGCGGCATCAATGACTGCCTTCTTGCGTGCCATGCGGTCGGCGTGGCGCGAATTTTTGTCGCTAGTCGTCACAGTGTCAGGCATTAAGATGTCGATTCGTTTGTGACAAGCCAAATGCGACGTGCACTACCAGGGCAATCACCATCCAGAATGAAAAAGAGGCAAGTGATTGCGGGAAATACTGTAGCAGGCGTGAACCAAACTCGGGCAGGCTGGTGTCGGCAAAGCGGCCGGAAAAGAAATAGAAGCCGCCGCTAGTGAACATTTCCGCCAGTGTCACGCTGACCGCCATGCTGGCGCCCAGAACAGGCAATGCAGTCAGGCTAAAACTGACACGGGAAGCCATCGCTCGACCGGCCAGCCACAATGATCCATAGGCCGGCAACAGGAAACCATAAGCCGGACTGATGCAATAGTGGCTAACACCGCCAATGTTGGTGGCAAGATAGTCGAGGATGACTACTTCCACCAGCAGGGCGGCAAACATGCGAGCGCTGCGGAAGTAGAAGCCAGCCAGGAAAAATACCGCCCAGGTCGCTGGTGGCAAGTTCAGGGCGCTGGCGTAATGGTGGCCGTGCGTGGCAACCGTCAGTAGCGCGAGTGTGGCGCCAATGGCGATTTGTTTGCGGTTATCCGAGATCATGCTGGTGCTCCTTGTGAATTATTGAGTGAATTGTAACGCATCTGGAAAATCAGGCTGGAACCACTTTATTTAGAAGTCGTAACGAGCGGAGACATATGCCGCGCGGCCATCTGCCGGATAATAGGCATAGACACCAGAACCGTAGTACCCGGCGTAGGGCACATACTTACGGTCAAAGGCATTGAGCAGCTTGGCCGTGAGGAGCCAGGACTTCAGTGTCCATCCGCCCTGCAGATCAAAAGTGGTATAGCCGGCAAGCATGCCTGCCACATTGGAAAAATCGCTGTCATAGCGACGATCCCCGACATGCTTGATGAGCGCGGAATACTTGCCGGTCCAGCCGGAATCCCAGATGGTTTGCAGCGAGAACTGCTCATGTGGGACCAGCGGAAGCGTATTTCCGGCATAGTTACCAGAACGGAAGCTGGCATCGATATAGGTATATGCCAGCCTTGTAGAAAGGCTGTCAGTGATTTTCCAGTCAGCTTCTGTTTCAAGCCCGTCGCGCCGGGTTGGCGCCAGGTTAGCATTGGCGAACAGCCGGTTGTCATAACCGATTTCGTCGGATAAATTCAGACGATAGAGCGAGGCGCGCAACTTGACCGGGCCGAGACGGAGACTGCCGCCGACCTCATTGATGGTGCCGTGCTGTGGCCGCAATTTGCCGGCAAATGTCGGGGCGTAGCTAAACGGATCAAAGCCGAACAATTCGTCGGTATTGGCAAAGCGGAAAGTTGTTCCGGTTTTACCAAAAATGCGCCAGCTTTCTGCGGAATAGGCCAGGCTGGCGTCAACGGCATTTTGATTGCGCGTGGCTTGACCATTCATTGCAGGAGCAAAATAGGGCGCATATGCAGCCTGCCACGCGCTCTGTTCCATGCGTTGCTCTCGTCCGCCCAATGTCAGACTGATAGCATCGTTCAGGTTGGTGACATTTTGCAGGTAAAAGGCTGCACTGTTTTGTTTTGCGCCCTGACTGGCATAGCCCTGATTAGTCGATGTGACCTTGCCGTCGTATAAATCCATACCAATGACCGTTTCACTCGGCAAGTTGCCAAGATCGTGCCGCCAGCGCAAACGCGGCGTGAATGAGGTGGTGTCACGAATGCGGTCGCTGGAAGAGTTTCCGTAGGCACTGAAATAATGAGAATTGAGATCCTGATGTTCGATCGCGATCTCGGCGTTGAATGTCAGTTGCTCGTTGATGCGATACGAAATCCCCGGGCGCACGCGATAGCCGTCCCTATCCTGATAATCCCTTGGGGTGTTCGCGCTGCGCGGGTTGCCGGCGAGAACAACGGCACTGAGGGCTCCCGGCAGGCGCGCGCTGTCCTGATAAATAGTGTAGTCGGCAAACAATTCGGCGCTGCCAACAAAAAGGCCGGCGCGGCCACTCAGGTTGTCCTCGCTTTGCCGGCTGTTCTGTCGATAGCCGTCAGCACTGGCGGCATGCGCGAACAGTTTGAGATAAGCCTGTTCATTACCAGCGGTCAACTGGCCATCCGCCGCCTGATAGCCGAAGCTACCGAAGCCGGCCGTGGCATTCACATGGGACGTGCCCGACTTGTCGGTAATGATGTTGATCACGCCGCCACTCGCGCCGTTGCCATAGAGCACCGAGCCTGCCCCACGCACAATCTCGATGCGTTCTATGCCATCCTTTGGAATCGATGACCAGATGATGCCGCCCATGTCGATCGGATTGGCGCGCTGGCCATCGACGAGAATCAGGGTGTTGCTGGAGCCGGTCGCTCCAAAACCACGCATGTCAATGACCGCATCGATGCCAAATGCTCCGTAGAGTGGACGAACATCGATTCCGGCGACAACGCGCAGAATATCCGGCAGGCTCTGGGCTGGAATGTCGCGCATTTCCTCGCGGCTGATGACGCTGATATGAGAGGCCATCGGCAACTGACTGTCGCTAAAGCGTGTCGCAGAAACGATGGTGTCTTCAAGCACCAATTCGTTGGCTTCAGCAGCAATGGAAAAAGAAATAGCCAACGCAATTGCGCTGTTGCGTAATAGAAACATGAATGAATCTCCCTTGTCGCTAGCGACCCCGCAAGCGATAGTGCATAAATAGGAAGACTGGGGATGCCGGGCATCAAGGGAAAAGCCGTAACCGGATTAAGTCTGGTACGCCGCCACCCCGCAGCACTTCCTTCGTCGTTGCACAGGCCGGTCTCCGGGCTCACAAGCCATGATGCATCGCCTTCCCGGGGGTTAACCCAGTGGCATCTTGATGCATCCACACTTGCTTACCGTTGCGGGGGCAGCACAGGCTTGGTTTTAATGAAAAAACGCACCTGTTTCCCGTTTCACCTTGTCGCTGAATAGCGATTTCGGCACCTGACAACTAGTACGCATTTTAACGATCATTGTTTTAATTGACCAGTAACATGTTGTAATACTTTCAGAAATTCATGTTAGCAGTTGACCATGCAGGGATTTTCAAATTATAGTGGCGTCATGGATGTTGAATTAAAAGCGTTGGAAGATAAAGTGTCGCGATTGCTTGGCCTGTGTCAGCGGG
Organism: uncultured Methylobacillus sp.; assembly: GCA_903824575.1. Classification (GTDB taxonomy): domain Bacteria; phylum Pseudomonadota; class Gammaproteobacteria; order Burkholderiales; family Methylophilaceae; genus CAIJXJ01. Next base: position 8,851 of record CAIJXJ010000180.1, read on the forward strand.
TGCGCGCCGAAAACCTTGAGTTGCGCCAGGATCTGGCCCAGGCGCAAGATGAGGCGCGGCTGCTCAAAGAAAACATGGCGCAGGCTGGCGTTCGGCTCGAAACACTGATCGAGAGTTTGCCGGAAGGGATGGCATGAGCGAAGCCAAGGGGGTCGATGTCAGCATCATGGGGCGCGAATTTCGCGTGTCCTGCACCGACGACGAATATGAGGCGCTGATGTCGGCGGTCTCGTTTCTCGACAAGAAAATGCGCGACATCCGTGACAGCGGCAAGGTGATCGGCGTAGAACGGGTCGCCATCATGGCAGCACTCAACATCGCGCACGAACTCCTGACCACGCGCAGCGGAGGCTTTGACTTCGGCGACTTCAAGCGTAGAATAAATTCAATGCAGGAACGGATCGAACAAGAGATTTCCGAGCAAAACGAATTGTTCTGATCATTTTTTACCGCTTTGTTCCCTGCGGTGTTTGTCAGGCCATAGATTCCTTGAGCCAATATCAAGCGTCTTGGTTGTGGCTAAAACGAGTGCTGTTGTGCGTGCCCCCTGCGGGTGTGCCTGATGTGCTCCCGTCGCGACCCCCTGGTCTCCAGGCTCAGGATGCTGGTCTGGCTTCACTCGCGGGGAACTTCTGTATTGACCCTTGACGCAAGCCCGCAATCCCGTATGACTGCCTTTTAGACCAGGCATCTTGTTAGTCAAGTTTGTGTCCATGACGGGTCAGCGTCGCCTGATAATCCTTTAGAAATTGCAGCACTGCAATTTTTTTGCGGGTGTGAGCAAGGTCTAATAAATCATCAGAAACCGACTGAAATAAGATCGAGTTTTAGCTGAAAAAAACAGGGTTTGAATGAGTTTCTGAAATAAATCAAAACACTATGGACCATACGGTATAAAAATGCGCTACTGGCTGATGAAATCCGAGCCGTCCGATGTCTCTATTGATGATCTGGCTGCCTTTCCAAATCAGACCGTGGATTGGTATGGCGTGCGGAACTATCAGGCACGCAATTTCATGCGTGATCAGATGCAGGTGGGTGACGGCGTGCTGTTCTACCATTCCAATTGCACGGAACCCGGCATTGCCGGCATCGCCGAGGTGAGTCGTCGGGCTTACCCCGACCGCACTCAATTTGATCCCCAGCATCGCTATTTTGACCCTAAAGCCACGCTTGAGTCTCCGCGCTGGATGAATGTGGATGTCCGGCTGGTGCAGAAGACCCGATTCCTGAGTCTCGCGGAATTGCGGGCCAGGCCGGAACTCGTCAATCTGCGTATCTTGCAGCGCGGCAACCGGTTGTCGATCACGCCGGTCGATCCGCGCGACTGGGAGTGCATCATCGGGCTGCTTGGCGACCCGAAAAAAAACGGTTAATCACCGGTTCAGGATTTTTTCATAAAAGCGCAGCATGCGCTGTGCCATGCTACTGGCGCTCCATTCTGCGGCATACTCGCACCCCAGATTGCCCAGTCTTGCCCTTTCCTGACGGTCTTGCAACAGGCGGATAACTTTGTCGGAAAAGTCATCCAGTCGTTCTTCGGCAATGTTGACGCCACGACCCTCAACCAGAACATCACGCGTTCCCATTTCGGCCGTTGAAACCACCGGCACAGCCTGCGCCATCGCCTCCAGCAGAACCAGACCTTGCGTTTCGGTGCGGGAGGAAAAGACGAAAACGTCCCCCGCCCGGTAGCAGCTGTTGAGCTCGGTGTTGCGGTCCAGATAGCCGATGAACATCACGCTGGCGCCAAGCCCCAGACTGTTTGCTTCCTGCTGCAGACCCGGGCGCGCGGGCCCCTCGCCTGCAACCAGGAACAGAATATCGGGAATAGTTTTCCGGACTTGTGCAGTCACCTTAAGGAGGAAGGCAATGTTTTTCTCGAAAGCGACTCGTCCCACAAACAGAATCACCGGTCGTTCTCTTGCAATACCGTAACGGTCCCTGAATCCGTCGCCATCGCCGGGCGTGAAGCTGGAGGCTTGCAAGCCGGTGGGGATTACCTCAGCGCTGATGTTGACTCCATACTGGCGCAACACCTCTAGCATTGGGTGGGACGGGATGACCATGCCGTCCAGGCTGTTGCCCTGCTTCCTGGAAATGCGCCTGGCCAGCGCCTTCAGCATGGCCTTGGGCAACCAGGGGATGTAATGATAAAAATATTCTTCAAAGAAGGTGTGATAAGTCTCGACGCATGGAATGCCTAGTTTCTTGGCGAGATTGAGGCCCAGATAATGCGCCACAAACGGTGTCTGCACATGCACGAGGTCGTATTTTTCTGCCTGTAATTTCGGTAAATGCTGCATCGCCCATGCATAGCGCATCAGGCGGTCTTCCGGATCCATCGGTATGGTTCGCGCCGGCACGCGCAGGATGTCGCTTTCATCCATGCTGGGCGAATAATAATCCGGGGCAATCAGATGGATGGTGTGGCCAAGCAGACGTAACTCGCGACGGAAGGTGTCGATTGAGGTTGAAACACCATTGATGCGGGGGAAGTAAACATCCGAAACATGGAGAATTTTCATGACAATTCAGCCCAGCAGGACTAAAGCCCACACCATGGCTAGCATGATGAGGCTGGTGAGCACGGCGGCGCTGCCGATATCCTTGGCACGCTTGGCGAGGCGGTGGTTTTCCAGTGAGATTCGATCGACCGTGGCTTCGACCGCCGAATTCAACAGTTCTATCAAAATGACCAGTAACACGCTGGCAACCAGCAAGGCACGCTCGACACCCGTTTTGCCCATATAGAGTCCCAGCGGCACCAGTACGATGGCGAGCATGATCTCCTGACGGAAAGCATCCTCATGCTGATAGGCCGCCTTGAAGCCATCCAGAGAGTAATGAGTGGCATTCCACAGCCTCTTGAGACCGGTCTTGCCTTTATGCGGACTTTCCATGCGATTAGGCCTTCTTTAGGTTTTATTTTGTCAAAAGCAGTTCGAACCGCCAAGGCGCCAAGAGCGCTTAGAAAAACTAAGGCATTACATCAACTCAATGAGTGACCTTCCGAGTAAGCTAATAATTATCTTAACTTATTGATATTGATTAGTATATTTGCATTTAAATTAGTTTTTTTATTCAAATGACGGCCACCGGACGTTTTTCTGCGCGCCACTCGATTAGTTCCAGTTGGCCATCCAGGTGCTCGACGATGGCGGTGCAACTGTCAACCCAATCGCCGCAATTGACGTAGAGCAGGCCGTCAATGTTCTTGATGGCGGCGCTATGGATATGACCGCATACCACGCCGTCCAACCCGCGATCCCTCACCGCGTGAATGACCGACTCTTCAAAATCGAAAATGAAAGTGACTGCAGATTTGACCTTGCGCTTCGCATAGCCGGCCAGCGACCAGTAGCCGTTGATGCGTAAGGTCCGGCGCCACCATGACAACCAGCCGTTGATCCGCACCAGCAGGTCATAACCCACATCGCCCAGAATGGCCAGCCAGCGGTGATGTCGAATGACCTGGTCAAACTGGTCGCCATGGATCAGCAGCAATCTCTTGCCGTCTGCCGTAACGTGCGTCCATTCGTTCGCGATCAGGATGTCGCCAAAGGTGGTGGAGTCATAATCGCGCAAGGCTTCATCATGGTTACCGGGGATGAACACGACCTTCTCTCCATGGCGAGCCCGGCGCAGGATCTTTTGCACCACGGTATTTTGCATCGAAGACCACTGGATACTGCGCCCCATGGCCCAGAAGTCGATGATGTCGCCCACCAGGAACAAATGCTCGCCTTCATATTCGCGCAGGAAATCCAACAGTTGATCCGCCTGGCAGCCACGGGCGCCTAAATGGATATCGGACAGGAAGATGGAGCGAACTTTCACGCGGCAAGATTAATCGTGATTTATGACAGTTTGATGAAATAAACAGGTGAATTGGTCACTAAAACTTAATGTGCGTGAAGAAACATTGAAACACAGGCCATTTACGGCTAGACGCGATTTTCTGTAAAGCGATCTGTCAGCCTAAAAATAGTTTGTAGGCAGGGTTCGCTGTTTCATCCCACCAGGCATAGCCAAGTTTGTCCAGGAAGTGTCTGAACGCCTGCTGTTCAACCGGCGGCACCTGGATCCCCACCAGCACCCGGCCGTAATCGGCACCGTGATTGCGATAATGGAACAGCGAGATATTCCAGTCTGCGCTCATGTGCTCGAGAAAATTCATCAGCGCTCCGGGACGCTCCGGGAACTCGAAGCGGAAGATTTGTTCGTTCTGGACTTGCGGCGCATGACCGCCAACCAGATGGCGCAGGTGCAGCTTGCCCATTTCATTGTCGGTCAGATCCAGTGCCGGCAACTCATGGCGTTTTAGCATTTCGACCAGGCGTTGCGACTCGCCATGCTTGTGAGTGGTCACACCTACGAAGATGTGTGCGGCGCTGGCATCAGCAAAGCGGTAGTTGAATTCGGTGATGTTGCGACTACCGAGCAGACTGCAAAACTTCTTGAAGGCGCCGGGCCGCTCTGGAATGGTGACGGCCAGCAGAGCCTCGCGCTGCTCGCCCAATTCGGCGCGCTCGGCTACGAAGCGCAGGCGGTCGAAATTCATGTTGGCGCCACTGCCGATGGCGATCAGCGTCTTGCCATGCAGCTTATGCAGTTTGGCATAGCTTTTGACACCGGCGACAGCCAAGGCGCCAGCGGGCTCCAGGATGGAGCGCGTATCCTCGAACACGTCCTTGATAGCGGCGCAGATGGCATCGTTATCCACCAGGATCATCTCGTCCACGTATTGCTGGCACAGGCGGAAAGTCTCGACGCCCACCTGCTTGACCGCCGCGCCGTCGGCGAACAGACCGACCTGCTCCAGCGTGACACGTTTGCCAGCAGCCAGCGACCGGGTCATGGCATCGGCATCCACGGCTTCGACACCGATGATCTTGATGCTTGGGCGCAGGCGCTTGACGTAGGCGGCAATCCCCGAAATCAACCCGCCGCCGCCGACGCAGCAAAATATGGCATGAATGGGATCGGGGTGGTCGCGCAGTATTTCCATGGCGATCGTGCCTTGGCCAGCGATGACATCGGGGTCGTCATAGGGATGGACGAAGGTCAGATGTTCAGATTTCTCAAGCTCCAGCGCATGGGTGTAGGCCTCAGAATAAGAGTCGCCCACCAGCACCACCTCGCCGCCACGGTTGCGGACGGCGTCGATCTTGATCTGCGGGGTGGTGGTCGGCATCACGATCACGGCACGGCAGCCCAGTTTCTGGGCCGACAACGCCACGCCCTGGGCATGGTTGCCGGCCGAGGCAGAGATCACTCCGCGCGCCCTTACAGCGGGCGACAGGTGTGCCATCTTGTTATAGGCGCCACGGATCTTGAAGGAAAACACCGGCTGCATGTCTTCACGTTTCAACAATACCGTATTACCGATGCGGCGAGACAGGTTGGGTTGGATCTCCAATGGCGTTTCCACGGCGACGTCATAGACACGCGCGGTGAGGATTTTTTCCAGGTAATCGTTTTTCATTGGGCGCGGGAAGTGTATTATTCGCAGGATTGATTGATTATAACGTACAGCAGAAAGGTTCATGCATGGCAACTCAAGACGAACTCAAGCAGCAGGTTGCGGCGGCGGCTGCAGCCTATGTAAAGGGCGGCATTATCGGTGTTGGCACCGGATCCACGGCTAATTTTTTTATCGATGAACTGGCCAAGGTCAAGAGCCGGATTGAGGGTGCCGTTGCCAGTTCCGAAGCCACGGCACAGCGTTTGCGCAACCATGGCATCAATGTGCTTGACCTCAACAACGTAGGTCCGGGCGAGATGCAAATTTACGTCGATGGCGCGGATGAAATCACCGAGCATTTCCACATGATCAAAGGGGGTGGTGGCGCACTGACCCGCGAAAAGGTGGTGGCAGCCGTGGCCGACAAGTTCATCTGCATTTGCGATGCGACCAAGCTAGTACCGGTATTGGGCAAATTTCCATTGCCGGTCGAAGTGTTGCCGATGGCGCGCAGTCATGTGGCGCGCGAACTGGTCAAACTGGGCGGTCAGCCGCGCCTGCGCGATTTCACCACCGATAACGGTAATGTCATTCTGGACGTACATGGCTTGACCATCCTTGACCCGGTGGCGTTAGAATTGGCCATCAACCAGATCGTCGGCGTGGTGACCAATGGTCTGTTTGCGGCCCGTCCTGCGGATGTGCTGTTGCTGGGGACAGGTGATGGCGTCAAGACCTATACGCGCTAAAGCGAAATTGTCATAAAGTTTCGTTAGACTAGCTAGAGCCATCAATGAAAGATTGCACCGTGTCCGAACATACCTACAAGCAATATGATGCAGAACTCGAGTCCGTGCGCGCCAAGGTGCTGCAGATGGGCGGGTTGGTTGAGCAGCAGATCGCCCAGGCGCTGGAAGCGCTGATCCATGCTGATCCTGAATTGGCGGAAGAAGTCATCAAGAACGATCATCTGGTTAATGGACTGGAAGTGCAGATCGACGAGGATTGCAGCCACATCATCGCGCGTCGCCAGCCTGCGGCCGGCGACCTGCGCTTGATCATGATGGTGGTCAAGACCATCACCGACCTGGAACGCATCGGCGACGAGGCGACCAAGATTGCACGTGTGGCGCAGAAGATTTACGAGTCCGATCGTATGTACACACCGCGATTCAACGAAATAAAGACCATGGTCGGCCTGGTGCGGGAAATGTTGCGCATGTCGCTCGATGCATTTGCCCGGCTCGACATGTCCAAGACGGTCGAAGTGGCGCGTAAGGACGAGCAAGTGGATGAGCAGTTCCGCGTCGCCATGCGCCAGCTCATTACCTTCATGCTGGAGGACCCGCGTACCATTTCCATGTCACTGGAGGTCTTGTTCGTGGCCAAGGCCATCGAACGCATCGGTGACCACTCCAAGAACATCGCGGAATATGTCGTCTACATGGTCAAGGGCAAGGATGTGCGCCACACCAGCGTGCAGGAGATGGAAAAGGAAACGCTGGAGCATCCTTAAAACGCATGCCAGGGAACGGGGAAACAGATTTTGTTTTAGGTCAGTGCCAGCAACGATGTCGATCCTTGAAGCGACCAGGTCAAATCCTCCCCCGTGCCCTTTCGTGTACCCCGTCGTAAAGTGCTTTTAATCCCTACTGCTCAATCCCATCCCGGGTAATCATGACTGAACCGCAATTGAACGAAATCGCCGCTATCGACCTCGGGTCAAACAGTTTTCGCCTGCAGATGGCGCGCGTGGTGGATGACCAACTGGTCTTTCATGACTCCCTGCGCGACATGGTGCGCCTCGGTTCTGGGCTGGGTCCGGATAAGTTGCTCGATGCCGAGGCCTTGAAACGTGCCATCACGTGTCTCAAGCGTTTTGGTGAACGCTTGCGCGGATTCGATCCACGTGCAGTGCGGGCGGTAGCCACCAATACCTTCCGGGTGGCGAAGAATGCCCCGCAATTACTTCAAGACGCCGAGGCAGCGCTAGGTTTTCCCATCGAAGTCATCGCCGGTCGAGAAGAAGCACGCATGATCTATGTTGGCGTCAGTCACGGCTTGCCGTTTACTGACCACAAGCGCATGGTGATGGACATCGGCGGCGGCTCCACCGAGTTCATCATTGGCCAGGGCTTCGAGCCACAGGAGATGGAAAGCCTGTATATGGGCTGCGTCAGTTACAGCATGCGGTTTTTTGGCGATGGCAGCATGAGCGAGCTGCAACTCAAACGAGCCGAAATTGCCGCCCGTACCGAAATTGAGACTATTAGCCGTCGCTATTCTTCTGCGGTATGGGATGAGGCGGTGGGCTCTTCCGGTACGGCACGTGCCTTGAGCGAAATATTGCGGAGCAACGGCTGGAGTGATGGCACGCTTACACGCGAGGGCCTGCACAAGCTGCGAGCCGTGGTGTTGAAGTGCCGTGAACTCAAACGGCTGCAACTTCCCGGCATTTCAGAGGATCGCATGCCATCCTTCCCCGGGGGACTCGCCATCATGCTGGCGGCGTTCGATGAACTGGGCATTGAGCAGATGACGGTAGCGAACGGCGCATTGCGGGAAGGCGTGCTCTACGAACTACTGGGGCGCATGCATCATCACGATACACGCGAAGCTACGGTGGCACGTTTCAAGCGCCGCTATCATGTCGATGCGCAGCAGGCACGGCGGGTACAGGTGCTGGCGTTACAACTGCTGGGGCAAGTGATTGATAGATTCAGCATGGATCCTGCCATGGCGGAACAATACCTGACCTGGGCCACAAAAATGCATGAGATCGGCATCTCAATTGCACACAGCGGCTACCACAAACATTCAGCCTACATTCTTGAGAATGCCGACATGCCCGGTTTTTCCCGGATGGAACAACAGATGCTGGGGGCTTTGGTCCGCTGTCAACGCCGGTCGCTGACCAAGGCCGGGTTGCCACCTTTGGCGGACGACAGATGCGCCATGATATTGACCTTGCGCCTCGCCGTTCTACTGCACCGAAATCGCATGGATGCCATGTTGCCCGTACTTAAATTGAGCTGGAATCGCAACCACTTCAGCCTGAAACTCGACGCCGCCTGGCTGGCTGACAATCTGCTGACTGAAGCGGCGTTGAAGGCGGAAGTGGTTTACTGGAGAGATGCAGGCATCACTCTGATACTGGAGTAACTTCCGGTTTTATCTCCTGCCCTAATTCCACCAGCAGGTGGGTCTGGGCACTGAATACCAAGCCGCGCCGCGCCGCGCGCCGATGGTAATTGCCGTCAGGCATCATTTCCCAGGCATTTGCAGTGTCTTTCAAGTAGGGGGCCAGCCCTTCGCTGAATACCCGTTTCTTCAACTTGGGGTCGAGCACCGGAAAACAGGCCTCAATGCGGCGGAAAAAATTGCGGTACATCCAGTCAGCGCTGGAGAGATACAGGTTTTCCGCCTTGTTGTTGTAGAAATAGAAGATGCGCGTGTGCTCGAGGAAACGTCCGACGATGGAAATCACGCGGATATTTTCCGAAACCCCGGGCAACCCCGGGCGCAGTGCACAAACGCCACGCACGATCAGGTCGATTTTGACGCCGGCGATAGAGGCCTCATACAAGGCCCTGATGATATCCGGGTCGAGTAGCGCGTTCATCTTGGCGATGATGTGTGCCTTGTTGCCGCTCTTGGCAATTTCGGTCTCGTTACGGATTGCCTTGATCAGGCGTTGGTGCAAGGTGAACGGCGACTGCCACAGATGGTTCAATTTGCTGGCTTTCCCCAACCCGGTCAGTTGAGCGAACAAGTCGTTCACGTCCGAACAAATTCCTTCCTCACAGGTCAACAGGCCAAAGTCCGTGTACAGGCGAGCCGTGCGCTGGTGGTAGTTGCCGGTGGACAGATGCACGTAGCGGCGCAGACGGTCATCTTCACGCCGCACCACCATGGCCATCTTGGCGTGGGTCTTGTGGCCGACCACACCGTAAACTACATGGGCACCAGCATCTTCCAGCTTGGCCGCCCAGTTGATGTTGGCTTCCTCGTCAAAGCGCGCCATCAACTCCACGACTACAGTGACTTCCTTGCCGCGTCGCGCCGCCTCGATCAGCGACTGCATCAGGGTCGAGTCGGCGCTGGTGCGGTAGAAGGTCTGTTTGATCGCCAGTACCAGAGGATCCTCGGAGGCCTGCTTGATGAACTCCACCACTGGATTAAACGACTGGAATGGGTGGTGCAGCAGAATGTCACCACGGCGCATGGCCTTGAATATATCGGGTTCGCGGCTGATTTCACGCGGGATCGCTGGGGTGTAACGCGGGAATTTTAGATCCGGACGCTCTACCCAGTCCGGTACCTGAAACAGGCGTACCAGATTGACCAGGCCATTGACCTGATACAGGTCGTCCGTAGACAAGCCAAACTGACCAAGCAGAAAGTTGTACATTTCCGGCGGGCAATTGTCCGCTACCTCGAGGCGTACCTCATCGCCATACTGGCGGTGCGTCAACTCGCCTTGCAAAGCGAGGCGCAGGTCCGTGGTGTCATCGTCGTCAACCGACAGGTCGCTGTTGCGTGTGACGCGGAACTGGTAGCAACCCTTGACCGTCATGCCGGAGAACAATTCATTGACGTGCGCGTGCAAGATGGAGGACAGGAACACGAGGCCATATTCGCAGCCGGCGACATCGTGTGGCAGGCGAATGACTCGCGGCAATGCACGCGGCGCCTGCACGATGGCGATGCCGGAATTGCGACCGAAGGCATCCTTGCCTTCCAGTTCAACGATGAAGTTGAGGCTCTTGTTGAGCATACGCGGGAAAGGGTGTGAGGGATCGAGACCGATTGGGGTGAGTATGGGCATCAACTCGCGGAAGAAGTAGGAGCGTATCCATTCCTGCTGGGATGCATTCCAGTGGGTACGGCGCAGGAAGCGAATATCTTCAGCTGCCAAGGCCGGCAAAACGCGTTCATTTAACAACTGGTACTGGCGCTCCACCATCTGGTGGGCTTCGATGGCGACCCGCGCCATGGTCTGATGCGGCGTCAGGCCGTCAGGGCTGGCGGCGGTCACGTTGCGTTCAATCTGCTCCTTGAGGTCGGCCACACGCACTTCGAAAAATTCGTCGAGATTGCTGCTGACGATACACAGGAACTTGAGGCGCTCCAGCAGCGGACAACGCTCATCTTCAGCTTGTGCCAGCACGCGCCGGTTAAACGCGAGAAGCCCCAGTTCACGGTTGATGAAATACTCCGGCAACATTTTTAATCCAGCCAATTAAAACCTCTCAGCATAACGATGCAATGTGACAAATTCGTGATCTGAACCGGCGCATCCCGGCGGTTCAAAGACGACTTTAGTGCTTAGGTGGCACGTAGCCTTCAACCTGAGCGGCGCCGGTGCCAAAGAAGTAGGCCTCGGTTTGCTCCGACAAGTATTTTCGGGCGGAGGGGTCGGCCAGGCTGAGGCGGTTTTCATTCACCAGCATAGTTTGGTGCTTGATCCAGCCGGCCCAGGCCTCCTTGGAGACACTCTCAAAAATGCGCTTACCGAGGGCCCCTGGATAAGGTGGAAAATCCAAGCCATCGGCCTCGCGGCCGAGTTTAACGCAGTGGACAGTTCTTGCCATGTTCGACTCCTTAAAGTTTTAATTTGTCTATGTTAACCCAAAAAAGCAGCTTGACGCGCCAGACCTCATGGATTTACAACGATCCTGGCGATCACCAACAATTGCTCGATTTGTGGTCCCATCGCAGCAAAAAGCCCATAACAATCAGATTCCTGTAATAATCACCCCTCAATAATCTTCCAAATTTAGTTCTGACTGACGGGCAACATGTACTTACTCATAAAAAGAAATTTTCGGCTGCAAACTGCTCTTATTCGTTTCATGGCACTCATCACAGTGTCCTTGCTGCTGAGCACCGGTCAGGCTCAGGCCGAGGCAGGAAAAGCCTCCAATCCGTCTAATCTGATCACGTTGCCATTGGAACAACTGCTGGACATGGATGTGGCGCCGGCATCGAAGATAGCACGCCAGATTACCGATGCGCCATCTGCCGTGTCCATCGTGACCTCCGACGACATCCGGGCCTATGGTTACCGCACCTTGGCCGACATCTTCAACAGCTTGCCAGGGCTTTATACGCCTTATGATGGCAGCGTCTTGACCATGGGTGGCCGTGGTTTTGGCCGCCCCGGCGACTATACGGGCCGCGTGTTGCTGATGATAGACGGCTATGCGACCAATGACGGTCTTTATGATGAAGCCTATATCGGCAATGACGGTCTGCTCGATGTCGAATTGATAGAGCGGGTCGAGTACGTGCCCGGCTCCGGTTCGGTCATCTATGGCAATAATGCCTTTTTTGGCATCATCAATATCATCACCAAGAACGGCAGCGATTTCAATGGTACCCAAGTGGCGGGCGAAGTGGCCAGTCACGGCGGCAAGAAGGGACGAGTGACCTATGGCCGGCAACTGGACAATGGCGCCAATGTGTTGCTGTCCCTGTCGATATTGAATAATGACGGCCGTAACTATTATTACCCCGCATTCAACAATAACGCCTCGGGTCAAAATCCAAATTTTGCGACTAACCATGGCGTGGCCAGCAATCTGGACTTTGATCGCGCGCCGCGTGTGTTCGGCAAGGTGGAGTTTGAGGGCTGGACGGCGGAGGGTGGCTATGTTTCGCGCAAGCATGATAACCCGACTGGAAATTATGGTTCGCTGTTCAATGCCCTGACTTGGGACTGGGATACCAACGGATATTTGAGCCTCAAGAATGACAGTGTGCTCAGTCCCAAACTGAAAGCCTCCAGTCAACTCTATTATGGCTACTACCTGGACCGTACCGCCATTACCTATCCCGCAATCGGTTTTGCCCATGAACATAATCGGGCGCAATGGGCGGGCGGGGACGTCAAGTTTGTCGGCGACTGGTTTGACCATCAGAAACTAGTATTCGGTGCGGAATATCGTAATGACTTCGAGATCAGTTTTCACAATAATTTCGGCGCTTCCCAATTCAGCCGCACTGTCGCAAGTCTTTACGGGCAGGACGAAATCAGCTTGACCGACCAGTTGAAATTCAACGCCGGAGGGCGTTACGATCAGTCCAGCAGCACCGGGGGCCACTTAAGCCCGCGTGTTGCGCTGATCTATAACCCGTTTCTGCAGACCACCATCATGGCCTCTTATGGTTCGATCTATCGGCAGCCTTCTGCCTATGAGCAGTTCTATCACGATGCGACGGCGATCAGCAATCCAAATCTGGGGCCCGAGTATGTCACCACCACTGAGCTGGTAGTTCAGCAACAGTTTTCCAGAAACATGCGTCTTTCCGGGTCACTCTATCACTACCAGGCCCGGGATCTCATTACCAACGTGACCCTGCCTTCAGGCATGACCGGGAACATCAACGCGGGAAAGAGTCATACCAATGGCCTGGAACTTTCATTGGAACGCATATGGGACAACGGTGTGCGCCTGCACGCCAGCTATGCCCACCAGATAGCGATCAGCCCCCAGGGGGTTGATATGGTCAATTCTCCGGACGATCTCGGCAAGTTCAACTTAAGCTTCCCCATGCTGCAAAACAGCGTGCGGACAGGCTTTGAACTGCAGGCTACCAGTTCGAGCGTCACAGAACTGCGTAATACCGCAGCAGGCCATACCATTGCCAACCTGACCTTCAGCTCGGATAAGTCTTATAACGGCTTCCGCGCGGCATTCTCTGTCCGCAATCTGTTCGATCGACAATATGTCACGGTGGCACCGGCCTACATGGTGCAAGATACCTTGCCGATGGAGGGACGCAATGTCTGGCTTGAAGTGGATTACACCTTCAAGTGAATATTGATTTCTCACCCATGAGGTTCATGCCTTGGCTTCTGTCTGGATTGCTGCTGGCACCCTTATGCCACGCTGATCCGGTGCCTGAGGGCAAGATGAAGGTGGCCTTCCTCTATAATTTTGGGCTGCTGACTGAATGGCCTGCAAGCACGGGCAGCACGCTGCGTCTTTGTGTCTTGAGTCAGGATCCTTTTGCCGAATCGATGAATGATATCGATGGCCAGGAGGTCAACGGTCGAAAGTTGCAAATCGTCCGCCTCTCCAGCACGACGGAGGTCAAAGCTTGCCAGATCCTTTATCTGGGGGAAGCCGAGACCCCTCGTGTCAAAAGTATCCTGAATACGCTGAATGACGCCCCCGTGCTGACTGTCTCCGATGACGCGAATTTGGCGAAGTCCGGCATCATGATTTCCATGTTCATGACAAACCGGCGCCTCGTCTTTAACGTTAACACCAACCCTGTGAAGCGTTCAGGACTCACGCTTAGTTCCAGGCTGCTGCGCCTGGCAAAGAACGTGGACTAACAGACGCTATCAACGCCTGAAACAGGCGAGCATCAAAAAAAGTGCGCACTCATTTATTCCTAATTTTTGGCAGCAGCTGGCGCCTTAAAGTCCACCAGCGCCAAAAACTGTCCCCGGGTGTTGTGTTTTTACAACACATAACCTGAAAAATCAGCGCATGTCATAAATACGTCATATTAGATACGCATACTTGCTCCCCATGGAAAGCCTGAATCACACATCAGCTTTCATATTGAACATCTAACTGGGGAGTAACTTTATGAACAGTATCAAAATGCGTGGCGTTTATGCCGCTGTGGCTGGCGCACTGATGTTCGGCACTGCCGGCATCGCCATGGCCGACACCACCGACGACCTGCTGAAAGCACTGCGCGACAAGGGCGTGTTGAACCAGAAGGAATACGACGACTTCAACACTTCACGTGACACTGAAAAGGTCAAGAAGTTGTCCGAAATCAAGGCCAGCTTCAAGGATGGTTTTTCTTGGAAGTCTGGTGATGGTGCAGCTGCGTTCTCGGTCAATGGTCGTATTCAAGAAGACTATCGCAGCTTCGATTTGCCCTCCTCAACGAATACAGGCACAGCAGCTGGTGTTCCAGACGGCTTCGACCTGCGTCGCGCTTACCTGACGGCCAAGGGCACGTTCTACAACAACGTTAACTTCGAACTGACGCTGGATGCCGGTGGTAATGGCGTAACGGCCAAATATGTCTGGCTGGAAACTGTTCTGACACCAGCCATCAAAGTGCGTTTCGGCCAATTCAAGATGCCTTCCGGTCTTGAAACCCTGACCAGTTCACGCTTCAACGACTTGACCGAGCGTGATTGGGTTTCTACATTGTCGCCTTCCATCCAGAAGGGCATCATGGTACATGGCGTGCCGCTGGCCGGAGTGAGTTACATGGCTTCTGTATCCAACGGTTCGCTGGCTTATGAGGGCGGCAAGTCGGCGTCTGAAACAGTCAGTGCTGCAGATGGTAAGGAATACGCGGTTCGCGTCACCGCCAACATTGCCCAGCTTGCCGGCATTCCAGACACCATCCTGCATGTAGGTGGCAATTTCAGCATTGACACGGACCTGCCGGATGCAGGCGCAGGCAGCTTTAACTTGGCTACGAATGCCAGGGGCGCGACGTTCTTCAACTTTACCAACACCTTCTCTAATCCGGATGTCCGTCGTTACGGTCTTGAAACCATTCTGGCCCGCGGTCCGTTTAAACTACAGTCCGAGTACGGCAGCCTACAAATCGAGCCTAATGCCGGTCCTGGCACGGGTAATACCACTTCAGACAAGGAAATCACTGCCTGGTACGCCAATCTGAGCTGGATGGTGACTGGTGAAAGCTACGCTGAGGCCTACAAGGACGGTCTGATGGATCGCTTGCACCCTAAGAACGACTTTGTTGATCTCAATGCGCCTGGCTCGGGCGCGATTGAACTCGGTCTGCGTTACAGCAGTGTCGATGCCAGCGATTTCACCGTGGCTACAGCCAATGTGGTTGGCGGTGCGTATACCCGGAAGGCTGATTCCTGGACCGGCGGTGCGAAGTGGATCATGAATCCAAACACTCGCTTCTTGCTAAATTATATCCACACTAACTTTGATACTCCAATCAGAGTGACTAATACCACCGGTCTGACTAGTGAAGAAAACGCAATTAACTTCCGTGCCCAGTTCGACTTCTAAAAAAACTCCTCCTCGTCTCCGTGGCGGGTATAACCCCGCAACAATTTAGACCAGCCCGCGCAAGCGGGCTTTTTTTTAGTCTTTTTCGACCGACGCCGCTTTGGGTGACTTCTTGAGATTGCCCAGAGGGTTGCTCGCGGGATAACCGGCCAGGTCCAGCAATTCATTCCACTGGCTCGCCTCGTACCCCTTGAGAGGCGGTTGATGGCCAACCGTCAGGACCGGCACCGTATTGTCACCGGTCAATTTTTGCAAGGTGAGTTTGTCTTCATCCCGACTCATCAGGGTGAAGGGGATGCCGCGACGGAGCAGGAGTGCACGACCCTCTTCGCAGGCGGCACCGCACTCGGCAAAGGCATACAGCGTGACAGGATATTTTTTTGCCAGCATGCGGGTTTCAAACGGCAGGGTGTCACTCTCGATCAGGTTGCCCTTGAGGCTGGGACGCTCGACCGCTTTGGCTCCCCGGGGTGGGGGCTGGTCGGAGTAATGCACATTTCCCTCGCTGTCGCGCCACTTGTAAGGTTCAGCGGCTTGCGTCAGGGAGGCTCCTAGTAGTAGGACCAGAGTGAAGGCCTTCATGATCAATTCTCCTTCAGGCAGGTACTTCCTCGGTCATGCCGTTGTGGCGCAGCAGCGCATCGATGCTTGGCTGTCTGCCGCGAAAGGCGACGAAGGATTCCAGTGCCGCACGCGAACCGCCCTGCGCCAGGATCTCGCTCCAGAAACGATGACCGGTTTCCTCCGACAATACCCCGTTTTCCTCGAACAGGCTGTAGGCATCCGCAGACAGGACCTCCGCCCACTTGTAGCTATAATAGCCTGCCGCATAGCCGCCGGCAAAGATGTGGGAGAAACCGTTGGGAAAACGATTCCATGCCGGTGGACGCACGACGGCCACTTCATCACGGATGGTCTCAAGGAGTTGTAGTGGCGTCTGATTCCCCTCCGGGTCGAAGTCGCCATGCAGCGTGATATCAAACAGCGAGAATTCAATCTGGCGCATGGTCTGCATGCCAGCCTGGAAGTTCTTGGCCGCCACCATCTTGTCAAACAGTTCGCGCGGCAGGTGTGCGCCGGTATCCACATGCTTTGTCATGTGGCGCAACACCTCCCATTCCCAGCAGAAATTCTCCATGAACTGGCTGGGCAACTCGACCGCATCCCATTCCACCCCTTTGATGCCAGACACGCCATAGTCCTCGACCCGGGTCAGCAGATGATGCAGGCCGTGGCCGAACTCGTGAAACATGGTGATCACTTCGTCGTGCGTGAACAGTGCCGGTTTGCCGCCAACCGGGGCCGAGAAATTGCAAGTGAGAAAGGCCACCGGCGTTTCGATGCCATGCGACTTGCGCCGGCGCGTGATGGCTTCATCCATCCATGCTCCGCCACGCTTGCTATTGCGGGCATAGAGATCAAGGTAAAACTGACCGACCAACGTTCCATTGCGGTCCAGGATGTCATAAAAGGAAACGTCGTCATGCCAAACCGGTGCCTGTGATTTTTTAACGTTTACGCCGAATAGGCTTTCGGTCACCTTGAACAGGCCCTGCAGGACTTGTGTCTCCGGAAAATACTGCTTCACTTCCTGGTCGGAAAAGGCGTATTTCTCTTCGCGCAATTTTTCCGAGGCATAGGCGACATCCCAGGCCTCCAGTTGTGGAAGATTCAGATTTTGTGCCGCATAGACGCGCAATTCCTGCATGTCGCGTAGCGCAAACGGACGTGCACGTGTGCCCAAGGACCGCAGAAAGTCCGTCACTTCTGCGGGTGATTGTGCCATCTTGGTGACCAGCGACAGCTCGGAGTAATTGGCATAACCCAGCAATGCCGCCGCCTCACCTCGCAATTTGAGTAGTTGCGTGATCAGGGCGGTATTGTCCCATTCCGGTTTGCCGAACTCGGAAGCCCGGGTGGCGAAGGCGTAATATAATTTTTGACGCAACTCACGGCTGTCTGCATATTGCAGCACCGGCATATAGGAAGGAAAGTGCAGGTTAAATTTCCAGCCCGGCTTGCCATCAGCTTCTGCAGCTTCGCGTGCCGTCTGTCTGGCGTCATCCGGAATGCCGTTCAGCCCGGATTCGCTTTCGACGAAATGGGAAAAATCGTTAACGGTATCAAGCAAGTTTTCTTCGAATTTTGCGGCGAGAGAGGACAATTCCTCCTGAATCGCCTTGAAGCGTTCTTTCTGCGCCTCGGGCAACTCAGCCCCACCCAGACGGAAATCACGCAATTCATTTTCCACGATCTTGCGTTGAGCCACGTTCAACTGGTCAAAATCGTTAGCAGCGCGCAAGGTTTTGAATTTTGCGTAAAGCCCCTCGTTTTGAGATAAATCTGCGTAAAACGCAGTTAATGTGGACAGATTTGTGTTGTAAGCTTCACGCAACTGCGGGCTGTTGACCACGGAATTCATGTGCGAAACCTGCGACCAGGCGCGCGACAGCCGGTCCTCGAAATCCTCCAGCGGGCGGGCGAAACTGTCCCAGGTTGGCGTCGCCTCATCAAGCACCAGTCGTTCAACCAGGGCACGTCCCTCAGTCAGCAGTTGCGTGATGGCCGGCGTGACATGTTCGGGCAAGACGAGATCGAAATGCGGCAGGCCGGAAAAATGAAGCAATGGATTTTGCATCTGAAACAATTCCTTAAATCTGTAATAAAAGAATCTGTATTGCGTGATTGAAATGAGCTAAATTGCCCACCTTCAACCATTTCATTCAGGGTTGGTATTCAAGCTAATTGATTACGGTTTCTTACGGTTCTGGTTGATCAATCACTAATCCGGCGTCAAGTTTTCCGAGTCGCGGTGGGGACACGGCACCAGTTTACCGGTCGTTACAGCATCAACGTGATATTCGAGATCGTTTTCCTGGAATGCGGTGTAGACCGGGAGTTTGAGGATGTTAGCTGGCACTCAGGGTTTCCAAGTGCTTCCAATGGTTGCTGGTTCATCAATTCCATCAGGAAGATCCGTAAATTTTTTTCCTCTCCTGTCTGGTTTTGATGGGTGCAGCATCTCGTTGATTATGACATCAGCAGACTCAATAACATGGACTTCTTCCAGCCCACGTAGCATTGCCACAGTAGACAAAAGATGAGGATTTGGCGGCTTTCTCAATAAGCGTACCCTAGGGATGTCTGAATCCTCAAATAGAACAACAACAGGCTCTTTGGATGTCAAATACTGAATCAGTCCAGTCTCAGATGTCATGAAATCGGTGATTGCCACTTCTCCGGCATTCTTGCTTCTTTTACCTCCATGCGACAACTGATCTGCCACCCATAAACTATTGAATGGTCCGGCATCAGGAATGACAATAGTGGCACGTTTCAGGATTGCCTCCACAATCCAGTAAACTCTTTAACTTGTCGATCAATATCTTTTCGCGGCAAAGATGGTATCGGCAAGTCAGCATTACCCATTGTAACGAGCAACTCAGCGTAGTCTCGCAATCCTGCCTCGGCAACGGCCTGCTCTTTAGTCAGTAATCCCCGAGAAAACCTTAACAAAGGATCATCGTCATTGAATTCTGTTACAGCGTCTAGCTGCTCTATCACGACAGCCGTAAAAGTTGTGTGGTGCTTTTGTGCATAGCTCTTGACCTTGGAAATCAGTGCATCAGGTAAATCAAGTGTTGTTGCAGTAAGCATGATAAGTAACTTTTGTCGCTATCAATTATGAATTATTCTACCATTCATGAACCTGAAAAAAGCGAATTGAACCGCCAAGGACGCCTTGGAAGAATAAGCATGATGTTGGCGGTTTGAACTGCTTTTGACAGCTTAATTGATCAGGCGTAACGCGAACGGATAGCGGTAGTCTTCGCCACGACTGACCTTGACGGCGGCGATAATGCTCAGTATCAGATTGCCGACATAGATCAGGGGCAACAATGCCAGACCTACCAGCACGAAGGCCATTACCCAAGCGGCCATATAGCCGATAAGAATGGTGATCTGGAAATTTAGCGCTTCGCGCGCCTGCTCGCCGACGAAGGGACTGTCGTCTTTTTTCAGCAGCCAGACCAGCAATCCTGGAATCAGACCGAAGAAAATGCCACCAAGATGGGTCAATACGGCGATGTTCTTTTCGTTGGCAGTGGCATGGCTCATGGTGTTTTTCGTCAGACTCAGCTGTTGAGTTTATGTAACAAGGGTTCGATACGTTCGATTTCGCCACTTGCCAGAATTTTGCGCGCACCACTCGCCAATTTTGGCAAATCGCTTTGTAGAATTTGCTGTTTGACCGCGAGAATATGTGCCGGGTGCATGGAAAACTGGCGCAAGCCAAAACCCAGCAGCAGCCTTGTCAGTCGCGGGTCGCCTGCCATTTCACCACAAACCGAGACTGGCGTACCGGTCTTGGCACCTGCGCGTATGGTCATTTCAATCAGTTGTAGCACTGCCGGATGCAAGGGTTGATAGAGATGCGCGACGGCGTCATCAGTGCGGTCAATCGCAAGCGTATATTGAATCAAGTCATTGGTGCCGATGGAGAGGAAATCAAGTTCTCGCGCAAAGGTCTCCGCCTTCAAGGCGGCCGCTGGAATCTCTATCATGCCACCGATAGGGATGGCGTCGTCAAACGGAATGTTCTGATCGCGCAGGCTGCGCCTGGCGCGTTCCAGCAGGTGCATGGCCTGGCGCAATTCCGACAGGGTCGACAGCATGGGAATCAGAATCTTGATGTTGCCATAATGCGAGGCACGCAGAATGGCACGCAACTGAATGTGGAATATCGCCGGCTCTGACAGGCACAGACGAATGGCACGCAGGCCGAGTGCCGGATTGGTGCAGGTGCGGGCCGCGTCCGGGTCGATCTGTTTGTCTGCACCAAGATCCAGAGTGCGGATAGTGACCGGCATGCCCTTCATCGTTTCCGCTACCTTGCGGTAGGCGCTGAATTGTTCTTCCTCGCCCGGCCAGGCATTGCGATTCATGAATAGAAATTCCGTGCGGTAAAGCCCCACGCCGGATGCACCGGCCGCCTTGGCCTGCACCACATCCTCCGGAATTTCAATGTTGGCGTGTAGCTCGATCAGGGTTCCATCCAGTGTCACCGGGCGCGTCAGCTTGAGGCGTTTGAGCTTTTGCTGCTCAAGTCCAAAGCCTTCCTGCCGCAACCGGTACTCGGTCAGGGTGCTCTTGTCCGGATTGACGATGACCACGCCCAGATTACCATCGACAATGATCAGTTCGCCGTCGCGGATCAGGTCGCGTGCACGATGGAGAGCGACGATGGAAGGAATATTAAGGCTGCGTGCCAGAATGGCGGTATGCGAAGTCGCTCCGCCCACATCGGTGATGAAAGCCGCAAACTGATGCTGCTTGAACTGGATGGCGTCGGCAGGCGACAGATCGTGCGCGACCAGAATCATGCCACTTTCCTGTTTTTCCAGGGGTACCTGGCGAGGGTGCCCCAGCAAGGCCTTGATGACTCGCTCCACGACTTGCACCACGTCGAACTTGCGTTCTCGCAGGTAAACGTCCTCGATTTCATCGAATTGTGCGACCAGATCATCCATCTGTTGCTTGATTGCCCACTCGGCATTGCAATGCTCGTCGCGGATAATCTGTTTGGGAACTTCAGACAGGGAAGAGTCACTCAGAAACATGATATGCGTGCCGACGAACGAGGCCAATTCGGCGGGCGCATTGTTTGGCAGACTGGCGCGAATATTTCCCAAGTCTTTGAGGACGGTGGACACCGCATCAGAGAAGCGCTTTACTTCTTCCTCCAGCAAAGCCTCCGGCACGCGATAATGCGCCACTTCCAGTAGCGCGTGCGACACCAGATGTGCCTGGCCGATGGCGATGCCACCGGAAACCGCTACGCCGTGCATGGTGAAGCTCATGAGGCAAATGCTCCGCCGGTGCTTTGCAGCCTGCACCTTGACCGTTTTGCCTTAACCTTGGCCACTTGTTATTCCCTCTCGCCGAACTTGCTGTTGATTAATGTCACCAGCGCCTCTATGACGGTGTCCTCATCGGGGCCGCTGGCTTCCAACAGGATCTTGCTACCGCGGCTGGCGGCCAGCATCATCACACCCATGATGCTCTTGGCGTTAACACGGCGGCCATTTCGTTCAATCCAGACCTCGGAGGTAAACTGGCTGGCGACCTGGGTCAGTTTAGTCGAGGCCCTGGCATGCAAGCCCAGCTTGTTGATGATTTCGATTTCTTGTTTAACTGTCATGAGATCCGCACGCGTCCTGTGTAAAATGCACTACGCCGTTGACACCGCCACTGATTGCCCTGTCCAGCAGAAGATCGAGCGATTCGTTGCGATAGGTCAGGGCACGCACCAGCATCGGCAGATTGACACCGGAAATGCCTTCCACTCGTCCCGGTAGCAACAAACGACTGGCCAGGTTGCAGGGAGTCGCACCATAGATGTCCGACAGCACCAGGACTCCATTACCCTGATCCAACTTAGCCACCATGGCTTTTGCCTTTGGTAACAGGGCGCCGGGATCGTCGTGTATCCCCACGTTCAGATACATGAGATGGAGCGGCTTGCCACCCATGACATGCTCAGCGCAGTGAATCAAACTCTCAGCCAGCGTACCGTGGGTGATGATCAGTATTCCAATCACACTTGATTCCTTAAAAATGAAAATTTAGTAGCACGCATTTCAACGTAGTTCCCGATGCCGTATCAGCACGCGCTGACCTTGCTCCTTGAAGCTCGCAGCCAGCCGTTCGACGAAGTACACCGAGCGATGCTGACCCCCTGTGCAGCCGATGGCAATGGTCAGATAACTACGATTGTCGCGCACGAAACACGGTAGCCAGTTAGCGATGAACTGCTGGATGTCGTTAAACATGGCGTGTACCGCCTCCTGTTGTTGCAGAAAGGTGATCACCGGCTGATCACGACCAGTCAGGGGTTTAAGAGCAGGATCGTAATGCGGGTTAGGCAGGCAGCGGACATCGAACACGTAGTCCGTATCCAGCGGGATGCCATGTTTGAAGCCGAACGAGGAAAATAGCAGGGTCATGCCGCCATGATCCAGATTGACGAAATCCTTGACCCATCCACGCAGGGTGTTGGGGCTGAGATTGCTGGTGTCGATGCGGTGACCGAGTTCAGCCAACACATCGAGCAGCGCACGTTCTTGCCGGATACTCTCTGCCAGGGTCGTGGCGTTGTCGGAGAGTGGATGCGGACGCCGCGTCTCGCTAAAACGCTTGACCAGCGTCTCTACACTGGATTCCAGGAACAGGACCTGCACGTCAATGTCCAGCGCCTGGAGTTCTGCCAGATATTGCGGCAGGGACTCAAGTGCCGTGCTGCGTGTATCAATGCTGACTGCAACGCGCTCCCGCTTGGCATCTCGCAGATGTTGCGCGGCGGCGGGAAGGAGCGATGGTGGCAGATTGTCCACGCAATAATAGCCGCTGTCCTCCAGCGCCCGCAGCACGATGCTCTTGCCGGAGCCGGACAGGCCGGTGACGATGATTAACTGCATCATTTTAAGGCTCGAGCCCATTTTCTGCAGCGGTGCGGCGCATCTCCCGCATCTGGCGTTGCATCAGTTGCCGTGTGCTGTTAACGCCACGCAGCATCAGAATATGGTTGCGTACCGCGACCTCCACCAGCACGGCGAGGTTGCGTCCGGCAGCGACTGGAATAAAGACCTTAGGAACCTTGACCTCCAGAATTTTCTCGGTCTGTGATTTTATCTTGAGCCGATCGATTGGCTTGGCCGCCAGGGTTCCCGCCATTTCAAGCTGTACGATCAGGTCCAGCGGCTTGGTCGGTTTGATGGCATTGTCGCCGAACAACTCATGAATGTTGAGGATGCCGAGGCCCCGTACTTCAAGAAAATCCTGCAGCAAGGGCGGACATCGGCCTTCCAGCCGATCCGGGGCGACCCGGTAAAAAACCACGATGTCGTCAGCCACCAGGCGATGGCCACGGGTGATTAATTCCAGCGCCAGTTCGCTCTTGCCGATGGCGGCTTCACCCTTGAGCATTACGCCAAAGCCTTGCACTTCCATGAACACGCCATGACAGCTAGCCGATTCAGCCACCGCCTGCGCCAGATAATGACTCAGCACATCCATCAGTCGCGGGCTTTGCTCGGGCGAAGTAAACAAGGGAGTATGTTGATTATCTGCCGCCTGCAACAGTGCCTTGGGCGGAATTTCACCATTGGCGACCACCACGGCCGCGAGATCGGTAGAAAACAGGTTGTCTATAGCCTGCTTCATGTCTTTGATTGCCAGGCTGCGCAAATAATCCATTTCCGCGCAGCCGAGCACCTGCACCCGGTTAGGATGCACGAAATTGAGATGGCCGATCAGCGCCAGCGAAGGTTTGGTCACGGTGTCGCTGGTCAGCGGATTGTCTCCGCCATCCTGACCCGCCACCCACTTCAGACGCAACTTGCGATGGGTATCCCGGTAGAGTTTTGCTACGCTGATTTCGGCCATGGTTGAATTAATCGTTGGAGAATCAATCAACCACGGGGAACACGGGGAAATAAAATGCACTATTCAATAGTGCCACCACAAATATCCGGCAGCAACGCATTGAATTCGATGGCTGTGGATTTTCCCCGTGCATCCCGTGTTCCCCGTGGTTTGATAGGCAGCTTATTCGGCGGCTTGGTGCTTCAGCGCACCATTGGCACGGTGGTGATCACCCTGCTTTTCTTTATGCTTGAGGACTTGACGATCAAGCTTGTCGGTCAACAGGTCGATGGCGCTGTACATGTTTTCGTCTTCACATTCGGCATGCAAGTCGTTGCCAGGGACATGCAGGGTGGCTTCCACCTTTTGCTTCAGCTTTTCCACGGACAGTGTGACTTTGACGTCGATAACCTGATCAAAATGGTTGGTTACGCGGGTAAGTTTTGATTCAACATAGTCGCGCAGGGCCGGGGTTACTTCCAGGTGATGGCCGGTGAGATTCAGGTTCATGATTTCCTCCTTAAGGTAGCTTATAGTGACTTACGTTGAGTGGCCGCAGGTATTTGTAAAGACTCGCGGTATTTTGCAATGGTACGACGTGCAACCACAATACCCTGTTTGCCGAGAATATCAGTGATTTGGCTGTCGGACAGTGGTTTTTTTTGATTTTCCTCATTCACCAGTTGTTTAATCAGCGCACGGATGGCCGTTGCGGAGCAGGCACCGCCGGTATCGGTGGCAACATGACTGCCGAAAAAGTACTTGAGTTCATACACGCCGCGCGGGGTCAGCATGTATTTTCTGGTGGTGACGCGGGAGATGGTCGACTCGTGAAGCCCCAGTTCGTCTGCAATCTCGCGCAGCACCAATGGGCGCATAGCAATTTCGCCATGCTCAAGAAAATTGCGCTGGCGGTCAATGACGGCCTGTGAAACCCGCAGAATAGTGGAAAAACGCTGCTCGATGTTCTTGATCATCCATTTGGCCTCCTGCATCTGGCTTGCCAGATATTGACCGGTACTGTCGCGGTTGCGCTTCAGGATGTCGGCGTACAACTTGTTGATGCGCAGGCGCGGCATTACTTCCTGGTTCAGGCTAGCGAGCCAGAGGCCCTTGATTTTCTTGACCACCACTTCATGCTGAATGTAATGGTCTGATCCCAAATGCGTAAAATCAGAACCGGGACGTGGATTAAGATGGATGATCAGATTTTGCGCCGCACGCAAGGCGTCATCATCGCAATGCAGGAGCTTGCGCAATTTGGCAAAATCCCTTGCCGCGAGCACCGGCAGATGATGCGTGAGGCCAAGCGCCAAATCACGATGGGGAGTCTCTATGGGTAAGGTCTGCAGCTGCAGGGCAAGACACTCCGCCAGGTCGCGTGCGCCAATGCCGGGAGGGTCAAGATGCTGGATCAGCTTGAGCGCCGTGCTCAATTCCATCGGATCAACTTCGTATTCTTCCGGGAATATTTCGGCCAGAACGTCCAGGGATTGCTCCAGATAACCATCTTCATTGATCGCATCCACCAGCAAGGCGACTAGCGTCTGGTCGCGTTCGGACAGTGGCATGAGGCTGAGCTGGGCGAGCAGGTGCTCACGCAAAGTGAGGATTGCCGACTCCTGAAATACATAATCATTGTCATCGTCGTCGCTACCGGAACCGGTCTTTTCCCAGCGCGTAATGCCGGCGAAATCGATTTCATCGGCACCGAAATCTTGCGACGGCGCTTCGTCGGCTGGTGCAGGAGCCTCCGGTGTCGTCGGCGTCTCACCGTGCGACTCCGGGATGTAACTTTCGCCGCCAGCTTCCACACGTTCCAGCAGCGGGTTGGCCTGCAAGATGACTTCCAGTTCCTGGTTCAGTTCCACCGTGGATAGCTGTAACAAACGAATGGACTGCTGCAACTGCGGGGTGAGCGCAAGATGCTGGGACATTCGAAGCTGCAGGCCCTGTTTCATTACAGTCTGAAATCCTTGCCCAGATAGACTTCGCGCACACTGTCGTTATGAATGATTTCCTGTGCGCTGCCAGAAGCAAATACACGGCCTTCGTTGATGATATAGGCGCGGTTGCATATGCCTAAAGTTTCGCGCACGTTGTGGTCGGTGATCAGCACGCCGATGTCGCGCTCGGAGAGAAAGCGGATGATTTTCTGGATGTCGATCACCGCGATCGGATCGATTCCAGCGAAGGGTTCATCGAGCAGGATGAACCTGGGGTTGGAAGCGAGACAGCGTGCAATCTCGACCCGACGGCGCTCGCCACCGGACAGGCTGACCGCCGGATTGTTACGCAGATGCGTGATGTGCAATTCCTGCAGCAATTCTTCCAGGCGTTCCTGCTGCTGCTCCGGCGTCAGTTTTTGCAGTTGCAGAATCGCCAGAATGTTATCGGCAACATTGAGCTTGCGAAAAATGGAGGGTTCCTGCGGCAGATAGGACAGTCCCATCTTGGCGCGCTGGTGAATGGGTAACTTGCCGACGTCACGACCGTCGAGCAAGATATGGCCGCCATCCAGCGCGACCAGACCCACCATCATGTAAAAGCTGGTGGTCTTGCCGGCCCCATTTGGGCCCAGCAAGCCGACTACTTCGCCACTTTTGACATACAGCGAGATATCTTGCACCACAGTACGCGACTTGTAGCACTTCCTCAGACCCTCGACTTTTAGTTCGCTCACGCCAAATCCCTACTTAGCCGTGCCCGCAGCATCTGTTTCAGCTGGCATTATAATTTTCTTCTTGGGCTGGATCACCGCACGCACCCGCCCGTTGGGCGCACCAGGGGTGACTGATTGCCCCCCGCCGATGACTTCCGCATACTCGGCATTGGCGTCATACATGATGTAGTCGCCACGCACCAAATCCTCGCCACGTTTAACCCAGGCCTCGGTGTACAGGCGTATCTTGTCCATGCGCCCATCATATTCGATACGCTGTGCACTGCCTTGGATATATTCATCCCGGCCCTCTTCCTTCTGCTTGAAAGTGGTTGGATTGCCGGTTGAGGTGCTGTGCTGGAAACCGCCCGTATCTTCATGCACCACCAGTTTGTCGGCCCGCATCACCATTGTGCCCTGGGTCAGGATGACGTTGCCGGTGTAAGTGCTGATCTTTTTGGCGTCGTTGGTGGTGAGGTTGTCGGCCTCCAGATTGATCGGCTGGTCACGGTCCGCCTTTTCGGCAAAAACAGTGACTGGGGCCAGCGCCAGCCAGGCCAGCAGGAACAATTTGATGTAGGCATTTGTCATAGGGTTCTCCGAATCCGGGACGTGTCTTTTCCGGTCTTGGTTTGTGGTTGCATCACGTAATGAGCAGACTTTTTAGGGCTGGTCGTACTTGTGTTCTTCTGTTTTTCTGCCTGTTTGAGACGGCCGATAGCTGGCGCCATTTTGTCTGATGTAGTCCGCTTGATGGGCACCCTATGCTTGATGGCGCGTAAACTTGCTGCGGGCTTTTCATAATGGACATACACGCGTCCCGATACCTTCAGTGTGCGCTCTTTTTTATTATATTCCATCCCTGAGCCGCGAATCAGCGTTGTCGGGGCCTGCCGGATGGTCACCGGGCGATTGGTGACAGCGATGTCATCATCAGGGATCAGATGCAGATACTCCGTCAGCAAGGTCATTGCGCCGCGCTCAGGCGACGCTGCACGTACCACTTGAACTTGATCCATGAAATAAACATCATCACCGCCACTCGATACCTGTCCACGCTGCCCTTGTATCTGGGTATAGGGCTTGTTGCTGGAATACTGAGTAAAGCGCGGCCGCGTCATGAGTGCGCTGTCGTCATCCGGGTAGTGAACCAGTTCCACCGCCGATAGCACGAAACGTGGATCACCGTTGAGATCATTTTTTTTAGTGCTGAAATTAGTCACTTTGTAATCCGGGTCATGTCGGCTGCTACCATCCAACTTTGGCTGGGGCGCTTGCACGGTGTGGTCGATCCACAGGGTAAGTGTCGCAAGCAGCGCGAGCAATGCCAAGGGAAACCAGATGGTGGGACGTCCCTGCATTCGCCGGCACCTATTTCAGAAACTGCGACATCTGGGCATCAAACGTACCCTGCGCCTGCATGATCAGTTCAACCAGTTCACGCACCGCACCACGGCCACCTTCACGCGTCGTAACATAATGCGCATGCGCCTTCACCAGAGGCGGGGCGGCCGGTACTGCCACAGCCAGACCACAACGCCGCATCGGCGGCAAATCCACGACATCATCCCCCATGAAAGCACATTGGGCATGGTCCAGGCCCAACGCTGTCGTCAGGCGTTCAAATGCTTCCAATTTGTCTTCGACCCCTTGAAAATAATGCTCGACGCCAGTACTCTCGGCGCGCCGTGCCACTACATTGGAGGTGCGGCCGGTAATGATGGCGGTGTCCACCCCGCTGGCTTTGAGCAACTTCATGCCCAGACCATCTTGCGTGTTGAAAGCCTTGAATTCCTGGCCGTCGTCGCACAGATAAAGACTGCCATCGGTCATGACGCCATCCACATCAAACACCACCAGTCGAATCGCCTTGGCACGTTCAAACACATCCTGACTCATACCACTTTCGCTCTCAACAAATCATGCATATTAAGGGCGCCAACCAGCACGCCCTGCTCATCCACCACCAGCAAGCCATTGATCTTGTGCTGTTCCATCAGCTCCACTGCCTCTACCGCCAGTTTGTGCGGGGTGATGGTCTGTGGCTGCTTGTGCATCACGGCATCCACCAGAATGGAGGCCACATCGATGCCCAGGCCGAAGGTGCGGCGCAAGTCTCCATCGGTAAAAATGCCGATCGGGCGGTCTGATTCATCTGTTACTGCCGTCATGCCAAGGCCCTTCTTGGACATTTCAAGCAATGCGTCCGACAGGGCTGAACCTTGTTTGGTGCGCGGAACCTCAGCGCCTCGGCGCATCACGTCACTGACATGGACCAGCAACCGGCGACCTAGCGCACCACCGGGATGGGCGCGTGCAAAGTCTTCGGCGGAGAAACCTCGCGCGTCCAACAGCGCCACAGCCAACGCATCACCGAGTGCCAATGCTGCCGTCGTGCTGGCCGTTGGTGCCAGTCCCAGCGGACAGGCTTCCTGCGAGACCGACGCATCCAGATGCACATCAGATTCCTGCGCCAGTTCCGAGGCCGGGTTGCCGGTAATGCTGATCAGACTGGCGCCGGTACGCTTGATCTGCGGCACGATAGCCATCAATTCGTCGCTCTCGCCGGAATTAGACAGGGCGAGTACCACATCCTGGCCCGTGATCATGCCCAGATCGCCATGACTGGCTTCGCCCGGGTGCATGAAGAATGACGGCGTGCCGGTACTGGCCAGGGTAGAGGCTATTTTTCGGCCAACATGGCCCGACTTCCCCATGCCGCTCACCACGATGCGTCCTTGACATTGCAGCATGAGCGTTACGGCATGGGTGAACCTGTCATCCAGACGTGCAGCCAGTGCCTCCACGGCGCGAGCCTCGATGCGCAACACCTCACGAGCCAGATCCAGTGCGTGTCGTGGCGTTGCCATTATTAATTTTGTTGTTGCCATACGCCTACAGTATAAAAGGGTTCGCGGCATGAAGAAAGGATGCTTGCCACAAATCGGCACAAAAATTGCGTGTGACTCGGTCACTGGGTCTTGGTTAACGGCTAAAATGCAGCTTCCAAGCCACTATCTACAGATCAAGCGAAACCAATGCCTGGTACCTTGCAAACCATTCTGATCCTGCTGACCTGCGCAGTCTTTGCCGTGGCACTGTTCCGTGTGTTGCAGTTGCCAGCCATGCTGGCTTATTTCCTGATGGGGCTGCTGCTGGGGCCGCATACCTTCGGATTGTTGCCGGATACCGAGGCAAACCGGGAGTTGGCGGAATTTGGCATCGTATTTCTGATGTTCAGCATCGCGCTGGAATTCAGCCTGCCGCAACTCTATGCCATGCGGCGCACGGTGTTAGGCTTAGGGGGGCTTCAAGTTTCCATCAGCATGCTGGTGGCGATGTTTGGCGCCATCGCGTTCGGGATCGACTGGCGTGCGGCACTGGTCGTCTCCGGAGCGCTGGCCATGTCCTCTACAGCGATCGTATCGAAAATGCTGGTGGAGAAAGTGGAAATCAGTTCGCGTCACGGCAAGCTGGCCGTTGGTGTATTGCTGTTTCAGGATCTGGCCGTAGTGCCACTCTTGATTCTGATCCCTGCCATAGCAAGCGCCGATGGCAATCTTGCCGCCACGCTTGCCATGTCGGCAGTCAAGGCCGCCATTACCTTGTGGATACTGCTGGTGTTTGGCAAGAAGATCATCAGCCCTTGGTTCGACTTGGTCGCTCGCCAACGGTCACGCGAACTGTTCGTCATGAATGTGCTGATGGTGACGCTGCTGCTGTCCGTCTTTACCAAACAGGCTGGCCTTTCCTATGCACTGGGGGCTTTCATTGCCGGCATGCTGATTTCGGAAACGAGTTATCGTTATCAGGTTGAAGCCGACATTGCGCCGTTCCGCGACATCCTGCTGGGTCTGTTCTTCGTCACCGTCGGCATGCTGCTGGACGTGCACGAACTGCTTGCCAATATCGGCTGGGTGCTGATTTTACTGCTCGCTCTGATCGTGCTCAAGGCCTTCATCATTACCCAAATCACACGTCGTTTCGGGCAAGAAACCGGGGTGGCCATTCGCACCGGCTGCACGCTGGCGCAGGCCGGCGAGTTCAGCTTCGTGATCCTCGCGCTGGGTGCGGAGCAGGATCTGCTGGGAGGACGAACTCTGCAGATCGTGCTGGCAGCGTCCTTGCTGTCCATGGTGATCGCGCCTTTCGTCATCGAATACAACGGACGAATCGCCTCAAGATTATCGCGCAGCTATGAGCGCAACCGTCAGCGCTGGGTGCAAGGCATCGAGCATCTGGGCCAACAACTGGAAAGTCACGTCATCATCTGCGGTTACGGCCGCAGCGGACAGTACTTGTCGCGCTTCCTGACACAGGAAAACATCCCGTTCATCGCGCTCGATATCGACCCGGAGCGCGTGCGTGAGGCGGCCGTGGCAGGCGAAAACGTGGTCTATGGCGATGCCGGTCGTCGCGTGGTGTTGCAGGCTGCGGGCGCCTTGCGCGCCAAGGCGCTGGTGATCAGTTACTCGGATGAGCATTCCGCCATGAAGGTATTGCATGTGGTGCAGGAACACTACCCGAAGCTACCGGTCATCGTGCGCACCTGGGATGACAGCAACATGGACAAGTTCGTTGAGGCGGGGGCCACCGAAGTGGTGCCTGAGGTGCTGGAAGGCAGCTTGATGCTAGCCTCGCACGCACTGGTGCTGCTGGGCGTGCCGCTCAGCCGTGTGGTCAAGCGCATCCGATTGTTCCGTGAAGAACGCTACCAGTTGTTTCGCGGCTTCTTCCATGGACTGTCCGACTATGATCTGGAAGCGCGTGACGAAGATCAGCAGCGCTTGCATTCGGTTGCCCTGTCCGCTGGAGCCTTCGGATGCGGCAAGCGCCTGATCGACTTGTGGCTGGAGGGGCATGACGTGCAAATCAAGTCGCTACGCCGTCGCAATCTGAAACCCCAGGAACCGACTCCAGACACGGTCATGGCAGAAGGGGATGTGCTGGTGCTGCAGGGCACTCCAGAGAATCTGGCGTTGGCAGAAAACATCCTGTTAAAGGGCAAGTAATGAGCGAGCATGCCGTCATCATCGGCGCCGGGGCAGTCGGTTGCTTGAGTGCGCTGGAACTGGTGCAGCGTGGCTGGCGCGTGACTGTGGTTGAGCGGGGCAGATTGGGCATGGAGTCTTCGTGGGCCGGTGGCGGCATCCTGTTCCCGCTACTGCCGTGGAATTATACCGAACCTGTCAATCGCCTTGCCCTGGCGGGAGCCGCACACCATGCGACGCTGTGCGAACAACTACTGGCCGAGACCGGCATTGACCCGCAATTTCAAATGTGCGGCATGCGTATCCTGCCGCCTTTTGACTTGGCCGTTGCACGGCAATGGTGTCAAGCGCACAGCATCGCGTCCGAACTGGAGTCCGAAAGCCTGTGGTTGCCGCAGGTGGCGCAGGCACGCAACCCGCGCCTGATGCAGGCCTTGCGGGCGTTGATGCTCAAGCGGGGGGTGACGCTGCTGGAGCACACACAACTGCTTCCCTTGCAACAGGACAGCGGACGAGTAAATGCATGGCAGGATAGCGAGGGCCATGTTTTCGATGCCGATATTTTCGTCCTTACCGCCGGCGCCTGGAGCCAAGGTCTGCTCGGCAGGCACGCCCTGTCATTGCGAATGAAACCGATGCGAGGTCAGATGCTGCTCTATCAATTGCCCCCGGCTACGCTGCCCTCTCTACTGTATCAAGAAGACTTTTATCTGATTCCTCGAATGGATGGCCATATCCTGGCCGGCAGTACGGTAGAAGACGTTGGCTTCAATAAGGCGACGACTCCTGCTATCGCGACGCTACTCGCGACCAGAGCTGCCGCGCTCCTGCCGCAACTGGCAGACGCAGAAATCATCAAGCATTGGAGCGGCCTGCGCCCCGGTTCGCCGGACAACGTGCCGGTGATCGCCCGCCACCCGGCGTTCGACAATCTGTATCTCAATACCGGACATTTCCGTTACGGCGTCACCATGGCACCAGCCAGCGCAGAAATCCTGGCCAGCCTGGTCTGCGGCGAGGCGCCGGCCGTAAACGCGGAAGCCTACGCATTCCCCAAACCGGGCTAAAGGGCATAAACGCTTGATTAAACTGTCAACACGGTTTTTTTCGCACTCGCGATGAATGCCAGGCAGTTCCAGGCGAAGGATCAGATCAGACGTTTGCCCGTCTTCAACATTTCGACAAACTGATCTGCCGGCACCGGACGGCTGAACAGGTAGCCCTGAATTTCATCGCAGCCCTGTTGTCGCAAAAAATCCAGTTGCTCGGGCGTTTCCACGCCTTCGGCAATCACCTTCAGGCCGAGGCTCTTGCCCAGAGCGATGATGGCGCAGGTGATGGCGATATCATTGGCGTCCTGCGGAATGTTGCGAACGAAGGATTGGTCAATCTTGAGCTTCTTGATAGGAAAGCGCTTGAGATAAGACAATGAGGAGTAACCGGTGCCGAAATCATCCAGCGACATCGGCACACCCAATTTGTCGATGGCACGGAGCATCTCGATCACACCATCGGCATCCCGCATCACCATGCTCTCGGTGATTTCAAGCTCAAGCAGGGCATGCGGAAGCTGTTGTCGCTGAAGCAGGCTGGAGACCTCCTGTACCAGGCTGTTGCGAAACTGTTTGGCGGAAAGATTGACGGCGAGTTTGACCACAGACACGCCAGCCTGCAACCAGCTTTTGTTCTGGATCACAGCCTGTTCCATCACCCACTGGCCAATGGGGACGATCAGGCCGGTTTCCTCCGCCATCGGAATGAACTGGGCGGGTGACACCATGCCGAGTTCCGGGTGCTTCCAGCGCAGGAGCACCTCGGCGCCTACGATGTTGCCGCTCCGGATGTCGGCTTGTGGCTGAAAGTGCAACAGAAACTCGTTACGATCGAGCGCGCGACGCAGATCGCTTTCCATTTTCAGCCGCTCCAGCGAACGTGCATTCATTTCACTGGCATAAAACAGAAAACTGCCGTCGCCGCGATCCTTGGCGCGAAACATGGCCACATCTGCATTCTTGATCAGATCTTCGACGGTCTTGCCATCGGCCGGGTAAACGCTGATGCCCATGCTCGCCGAAACTGCGAGTTCGTGGCCGTTAATAAAAAAGGGGGCGCTAAAGGCGCCGAGGATCTTGTTGGCTACCAGCGCCGCATCATCCGGCCTGGCAATATTGGTTAGCGCGACCACAAATTCATCGCCACCCAGGCGTGCAATCACATCTGACGGACGCAGGCAAGCCTTTAAACGGAGTGCCACGCTACGGATGAGCTCATCCCCGGCGCCGTGGCCCAGGGTGTCGTTGACGTTCTTGAAGCGATCAAGATCGATGAACAGGACCGCGCCGGAATTCAGATTGCGGCTAGCCACCGCTAGTGCTTGTTCAAGCAGTTCATGAAGCGTGGAACGGTTGGGGAGGCCGGTCAGGGTGTCATAGAATGCCAACTGCCGGATGCGTTCTTCAGCGGCAACGCGTTCGCTGATATCGGAAAAAGTCGAAAAATAATGGGTCAACTCACCACGATCATTCCTGACCGTACTGATGTTTGCCCATTTCGGGAAAATGGCACCATTCTTGTGTCTATCCCAGAGCTCTCCCTGCCACTGACCATTTTCGTCCAGAATGTGCCGCATCTCGGTAAAAAATGCCTCATCCTGCTGTTCCGAATAGTGAAGGCGAGGCTTGTTGCCAATCACTTCGTCTGCGCTATAGCCGGTAATACCGACAAAGGCATGATTGACTGCAATCACGCGCTCCTCAGCATCCATCACCAGAATGCCTTCCCCGCTGTTTTCAAAGATACGTCCATAGAGGCGCAGACTCTCTTCCTTGATCAGGCGCTCGGTAATGTCTCGCACATAACCGATCAGCTCGCTGGGGTTGCCATTGCGGTCATGCACGACCGAGAGCATAACGCTGGCCCAGAACACTTCGCCCGATTTTTTGCGTCGTCGCACCACCATTTCGCGCTCGCCTGACAATAACGGATCGTCACTGTCGTCTTCATCGTCCTCGGTGTACAAGAACAGGATATTCTGACCGATCGCCTCATCAGCCAGATAGCCAAACAGTCGCTCTGCGCCGCCATTCCATCCAGTAATGTAGCCAAGCAGATCGGTCGAAATGATCGAATCCTCGATCTGATCGAGAATGCGTGATTGCTGCTCGAGTTGCCCGGACATCAGATCCAGCTGTCGCTCGCGGCCGGTCAGTCGCCCGTAAGTTTCCAGGATAGGAACAACAAACTGGGCAATGGCTGCCAGATTGGCGGCATCCTCGGCGCTGAAATCTTTTCCGTCTGCACCCAACGTGCCGATGGCACCCTTTGCGCCATGCAAGGCTACAGCTATTGTTTGCGGCGTCAACCAGGGTTCACCCCGCCGCGTCGCTTCAACCGCGCTTGCCCATTTTTCAGGATAGGAGGGAGATTCACACAAAATGAATGCGGCATCAGGACAGGCCAGGGCTTTTTTCAGTTCATCCGACAGGATGCCAGACACTTCATGGCCATCAAAAACGGCGGCAAGCATGCGCTGTGCAATGGAAAACGCGGCGAGTGATAAATGATTATGGATAACTGCTCCCTAGGCCATGCTGGCGCCAACATCTTGTGCCCAAATCAGGGCCTCAAGTTGAAGTTTGGCGCATTGCTCCGCTGCAATGTCAGGCGACCGTGAAGGCACGACTCCCGCTTGTACGTCTTCCACCCATGACAACCATTCACCCAGTTCGCCTCGATGTTCCAACAAGGCCAGTCGGACCGGATCAGGCAGCTGGATGTTTTTTCCAATCTCGGCCATGCTCATGCCCAGCAGGCTGTCGAGCAGGGAAAAAATGCCGGTCATGAAGGCCTGCTCACGTGTTACCGCATCGCAACCCTGTGCGACGGCCAACTGTTCCAGCAAATTGCCACGCATTGCAGCAAAATGCAATAAAGGGCTAGCTGCTTTTTCATTTTTGTTAGCGTACAGCAATAACTGTATCCAGCGTTGCATCTGCCGGCGACCGAGCATCATGATGGCTTGATTGAACGTTGAAATCTCCCTGTTCAAGCCCATCCCGGCCGAATTGATCAGCCTGAACAGATGATACGACAGGCCTGGCTCGCGTTTGAAGACCTGTTCAATCTCAGTCGTGTCTGCATCTTGCGCGAGCAGTGCCAGCAGTCGCAACAACACGATTCTGCCGGCGTCTTGTTTGGTGGCAGTTGTGATGGGCGGGTGCGCAACATAAGGGCCGGCAAAGACCACGTGACCATTTGCCGTTGCCGTGCTTAACTGCTCCAGAGATTGTATGCCGGTTGCAACAGCGATGTCCCCGGTCAGATAAATTTTGAGGTTTGGTATGGCCATCTGCAGACTCTCTGCAGTGTCTGCCGTGACACTACTACCGTGCAACCAGATCCCGCCCCAGTTCCCGTTTCGGTCAATAACAGGCGACAGCCAAAAATTTTGTTCTTCGTTCATGCCTTCATTCTAGCGATAATAATGAAGCTGGTGCTAAATACACGACAAAATTTGTTGTTTGTCAAATAGATAGTGAATAAAGGGGCTAGCTCTTCGTGTCCGCTGGATATTTTTTTGCGGTGTGGATGATATTCAAGATAATCAGGGCTTCATCGGTGACTTTCACGATGGCGATGTAGGGTAATCGGCCGATAACCTGCTCGCGTGTTCCAGTTGCGCGACCTGAACGGGTGCGTTCAGGGAATGTTTCAAGTATTGCCACTTGCGTTCTAATGCGCGTATAGACCGCTTCCGCTACCCGCATTCCCGCTTGCTCCAAGTAGTACAGCAAGATATTCTCGAGATCAATTTCGGCCTGTTCTGACCACAAGACTTTGAACATGCTGGGAAGTTATGTGGATGCCGGCTCTGCTTTCGCCCGAATTTTTTGCCATACCCGGTCCATGACTTCGCCATGCGCCGAGAGCTGGCTTTCCCCGGAATTAACCGATTCCAGAGTACCGCTTATCTTTGCTTGAAACCACTCATCGTAGCCAGCTTCCTTTTCCATGAACATTTCTGGAATAAGAGAATCTGCTGCATCATCAATAGAAATCATGATGCCTACGGGGCGATTGTTTTTGGTCACAAGCACCGGCTCTCGCTGCATGGCATCCAACAGCTCGCCGAAGTGGGTTTTTGCGTCTCTTGCGGTCATGGTTTTCATGGTCATATCCAGATTATATTAACTATAATGATCATTCTAATTACAATGATTCATTTTGCAACACTTTTTCCTTCCAGCGCGCAATGCGACTGTTGTGACATGGACTTTGTAATATTTTCATCTGCTTAACTTGTAGCTTAAGTACAAAAAATGTTGCAGCCCTAAAAAGAGGATAATAGAATCCTGTTTTTTGTTGTGAGATCGTAATGATTCTGTCGAACCGGGTAAACACGTTCGGGCAAGACTTGCTGCGGCGCCATGGCATGCGTGTGCACAAGATCGCGCTTGACGCCGGCTTCACCTGTCCCAATCGCGATGGCAGCAAAGGCACCGGCGGCTGCACTTTCTGCAACAATGTTTCATTCAGTCCAGCAGCGGGTACGCGTCTTGATGTCGCGGGTCAGATCGCCAAGGCTGGTGCCATTATTGCCAAACGCACGCGCGCCCGTCACTTCATCGCCTATTTTCAGGCCTATACCAATACCTATGCCGACATCAGTCAACTCGAATCGCTTTATCGCGAGGCCTTGGCCCAGCCAGGCGTGATCGGCATCGCCGTAGGCACGCGTCCCGATTGCGTATCCTCCGATGTCCTCGACCTGCTGGTCAGTCTGCGTAACGAGGGGCTGGAGGTGTGGCTGGAACTGGGCCTGCAATCGGCCTTCGATGCCACCCTGGTGCGGGTCAATCGTGGCCACACTCTGGCGGAGTATCGGGAAACAGCGCAGGCCGCACGTGCGCATGGCATTCCATTGTGCACCCACCTGATCATCGGACTGCCAGGTGAAGACGAATACCACTACCACGCAACACTGGATAGCGTGCTACAGATAGGCGTTGACGGCCTCAAGCTGCACCCGCTCCACGTGGTCAAGCACACCCTTCTGGCTCACCAGTGGCGGCGTGGGGCTTACCAGCCGCTGGCCCAGACAGACTATATGCGCATTGCCGCCGACCTGATCGAGCGCACGCCAGCGCACATCGTCTATCACCGCGTCACCGCGACCGCTGCCAAGGATATCCTGCTGGCACCTGCATGGTGCTCACAAAAATGGAACGTGCTGAACGGCATCGAACAGGAGCTTCGCCGCCGTGGAACGCAACAAGGCAGTCGTGCCGGCGAATCCCACAACATTGCGGCATTGCAACATGTCGCTTGAAGCTGTTCTGCCGCCCGGACAACCTGGTTTTCGCTGCTGCCGCTGCTTCGAGCCATTGGGCTTTAAATAAGTGCGCCCGGCAGGGCGCACCAAAAGAAAAAGGCAACCGAATCGTTGCCTTAAAGGGAGATGATAACCAATGGAGTTTGGCATCATCACTATGAGATGCAAATGTCTGCTTTTGTTCCCGGGACAAGAAAATATTTTTCCTGCCTTATGATCACGCAATCCTGCCTGTTCTTAGTAGGGCATAAAACTCTTCAATCGGCACGGGCTTGCTGAATAGATAGCCTTGGTAGCTGGAGCAGCCACTATTTAGGAGAATTTCTTTTTGCTGTTCGGTCTCAACGCCCTCAGCAATGACATTCAGGCCGAGGCTATGTGACATCCCGATAATCGTGCTTACAATGGCTTGGTCATTAGCATCAGAGGCAATATCGCGGACGAAAGACTGATCAATCTTCAACTGATCGAGGGGTAAGCGTTTGAGATACTGCAAAGAAGAAAAACCTGTGCCGAAGTCGTCCAGTGAGAACTTGATGCCGATTTCATTCAAAATACCCATTTTGCCAATGGTGTCCTCAATATTCGAAACCAGCATTCCCTCAGTCAGTTCTAGTTTAAGCAGGTTTGGGCTAATGCCGTGCCTATTCACAGCGTTCTGAACTTGAGCTACAAAATTAGCTTGATTGAATTGTTTGGCACTAACGTTTACAGACAAGACAAGATCTCTGGTCAACGCATCACGTTGCCATGCATGTATTTGCGCGCAAGCGGTCTCAAGTACCCATTGCCCGATGGGCAGGATCATTCCACACTCTTCTGCCAGAGGAATAAAAGAGGTTGGTGAGACCAATCCAAGCTCTGGATGAATCCAGCGGATCAACACCTCCGCCCCTTTTGCTGTGCCTGCACTATTTACCTGGACTTGGTAGTAAAGATGAAATTGACCGAGTTCAAGGGCATTGTGCATTGCCTGTTCCAAGGTCTGTCGTACACCCATCATCGCCTGAATCTGCGGATCAAAGAATTTCAGCGTATTTTTACCCGCACTCTTTGCCTGGTACATCGCAATATCGGCTTGCTTCAATAAGTTATCTATTCCAGCGGAATTTGCATCGAACAGGACGACCCCTATGCTGGGAGAATTACGAAACTCGTTTGAGGAGAGTTGATAGGGCTGATTTAACAGGGTCAGAATTTTATCGCCAACAACTTCAACCTGTTCTGCCGCCTCATTCTCTTGTTCACTCAAGTCCTCAAGCAGAATGACAAACTCATCGCCACCCAGACGCGCAACCGTGTCACCTTCCTGCACGCATGCAAGCAACCGGTCAGCCACCTGTTTTAGTAGAAGGTCTCCAGTGTCGTGACCAGCGGTGTCATTGATATTCTTGAAGTTATCCAGATCAATAATAAGCAAGGCGCCCTTTCTAAGACTACGAAAACTAGCAGCAAGAGCACGCTTAAGCCTATCCAAAAGAAGCTGTCGGTTAGGTAATTTGGTGAGGGGGTCATAGAAAGCTAACTGCTGAACCTTCTCTTGTGCTAACTTTTGCTCAGTAATATCTACAAAAGCCCACAGGGATTCACCTTTGGAAACATCCAGCATGGTTCCGCTGATATCCAGCCAGACCAGACTGCCATCCTTACGAAGTTCTTCAATTTGTGTGCGGTAGATTTTTCCACTTGCCAGAACGGGATATGCATCAAGGTCCAAGGCCTCATAACTTTCGTCACTGGGATAAATAAGGCTGGTTGACTTACCGTTAAGCTCGCCTTTGCTGTATCCCATCATTTTTTCATAGGCTGGGTTGGTCCAGCTAAAGACCTGATTCTTGATTTTTGCTATCCCAACCAAGCCACTTTCCAACATTGCCTTTTGTTCTTGAAACAGGGCTTGCATCAGTAAATCAGAGCGCTTGCGGTCTGAGATATCCCGCAGAAAACAGTAGAATCTTCCCCCTTGAATTTTGCTGTAGTTGGTGCTGACCTCCACGTCCAGGATGCGTCCGTCTTTACTGCGATGCTGTGTTTCAAACTGATCGCTCCCTGTCATAATAATTTTCTGAATATGCTGATTCGTTTCCTCCGGCTTTTCCACGGCCTCAACATCTGAGATACGCATGGTCAGCAACTCTTCCTTGCTGTAGCCCACCATCTTGCTATAGGAATTGTTTACTTCCAGAAATCGGCCTTGGTCATCAGTAATCCAGAAACCCTCTGAAGTGGTTTGGAGCATGACTCTTAGCTGTTCCTCCTTGTTTTTCTTCAGGGTCACTTCAGCTTGCTGGATCGCATGCAGTTGTCTATTCATGGGTCGGAGCAAGAAAAAGTAGAGTGCCGGTGAAATAAGAATGACTAATAATGAGGCGTCAACGATGGCACCAATAAAATCTGAAAGGGGCGGTAAGGCATTAAGAAGTAACATTACCAGGGCCTCCGCTATAAAAACGGTAGCCGCAACAATGAATAAAAATAAAACCGGAGACTGCTTTGCAGAAGTGTAATGTTTGAATTTGGACACTAAAGAATCAATCATGTAGTAGCGCCCTATGTAATCTTAAGTTGAGCTATGCGGGCCGCTTTCCAGTCGCGTTGCGGCAGGGTCTAGTTCTGACTGGTTTGCTTAGACCACAAATGCAATGGGGATCGAGGCTAGCAACTTTTTCCGCTCATGCCAGAATTCGATATTCAATCCGCATCTCTCACTTTTCCTCGTCTATCAGCTAGGGCATAGACTGAAACATCCGTTTCATGGATATTAACCTTGCCAGAAATTTCAACTTCTCCACCGGATATCAGGCTTGTCAAGACGCCAGCTACCGTTGATGGAGGAAGACCTAATTCACATGAAATTTCCAGGCGCGACTTATGGCTTGAGGCCAAAGAATCCAGTATTAAAGCACTTGCATTTTTCATAAAACGTCACCCATGATCTATCTTTAGATTGGAAAAATGCCAAGCTAAATAGCTACGCAAAATTAAGCCCTAAAATATTTGTATTGAACATAGAGAAAATCATGATTTTTTCTAATTCATCAAGAATTTTAAAAATTAGGTATAGAAACGCTCGCAAGGCTAAAAAATTATTCTGGACCGAGTGCTTTGACGATCGTATTGAATTGCTCCTCAAGTTCCACACCGACATTGAATAAATTTAAAATCTTTTCTGAATTTCTTTCCAT
The DNA here is from genome assembly GCA_903824575.1 of uncultured Methylobacillus sp. GTDB lineage: Bacteria > Pseudomonadota > Gammaproteobacteria > Burkholderiales > Methylophilaceae > CAIJXJ01. The sequence continues at coordinate 49,945 of CAIJXJ010000180.1, forward strand.
GGTGGAACTGAGGATATGCTCCTGATTGTCAGTCAGACCAAGATGGATGAAGGTGTTTTCTGTCTCCTCAATCAACTTTTGCAACAACATTCGCGTGTTGATCTGCTGTTGCTGGTATTTCTGTCGCAAAGTATCGATCGATTGCCTTGCTATATGATTAGCCAGCTTTAATTTCTCGGCTCGCGCATGAACCTGTTTACGCAAGGTAATGGTTTTCAAAAAGCCATCAGCGCTCTCCGCCAGGATCGCGATATTGTCCCGAATCCGCCCGGCAATATCCGCGTCATCCGGTACATTGAGGATCAGGATGGTGACCCCTTCATAATTGACTACCATCCTTTTTTTGAAATGGAACAGCCGGCCGAGTTGGGTCACCTGCTCTAATACAGATTCTTCGAGCGGATTCAATGCGCCGTTCAGCGATCTTGAAATAATGCCAGCCGGGTACCGAAGCTGAATATGGCATTCGAGGCCCATATCCTTGGCGGACCCCAGTGCAGCTTCCAATAGTGGTTGATATTCCTCAAAATTAAAACTGTGTCGCATGAAGTTCTGCAACACTCCACTTTCTCCCATGCTGTCAAGAAACGTCATCGCCATCTGCTCATAGGATTCTTTTTCCTTGACCAGATGTTCTCGCTGACATTTTGCATCGATCGCCAACTTGATTTTACGCAACAGAACCTTGGGGTCAGCCGGCTTGTCGATGAAATCTTCTCCCCCCGCATCGAAGGCTTCCAGCCTGTCTTCCAAGGTGTCGCGTGCGGAAACAAAAATAACAGGGGATTGGGCGAGATCCGGCATTTGCTTGATTTGGCGGCAAAGCGAATAGCCATCCATCTGCGGCATTTCCACATCCATTAAGATCAGCGTTGGCGTGTTCTGCTGGAGAATGGAAAAAGCCTGATCTGCGCCAGAGGCAAGATTCGTCAGATAGCCTGCCGAATTTAGATATTCCTCATAAACGGTTAACAGGAATTCATCGTCGTCAATTACTAAAATCGTCGCCGGCTCACTCATCATTTGCACTCCACTCGTTTTTCCATCCTAGAAAATCTTTAACCGCCATCGGCCTTGCAATGAAATAACCCTGTACCTCGTCGATACCCATTTCTGCAACCAGATCCCAGTCCTGTTGCGACTCCACGCCTTCTGCCACGATGCCAAGGCTGAAAAATCTTCCCAGCTTGACACTGGACTCGAGAATCGCACTTGAATGCCGGTCCAGCGAGGCATTAAAAACGAAGGCACGATCAATCTTGAGTTCGTTAAAAGGCAATCGCTTGAGATTCTCCATGGTGGCGTAGCCGGTACCGAAATCATCGATGGAGAGGAAGAAGCCTTTCAGTCTTAATCTGGTGAGGATATCCAGCGAAATTGCCAGATTATCCATCAAGCGCGTTTCAGTAATTTCGAGGCAGATATTGCCAGGATGGCTGCCTGCCTCCAGCACAATTTTTTCGTATAGTTCCGGTAAGTCGAGACGATTCAAATTGTCCATCGATACATTCACCGCTATTTTGAGATTGCAATGCTGCCGGCTTAAGTCGCTCTGCATTTCGGCTGCACGACGAAGCACCAGCATGGTGAATTCATCGATCATGCCATGCTGTTCGATGACCGGAATGAAGGCATCCGGACCAACAACCCCACGTGTGGGATGATTCCAGCGCGCCAGGCACTCAGCCCCAAGCACTTTTTTGCTAGTCACCGACACCTTGGGTTGCAAGTACAACTCGATCCGTCTGCAACGAATTCCCTCAAGCACTTCCTCTGGCGTAAGCCGTTCATTCTGGCTATTCTGCTTTGAGACTTTGCTGGCCTGACCTAATCTCGCAATGGTTGCATGAAACTCCGGCTTATCAAGCGGTTTATGCAACGTCCCGAGCAGATTGAGTCCATGCGCACGTGCCAGCAATTCAACTTTACTCAGAAATACAGAATCAGCTCCGGAAACAGGAATGATGCCACCCTGAAAACCCTTTAAGGCCAGGTGACGCATGAACTCAATGCCATCCATTCCCGGCATGTTCAGATCGAAAATCAGCAGATCGATTTTACGGCTGGATAATAACTGCAATGCAATTTCGCCTTGAGACTCTTTCATGACGACCAGACAACCGATTTCTTCAGCCATATCTGCGATCAATTCGCGCATGAATTCATCGTCATCGAGGATAACAAGACTGCGCTGTGGAATATTGTCATCCATTTATGAAATTTCCTGTTCCAACTGTGTTTCTATTTCTTTCAAATGACTTTGCATCTCTGAAAGCAACTTGGTCGCATCGTCAACATTGCCGCCCGATTTGAACTGTTCCAGAGATTGACACTGACCGGCAAAATGCATCGCGCCAACGGTCTTTGCTGACGATTTAATGCGGTGGCCAATGGCACCAGCGATTGCCAAGTCTTGACTGGCAAGCGCAGTGTCAATCTCGTCCAAGCCCCGGCGCGCAACTTCAACAAACTTGCGGGCAAATTTGATGGATTTCTGCATATCGTTGCCGAACTGCCGGGAAAATTCCGTCAGATCCACCCGGTCAAAATCAAGCACCGTGGTGACGCTTGCGACTGCTGGCTGGGTCTCTGTTGCTGCATCGTCTTTGTGCTTGTTTCCCAGCCATCTGGCCAGGATGGTGTACAGTTCCTGTGCCTGGAACGGTTTGGTCATAAAATCATCCATACCAGCTGCGAAGCAGCTTGCCCGGTCTTCGTTTCTGGCATTGGCCGTCATGGCAATGATGGTCGTATTCGCCAATGCCTTATCTGCTCGAATTTGCCGGGTGGCGGCAAGCCCATCCAGTACCGGCATTTGCACATCCATCAGCACACAATCGACCGGCTCGCGTTTCAGTAAATCGAGTGCCTCCTGTCCATTCTCGGCGAGCAGGACGATCACCCCGGCATCTTGCAGAAACTCTGCGGCAATCTGCTGGTTGAAGTCATTGTCCTCGACCAGCAGAACACGTGCGCCAGCGATTACATCCAAGGCATAAGAAACATTTGCATCGGCCGGATCGTAGCGGGAATCCTGAATATCGCTGACCGGCTTGCCGATACCAACCCGTGCCGTGAACCAGAAAATGCTGCCTTTACCAGGCGCACTTTCAACCCCCACCTCTCCCCCCATCTGTGCTGCCAGTCGCTTGCAAATGGCAAGGCCCAGACCGGTGCCGCCATATTTGCGTGTGGTGGAAGAATCCGCTTGTTGAAAAGAATTAAATAACCTGGATTGCTGTTCTTTAGTCATGCCGATCCCGCTATCGATTACCGAAAAATAGAGCATCACATCGGTCGATGATATTTCTTTCACCTGAGCACTAAGACACAGTTCGCCAACCTCGGTGAACTTAACTGCATTGCTGGCGAAATTGAGCAGAATCTGATTCAGGCGCAGCTCGTCTCCGTTAAGGCTGGGTGGAACTTGATCATCGATCTCAATACGAATCGCAAGTCCTTTCTCCTTGCATTTTTCACCGATCATCAGTTCTACCATTTCAAACAGGCGGACGACAGAAAAATCAGCTTTTTCCAGTTCCAGCTTGCCGGCCTCGATCTTGGAGAAATCGAGGATGTCGTTGATGATGCCTAAGAGATGCCTGGCGGAAAAATTGATCTTGTCGAGGTAATCGATCTGGGCCGGTTCCAGATGGGTTCTGAGCGCCAGTTGCGACATGCCGATAATCGCGTTCATCGGCGTGCGAATTTCATGGCTCATGTTGGCAAGAAATTCACTTTTGACCTTGCTGGCAGTTTCTGCATCATCTCTGGCCATCACCAGTTCCGAGGTGCGCTCTTGAACCAGAGCTTCCAGATGACTATTTATTTCGCGCAATTCCAGTTCGGCCAAATTAAGATTGGCAATAGCCAGTTTATGATCGGTGACATTGACATACATGGCGACGATACCCATGGCCTTGCCAGCGTTAACATAAGGGATGTAGAAGACATTATAAAAAAGATTGTCATCTTCTGAATTTCGGATAATACGCTCGAAACGCTGTGTATTGCCTGTCAGTGCGTTTTCCAGGTGAGGCTTGAACCGGATAAATTCCTCATCGCCAAGCAGCTCCGCAATATGCCGATTTTTTATCCAATCTTGAGTCACGCCATACATTTTCAAATAAGCTTCATTGGCGAATTCGATGCGGAAATCAGTATTGCAATAACTGATTGCGACCGGAACATTTGCCAAGATCAGTTGCATGCGAGACTCGCTTTCACTCAGCGCCCATTCAATCTTTTTCCGCTTGGTGATCTCAAGATTGGCGCCTACCATGCGCAAGGGCTTGCCGGCAGAGTCCCGCAATACCACCTTGCCATGCCCCAATACCCATACCCAATGGCCATCCTTGTGCCGCAAACGGTGTTCCAAATCATAGCGTTCAGACTTGCCGTCAAAGTGCTCTTGCAATAAACGGGTCGCCTCCAAGTTATCATCGGGATGGACCAGGGATTCCCAGGTTGAAAAATGGGAGGGGAGTTCGTTCGCCTGATAGCCGAGCATGGATAACCAGCGCGGGGAGGTCAAAAGATGGCCGCTGGAGATATCCCATTCCCACAAACCCTCCTGAGCCGCATCCATGGCTAAACGGTAGCGCTCTTCGCTGCGAATAAGGGCCTCTCGTCCCATCACCTGCAGATGAATGTCCGAACAGGCGCCGATAAAACCTAAGAATCTTCCCGCTTCGTCAAATCGTGGTGATCCGTGGTCGTCAATCCAGCGATATTCGCCATCGTTATGCATCAGCCGATATTCCATGCGGAAAGCGGTTGATTGGTCAAAGTTATTATTGTAAATGTCCAGGCAGCGTTGAAAGTCCTCCGGATGGACGCCTTGTGTCCAGCCGTTTCCAATCTCCTGTTGCATGGTCCTGCCGGTAAATTGCAGCCAGGTGGCATTGAACCAGATAAAAGCTTTAGTGAGGTCCGACACCCATATCAGCACGGGAGATGCGTCAGCCATTGTTCGGAAGCGATACTCGCTTTCGATCAGTTCATGCGATTTTTCTTCGACCAGAGACAGTGCATCGGCTCTGGCACGGGTCAGCAAGTACGCCAGAAGCGTAAGCAGGGCGCTGATCACAAGACCCGACACCAGAATAGTGTCTTTCTTCTTATTTGCTTCTGCTGAAACATAACTTGGGTAAGTCCTGGTTTCAAGAATCCAGGTGTGGCCCAGGATTTCTACCTTTTCGGCCTTTTTCAGAGGTGTTCCTGTTCCATCGACATAATCTTCCGGACCCGCTACCAGCAATTCGGCCGCACGCGATCCAACCTCGCGATTCGACAAGTCGCCGGAATCGTAGAGTGAAAAATGGAAATGCTTTCGATTATTTTTAATAATCGGTAGTAGCGTGTTTGGCATTTCAAACGCCACATCCACCCAACCAGTCAGGTTCGCACGCCGCTGCTCGATTGAATCCTGGCGAGAGCCATGCCGATAAATCGGCAGATACATGACATAGCCTGTTTTCTTTTGGGGATCAATATTCTGCACCAGATGTACGCGATTGGAGATCACGGCAACATTCTGATCCCGAGCTTTTTCGAGAGACTGCTTTTCTATGGAATTGGTGTATAGATCGTAGCCAAGTGCAGGCCGGTTCTTGTTGAGGGGCTCAATAAAATAGAGAGGGGCGTAGAAGTCCCGATGCGCAGCAGGTTTAATCTGATAATCAAGCAAACCTTCTCTAAGCGCAGATTGCACATGCAGGGATTTTTGCGAGTCTGCGATGAGCGGCTCGAAAGTAACGCTCTGGATCTCCGGAAATGCGATCAGGATGTTCTCAGAATCTATAAATCGCCTGAAATCCTCTCGATCCACCTGTTCTGCAACATGGAATAATGCTTTTGTGCTCAACAAAATCTGTTTATAGGTCTCCAGTCGTTGACTGAGATGTACTGCGACATTGAGGGTTTCTAGTTGTAACTCCTGATCAAGGCTATGCAGTGATTCTCTTTGAGCGGCGCGCCATAGCTGGTAGGTGATTGCCAGCGATGCGGCCAAGATCAGGAGCGGGAGAACGCGGACAAGGAATTGCCCTCGCATCCCATTTTTTCCCAGGGTTCCCGGTATTCTCATATTTCTCGAAGCTGACTTTCTTCTTATTTATTATCTGTTAGTTGAAACAAATCCGCCGGGAGTACAGTCATTCGATGGTCGGTTTCTTAGCCCGATCAATGTGATCACCGCTATTTTATTTTTGAGTGATGCCGCTGCAATCAAAACTCCTCCCACTCGGCAGCCGCACTCTTTTTTGAGGGCAGAGGCATGCGGGGAGATGGCGTCAATTCGCGTCGTTCTGCTTTCGCTGGCCGGACTTCAATGGCATCAAGGCTATCCAAGCGGAACTGGCTCACGGTATCAGCGAGCCCTTTGGACTGCTGCTCCAGAGACTGTGCTGCTGCGGCAGCTTGTTCAACTAATGCCGCATTTTGCTGGGTGACTTCGTCCATCTGAGTGACCGCCTGATTCACTTGGGCAATACCCAAGCTCTGTTCCGCCGTAGCCGCTGCAATTTCGGACATAATGTCCGTCACACGTTTCACCGAGATCACGATTTCTTCCATCGTCTTGCCAGCCTGCTCAACCTGTCGGGTGCCTCCCTCTACGTTGGCTACCGACTCTGAAATCAACTGTTTTATTTCCTTGGCGGCTGCCGCACTGCGTTGCGCTAGATTACGTACTTCAGATGCGACCACAGCGAACCCACGCCCTTGCTCGCCAGCGCGGGCAGCTTCTACCGCAGCATTCAACGCGAGAATAGTGGTCTGAAAGGCAATGCTATCAATGACACTGATGATATCCTCGATTTTTCGTGAGGACTCATTAATGACGGACATGGTATGAACAACCGTACCAACAGCCTCACCACCCTTGATGGCAACAATGGATGCGGCTGATGCCATTTGATTGGCGTGTTTTGCATTGTCTGCGTTTTCTTTAACCGTCGAAGCCAACTGCTCCATACTTGACGCTGTTTCCTCCAGTGTTGTGGCTTGCCGTTCTGTTCGCACCGACAAGTCTGTATTGCCGGCGGCAATTTCCTTGGCGGCTGTGCTAATGGCATCAACGGCCCCTTTAATATCACCAACCAATTGCTTCAGGTTGCCCACCGTACTATTAATTCCCTCCCTGGTTTCACCAAACAGTCCAGGGTAATTTTTGCTAATCACTTGGGTGAGATCGCCCTGTGCCAGGGTATTGGCAACCCGCATGACATCGCGCAATCCTGAATCAGTCACGTCAGAAAGTTCGTTAAGGAGTTGAGACAAGGTCTTGGAATAGCCTTGCTTGTCGGACATTTTCATTTTTACGCTGAAATCTCCATGAATCGCCGCAGCTTCAACAATTTGTTTGATTTCATCAACCAAGCGGTTTAAAGAATCAACCGTATTGTTCACGCCTTCCTTGGTCTGACCAAAGACCCCCGGATAATCCTTGCTGATTTTTTGAGAAAGGTCACCGTTGGCAAGCGCGTTGGTCACCCGCTTGACATCATTAAGGCCGGCCTCGGTTGTATTCATCAGCAAGTTGAGATTGTTCAGCATGTCGTGAAAGGCATATTGAAATTTATCAACATCCGCACGAGGTGTGAAGTCTCCCCGTGCCGCTGACTCCACTAAGAAAGTCAGTTGTTGATTGAAGTTGAGCAAGCTGGCTTTGACACTATCAATAGCCTCGGTAATTTTAGCTTTCTCACCAGGTAATCGATCGATATCCACGCTCAAATCACCCATTGCATAACGGCTGACAATCTTTACGACCTGCAACTTCACATCAATATGAGACTGCACCAATGAATTGACCTTATCACCGACCTCAGCAAATGCACCCGTGAACTGTGTTGACGGGAACTTATAGGAAATCAGCCCCAAGTCATGCTTGGTCGCCATCGTGGTCTGTTCAGTAATGAAAGCATTGAGGTTCTGTTGAACCTGCTTAACGCTTGCCATCACGCTGTTGCCATCATTGACCGCAACGACAATATCAAAATTGAGATCCCCCCGGCCAATGCGTTTCGCAGCATCATTCAATTGACTCGGCTCGCCTCCCAGGGCGGCAAATAATTTACGTCCGATGCGGATGAAAAAGAAGGCAAACAGGGCAATGCTGAGAATATTGATCAGCAGGGACAGCCACTTCTGCAACTGAATTTTTTGATGGACAAGCACTTGAGTTTGAACAAATTCCGCATCTAACGGCTTGATGATTTTCTCAACTTCATCCGCCAATGCTTCAGCGCGCGCGTCAAAGCCGTTTCCCGGCCGCTTCATGATGGCATTGCCGTCTTTTTGTCCCTTGCTGACATAGGTCGAGGCCATTTCTTTGCCGGTATCGTAAAACGCGACTAATTTTGTACGGGCATCATCCGTTTGAGCCTTGAGTGGAGGTTCCAATTTTTCCAGCTTATTGAGTTGCTTGTTGGCAGAGTCAAAATGCTCTTGAGCATCGTTGAAACCATCCCCATCACCGGTGGCACTCACATCGGTCAGAAATTGCTGAATCTGTGAAATATCGAATTTAAAGGTGTGGCCGCTATCGCTGGCTGCGTTCAAGATTTCCAGGCGCTCGTTATAGGTTGAAACCTGCGATGATAAAAAATAACTGATCGCTTCATTCGCCAGAGTGATTCCTACAAGAATAATGAGTAGAATTTTTGCGGCATGACGCAGGTTAAATGGTGCGGCTGAATTTGACATTTACTTAGATCTCCAGGCATTTTTTTAGTGCGACGAAGGTTGGATTTACACCGGTCAAGCCAGCCTAATCTTACCTAAAGGCAGGACACTAAACTAGTCCTGTGCTGGTACGCCAAAAATTTGATCCGTCAGTTAAGTTGTGCCTTTGAAGAATGTGCGAGCTTGGATCCCATGAGAAATAGGCTTAACAATTTTCGGATATTGCTTTCCATCAATTCCACGTCCTGCATCATCCGGGCAAGTGTTATTTTTTCTTTGCCGTCAGCCTGATTGACAAGATTTCCCAGCTCGGATTTTTCCTGATGGAGATGAAGAGCCTCCTGATTAAGCACTATGATCTGGTTCAGCAGTTCCAGAATGAGAGGGTCTTCAATTGGCCATATCAGTACCAGGGTCCCAGTCCAATGCGATAACTCATCCAGAATAGGGGTTGTTACGCAGAGCAAGCTACTGTCTGCAATCTTAACGGTCGAGATAAAGGGTTCAACGGTTTTTACTGTTTCCAGCCGGTCTAATGGTCCTTGAAAATTTGGCTCCGGGTGATTAAACCGCAGAAAATTTTTAATCGGCAGCCCGATCAGTTCCCAAGCTAAAACGCCTGTCATTTTGGCAGCCATTGGATTAACAAAACCGACGCTGCCTGAAGCATCAACGCAAAATAAGCCGAAAACTTCAGAACCATAAGCGTCAGAAAGATCGAAATCCATCCATTCCAGTGCGCGGGCCAATACCCCGGCATCCATCTTACTGCTCATTTTCGAAGCCCCCCCCCGATTGCAATTTTTCGAAACCAATCTTTTCAACTCTGGACTTCATGCTCCTGGACCGTGATGATGTAAACGCTGCCGGTCATGATTTCGAGATCGGAAGCGAGGTCACTTGCCGCCTTGCGGTTGGTGAATGTTGCAACTACTTCACCGGTGACATTCTTGACTATGTAAAGCATGTTAGATCTCCAAAGTTGTTACAAATTCGGCACACCAGGCTCGATGGCCTAATGTGATGCTTATCTTCAAGCACGAAAATTTCGACCCGCTGCAACGCTTGCACCTCACAGGAATACGTTTTGATTCGCAGAATCCTGCGGCGCAGGAAACGATGTCAGCATCGTCATTTGATGGGCAGATTCTGCGGTTTTATCCATGAATAATTCAACAAAAGTGTCAGCGTCCACAGGTTTTCCAAGCAGGTAACCTTGGCCGCTATGGCAATGTATTTCAAGCAAGAGATCCAGTTGCTCCCGCGTCTCAATGCCTTCGGCGATCGTTTTTAAACCTAGTGCGGTACTCATTCCCTGAATGGCGGTTGCTATGCCTTTGTCGCTTACGTCCAAGGTAATGCCGTCAACGAATTGATTCGGAATCTTGAGGAATGAAATCGGGAAGGATTTCAGGTAGGCGAGTGAGGAATAACCGGTGCCAAAGTCGTCGATGGCGATGGGAATGTCCTCCAGTTCGATATTGTGGAGTATGCGGGTGATCTCTTCGCTGTTTTGCATCAAGGTTCGCTCTGTGATCTCGATGCCGATGGCGCGTGGGGGCAATTGGTGCTTTTGCAATTGTCGCTTGATGATGGATAGCAAGGGCTGACGCAAAAGCTGTCTGGATGCCACATTGACAAACAGGGTTCCTGGCAGTTCATGGCCTTCTTTATGCCAGGCACTCAACTGTTCCGCTGCCCGCTCAATGACCCACTCGCCGAGTTCCAAAATGAGATCAGACTCTTCAGCAATCGGGATGAACTCGTCAGGTCCGACCGACCCGAATATCCTGCTGTTCCAGCGCAACAGTGCCTCCGCACCAATCAGTCTGAGGCCGTTCAAAACAAATTCGGGCTGATACACCAGGCTCAATTCATTATGGCTGATCGCGTGATGCAGTGCATTTTCAAGCGCAAGTCGATGATTGATCATTTCCTTCAGGTCGGCGGTGAAGAATTGGTAACTGTTTTTGCCCTGATCTTTGGCCTGGTACATGGCCGAATCCGCGTTTTTGGTCAGGATCTCGATATCCTCGGCATCTTTCGGGTAGGCGGCAATGCCAATGCTGGTCGTAATGAACACCTGCTGATCACGGATCAGATAAGGTTTGGCAATGGCATCCAGGATGCGCTGTGCGGTATTGGCAATTTGCGCATCCGTAACATCTTCCAGTAACACGTTGAATTCGTCGCCGCCGATGCGGGCGATAGTGTCCTCGCCGCGCACGCACAGGTTAAGCCTGGCTGCGACCTGTTGCAGCAGCAAGTCGCCATATTCGTGCCCCAGATTATCGTTCACGTTCTTGAAGTTATCCAAGTCAATGAACATCAGCGCAAACGTTTTACTGTGGCGTGAGGCCCGGGCTAATGCTTGCGAAATGCGGTTTTTGAGCTCATTGCGATTGGGCAACTTAGTCAGCTCGTCATGGGCCACCATGAATTCGAGCTTCTTCTGTGACGTATTGAGCAATGTGATGTCGGAGAAAATGGCGATATAATTAGTCACCAATCCTTCTTCATCCCGGATCGCGTTGATCGTCAATTTTTCAAGGTAGAGCTCTCCTTCCTTGTTCTTGTTCCACAGTTCCCCTTGCCACCAGCCATGCGTATTGATTTGCTGCCACATGGCGGCAAAAAACGGCTTATCCTGTTTGCCTGAACTCAGCACTCTAGGGGTCAGTCCGATGACATCCGCCGCTGTATATCCGGTGACCTTGGTGAAGGCAGGATTGATCTTGATGATCTTTTGATCGGCATCGGTAATCAGGATGCCCTCGCTTGACGTGTCAAAGAATTTTGAGGTCAGCTGCTTCTGCTCGTCAAGCTGCCGGCGTTGGGTCACGTTGATCATCTGGCTGCACACCGCCCTGACCGAACCCTGCTCATCATGCAATGGATAGCAGATGAACGAGAACCAGTGTACCTGGTCACCGATATTGACGCGTTCCTCTGCCTCCACCCGGGTTTTACGGTGCAATACGTCGAAGTGCAGCTTTTCAAACAATAGGGCCGTGGATTCCGGCAAAATCTGGGTGTCGGTCTTGCCAAGCAACTCGCTCTGTTGCAACTTGAATTCAGATTCAAAGGCCTTGTTCGCGAACTGGTACTGGCCGGCCGTATCTTTGATGCAGATATGCATGGGCGAGTTTTGCATCACCGCGACCAGGCGTTCCTGACTGGTCAGGGTGTCGCGTTGCGCCGCAACCAGCTCAGTCTCGTCGATGAATGTGATGATGACCCCGCCAAGTGTCTGGTCAAGCGAAGTGTAGGGAAAACAAAGTACATTGTAATGTTTGTCGCCGAAACTGGTTTGCCGCTGGCGCTTGATGCCATCCGACATCGCCAGCTTTGCCGTTTCCAGCACCTCGATCACCGGCAATGTCAGGCTGGGAATGTTTTTTCCCAGGGTATGCACGCTGAAGCCAAACAATGCGCCAGCCTCCTTGTTGTAGCGTAGCAGGCGCAAATCCTGATCGAGCAGGATGAGCGAAAAGCCGGTGCTGTTCTGCAGGTTTTCGAGCTCGGTGTTGACCACGCTTAATTCACTGCCCTTGACGATCAGTTCCTGGTTGACCGTGGTCAATTCTTCGTTAGTGGATTGCAGCTCTTCATTGGACGCTTCAAGTTCCTCGTTGGAGGACTGAAGCTCTTCATTGGCTGCCTGCATTTCTTCGTTCAGCGCCTGCAGTTCCTCGTTGGACGTTTCCAGTTCTTCGATGACGGTTTGCAAATGCTCGCGCGTCGCAATCAGTTCATCTTCCAGTTCGTTGTTATTATTGTTGTTGTTAGATATTGGCAGGTCGGTAACCGCTGTGGTGCCGCCTTGCGTGGCCAACTCAATGAAGCTGATCAGGAACAGTTTCTGGTCATCGCGGGAGGACGACACCGGGTGTACTTCGATCTGCACGCTATGGCCGGCATGGCTTTTGACCGGGCGTACCCGTCCGGTCGAATTGGAGTGCTTCTGGTCGGCGTGATGCACCAGGGTCTGAACTTCAGTACGCCATTCACGGCGCAACAACTGGTTAAGGTTGAGTTCCAACTTGCCGGAAGGAAAATGCAGGAAATTGTGCATATCGCCATGAACTTCGATCACGTCCATGTTCTTATTGATCAGCACGCTGGGCGGCGCATAGATCTCTGACAGTGCCTGCTGTAGCTTGTTTTCCTGGCGTCGTCCGTTACGTTCTGGAATTGTGATCGGCGCCTTGACTGCAGCATCCTGACTTGAACAGAGCGGGATGGGGATGATCTGGTCGCGGGCGGCAACTCGCTTGAATATGCGCGCGTCCTTGTTGGTGGGCGTAAACAGGTTGTCCTGATGCACGATGCTCTCGGATTTCCCCAGAAACAGATGGGCCGAGGGTCTCAGCGCAAAGTGGAAAATAGACAGCACACGTGTCTGCAGCTGTGGCTGAAAATAGATCAGCAGGTTGCGGCAACTAACCAGATCGAGCCGCAGAAATGGCGGGTCCAGCACCAAGTCCTGCCGGGCAAAAACCACCATGTCCCGGATCGGTCGCGCGATTTCATAATGCTCCAGTTTTTTGCTGAAGTAGCGCTGAGTGGTCTCGGCGCTGACTTCAGTCAGCGAACTCTCGCCATAAATGCCTTTGCGGGCGACCGCCATGGCGTCCATGTCGATGTCGGTAGCAAAAATCTGGATGCGGTAATCATTAATTCTGCCGCCCAGCAATTCCGACAGCAAGATGCCGATCGAGTAGGCCTCTTCCCCTGTCGCGCAGGCCGGTACCCAAATGCGAATTTCGTCACCCACTTCCTTGCTGGCGATAATTTCCGCCAGCGTTTTGCGCAGCCCATCGAAGCTGTTGCGGTCACGGAAGAACGCTGTCACTGAAATCAGAATATCTTTGCTGAGTTTGGTCAACTCATCCGGGTTCTTGCTACAAAAATCATAATAGGCGGCAAGATTGTTCAGCCGGTTGGCGGCCATGCGACGTTCTACGCGACGGGAGAGCGTGGCTTCCTTATAGCCGGAGAAGTCGATCTTGGCCTGCTTGTACACCATCTGCAGCAGGCCCTTCATGGTGGCAGGGGCATTTTCCTGTCTGGGCGTTCGGTTGATCAGGCCATGAGCCCGCGCGATGGCGGTGATTTCTTCCGCGATTCCTCTGCAATTCAATACCCATTCGACACAGCCGGTGCTGATGGCGGCCTGCGGCATGCCGTTATATTTCGCCGCCTCTGGATTCTGGGCGAAGGTGAAGCCGCCGGCCGCCTTGATGGCGGCAATTCCAGCCGCGCCGTCCGAACCGGTGCCGGACAGGATCACGCCGATAGCGTCTTCGCCTTTTTCTTCCGCCATCGAATTGAATAGATCCGTCGCGGAAGGTTTTGGCAACACGGTCTTGCCTGGCACCAGCAGCCGCATCTGCCCGTCTTTCAGGATGATATTCCAGTTGGCGGGGGTGACGTAAATGACATTGGCCAACGGAGTCTCGCCATCTTCCGCGTCCTTGACCAGCATCGAGGTTTCACGCGCCAAGAGCGGCACCATCATGCTTCTGTGTGTAGGAGACAAATGCTGAACCACGATGTAAGGCACACCAAGGTCGTCCGGCAGGGCGCCGATCAGGTCGGACAGCGCTTCCAAGCCGCCTGCGGAAGCGCCGATGCCGACGATGAAGTTACGTTCCTCAACCGGTAAAGCTAAAGGTTTGGAGACTTTTTTAGGGCTAACTTTCCCCGTCATACGGGGCGTTTTTGCAATGATTCCGGCAACAAAATTGATCTCTTCTGCTGCGCTATCAAGCTTCGCTTCGGCAACAGGTTTAATACGGCGAGCGACAGTCCGACCAGTTTTTGGTAAATCTGATTTGTTCACACGAATATCCGATATATCTAAGGCAAGTCATCGTACGGACATAAGCCACAGAAAGATATTGGGGAAACCCTTGTTTTGTTCTAAGGGTTTCCCTTAGAGACGACCAGATTTATTCCGTTCTTGAAAGCAAGAATCATCAGCCAAAAGACTGACATAACCCGAAAACTCGTTATTCCGGGGCTGCCCGCCAGGGCAGAACCCGGAATCCAGGGAATTTTAGTCGTAATTCTCTGGATTCTATTTTTCACCCCACTTGACCAGCAGGTTCGCCAACATCACCATCGTCTCATCAAAAACCTTGAGCCAAGCCTGTAAGGATTCATGGCTATAACTGCCCTTTTTGAGTTGGGCATCAAGGGTTTCACTGGCCTGATGGAGTCTTTTTGCCCCCAGATTGCCAGCTGACCCCTTGAGACGATGCAACTGTTTTTCTGCAAGAGCAAGGTCGGGCTGCTGAATACTCGCCATGATGACCGACGACTCTCCTGCAAAGTCGGCAAAGAAGGTTTGAAGCAAGGCGCGCAGAATCCCGCTGTCCCCTCCGATCATGGTCTTGAGCGCACAGAGATCAAAGCCAGGCAATTCCTCTTCAATCTCCGCCCAACTATTACCACCATCACCAGACCGGGCACTGGTCACGGCATTGGTGGGATTGATCCATTGACGCAAACTTTCGATCAGGGCTTCCGGGTTGATCGGTTTAGCAATCACATCATTCATGCCGCTTGCCTCGCAAGCTTCACGTTCTTCCCGGGTGACGCCGGCTGTCAGGGCAAGGATAGGGAGTGCCTTCCATTTGGACTGCGCACGAATAATCTTTGTGGCTTCAATGCCCCCCATTTCGGGCATATGAACGTCCATCAAAATCGCATCATAGCGATGCAGCTCCAATAGCTGCAATGCTTCCCTGCCATTATTGGCAATGTCCACATTCACACCGGAGAGTTTGAGGAATTCCTTGACCACCAACTGGTTGATGACGTTGTCTTCAGCGACCAGAATACGAGCACCAGACAAGGTCTTGCCGCGCTCCCTCAGATCGCGGCTAAGCGTCCCGGCTTGACGCTCCTCTTGACGTCTATTCACTTGATGGTGCAATTCCTCGGTGCGGAGAGGGAGTAGCAATTCAAAGGAAAAGTTACTGCCTTGGCCGGGCGTGCTTTCAACCTGCAGATCCGAACCTTTGAGCTTGAGTAGTTTGCGGCTAATGGCAAGTCCCAGTCCGGTTCCACTGAACCGCCGTGTGGCTGAGGTATCGACCTGGCTGAAAGGCTGGAACAGGTAGGCCTGATCTTCTTGCGATATGCCGATGCCGGTATCACAGACACAGAAATGAAGGCTTGCCATTGAGCGTTCCAATGCAGTCAACTTTATCTTGAGTGCGATTTTTCCCCGTTCTGTAAACTTGAGGGCGTTGCCGAGCAGGTTGGCGAGGATCTGTTGCAAGCGTAAAGCGTCACCGATGAGATCTTTGGGTACATCGTTCGCTACTTCGATCGCAAACTCCAGATGTTTCTCTGCCGCACGGATTGAGAACAGGTTATTCAACTCGTCGAGAACCGTGTCGAGATTGAATTGTTGGTTATCGATGGTGAGTTTACCGGCCTCCATCTTGGAGAAGTCGAGGACGTCGTTAAGAATGCCCAGCAAGCTCTCTGAGGAACTATGGATCTTATTCAGATAATCGCGGACATCGCCTGACACTTGACGGTTCAGCGCCAGTTGCGACAGACCGATGATAGCGTTCATCGGCGTGCGAATTTCGTGGGACATATTGGCTAAGAATTCGGACTTGGATTGCGCCAGTGACTGGGCAGAATCCAGTGCCTTCTGATTCGACGCTTCAGCCATCTTGAAATTTGTAATGTCCCAGTTGGTGCCAATCATGCGTTTGGCTTGCCCGGACTCCCCACGATCTATGCTTGCCAATGCACGAATATGCCGTACTTCCCCGTTCGGCCAAACAATGCGGAATTCGGTATCGAAATCCTTTTCGCCACTGAGTGCCATTTGGACCTCAGCATCCCCGCGCTGAACATCTTGCGGATGCAGACCATTTCTCCAGGCATCATAAGCACCAGAAAATTGATTCTTTGTAATTCCGTACAGTGAGTACATCTGGTCATCCCAAGTCATGATATTCCTGACAATGTCCCAATCCCAAATACCCACACCGCCTGCTTTTGTGGCGAGTGCTAAACGTTTGGCTGTAATGCGCAGCAGTTCCTCGTTTTGTTTCAGCTCCGTAATGTCGGCGCTAAATCCATGCCATAGGGTGCCACCATCCGCCAAGCTCTCAGGCTTGGAAAATCCGGATAACCAACGTTCTCCTTTCTTGGGCAAGCGAACTCTATACTCCATTTTCCAAGGTTGCAGGGTGCGTGCAGATTCCTGAATAGACGCCATGACCGTGTCGTAATCGTCAGGATGCAGCCGTGCAAAAACCGCTTGCGCATCTTCCATGACTTGTAAGGGCGATAATTCATAGATCTCCTGACTGCCTGGACTTACGTAGGGAAAGCGAAACCTGCCCTCTGGAAATACGTGGAATTGGAACAAAACCCCTGGCAGCTGCAAGGTGAGCTTTGCGAGTAAGTCTTTTTGCTCTTTGACTAACAAGGTCGATGCAATCTGCCATTCCGGGGTCACGTCGCTTTGAGCCTGATTCAACTGGTTTAGATGTTGAAGAGAATCTGTCACAGCGTTGGCCAGCATCACCACGATACCAATTTCCTTAGAAGACCAAGGCATGCTGCGTCCGCACCATGACTCCGACCAAAGCTCAAACGATTTGCGTGGCGTGAGACGGAAATCGCCGGCGGCGTTCTGAATGAAACCTTCCTCGTATTTTCCAGCCCAGTTAATAGTGCGTATCTTTTCCACACGCAACCAGACAATACAATTTTTCATATCCCCGGAAATGGGCGCTGCCAGCAAGCCTGATGCAATTTCGGCATAGGCAGCGGCAGGTGCGTAAACCTTTGCCAGGTGATCATGGCTCAAGACCTCGTTCGGCGATTGTTCGCTCAGCCATCCCAACAGAGCATCGGTTGCTGCGGGGTCAGGCACAGTTCCATGGTGATATTTATTACCTTCAATCGTGACGATGATGCCGGTTGCGTCCAGTAATAATTGAAGTTCCGGCAACATTTCCTGAAGTACCGTCTCAACCTCAACCGAACCGTGGCGCAGTGATTGATGCAATAGGCCGCTAACGTGGGTGGCCTTGTCAACTAGCGCGCGATGTTTAATCGCTTCCAACGTATTGAGCTTGTCTGAGGCCATTTTGGCGATGAAGATGGCAGCTTCCCGCATGGCAATCGACACCCGTTTAGGCGATAGGTGGTGGCAAACGATCAGCCCCCAGAGCCGGTCATTATGCAGCAGCGACACCACCATCGATGCGCGCACGCCGATGTTGCGCAGGTATTCCATGTGTATCGGTGACAGGCTGCGAAAGGCCGAATAGGTCATGTCCAACGGCTGGTTGGTGGCCGGATTCAACGCAGGCAGAACAGGAACCGGGATGGCGTCGATGTCGGCTACGACACGAACGAGATTGATGGTATAGAGTCTTCGCGCCTGAGGCGGGATGTCACTGGCCGGGAAGTACATCCCGAGATAAGAAGGGGATGCATCAGCCCGACTCTGACAGAATATTTCGCCATTCCAGTCGGCATCGAAGCGATAGACCATGACACTGTCATAACCGGTCAGCGTGCGCACCAAGGTGGCAATCTGATCGAAATATTGCGTGGTGTTTATGTCTGATCCGTGAAACAACTGTGTTCGTTGCATTTCAAACAACAGTTCGGAGAATCGGTCTTCCTGATGCGATCCTTCATCCATCGAGAGTTCCAGGACGAATAAGCCATCGGACCGATAAACATGCACATCAAGTTCTTGCCGGACGTCTCTGTAGGTGAAGTTCACTTTCCCGGTGGCGGTATTATTAGCCTCGGCAAGCTGGATCAAGCTCTCAACATCGTTAGCTGGAATCTTGCCGATCAGTTCCACCAGCGATTTTCCCTGGGGTCTGCCCTCTGGACCGGGCAGATCAACAAAATCGCCGAGGTTTTCACTGGCTTGCAGCACCGTACGTTGATTATCCGGACTCAACACGATGGCCGCGCCGTGCGGCTGGATATGCCCAATCTGATGAATGGGCTCTGATGCGCATTCGTTGAGCGCTTGTTCAAAATCTTGCTGCTTCATTTCAGTCATGATTTAGCCTAAAAAAACGCTTTTGAGATCTTGGTCTCTGAATTTTGTGATTGATTGGCATTGCACCCGTCCAAGTCAGGGCTGTTATTTTTGCAGCAAACCTAAATCGAACGCGCTCTCCATTAGTTCAATCTCACCTTTGCGCAACCCAACTTTTTGCGCCACTAATTTCCACTTCCCGACGACCTCTAATATTTTCTCAACAATTTGTTCGGCCTGAACTGACTTTAAACCATAGTAATCCGATGTAGACAAAACCGTGTTTATATTTGGGCGATTATCGCTATCATCAATGTTTAATACATGCTCTGCTTTATCCACATTTGGGTTCATGTCAAAAGCGGGCGAAAGTGACCATCCATCCGGTCTAAGAATAAACCCGTGATTACGTAAATGGTCATCCCGATTAGATACGGCAACGTTGAAAACGACTCGTCGAAACATTTGTTCAAGATCCGACACCACTTTATTATTTGAACAGTGCGTCTGTATTGATTGTGCAATATCCAGATAGCTGGAATTTTCAGATTCAACTTTTTTTAATAGTGTCATCGCAGAGGCATAAAATATCCGTTTCGATTCTAAACGGTCAAATCGTTTGATGCAAAACGTATGATGTTCACTATTAAATTGCATAATCTTTGCTGGCGGAACATCAATACCAGCCTTTTCTGCTAAGGTATGAGTCACCATTTCCCATGCGGCAATATTAGTTTCGTCGTAACGAGAAGGAAACTTGGCAATCCATAACGAACCGTCGGTATCAACATAATTCGCTTTTGGTCTTGCTCCTCCGAGTGATGCGCCGGGAGCAACTAATACAGACAGCCATTTGCGCAATGCATCCAAATCATGGGCGCGTTTATTTGTAAGCTCACGCGCGATAAATTCCAACTCAGCAAGACTGGTGATGGGCGGCGCTGATAATTGATCATGGTCTAAAAATTCAATTTCACCTTCGTGACGAAAACGAAGCGCGCCTTGTCGCGTTGCATCCTGCACGCCAATTAGAAAATCCCATGCATACAGCGTGCGCGGAGTACGCCCTTGATCTTTTGCTTCAAGCAACTCGCGACGCTTCATGAGCGTTTGTCCCCAACGATCAGGGGATGAATCTAAAAATATTCCAAAATTACCTGTTTCCGGATTAGGGTAAAACGGCGCATGATCAAGCGATAAACTTGGATCAATCATAAATCGCAAGGGGCTTTTGAGCCAATCCGTGAAATAGGCAAAACGCACCTGCCCCTTGTCGTGGGAGAGAGTGCCTACCCGCGTTATATTCGGAAGGAAGTCTACATCTAGCCAAACCTCAAGATTGCCACTCATAGGGCCTTCCTTATTCTTTTTTTGGTGGCTAGACCCAAATCCTGAAGTTTTCTGCCCAATTTATCGTCGATTGCCACTTCCGCAAGGTCGTTTTCAAGCCCAAGAACCAGAAGAATACGCAAATACACCCCCATTGCCACAGCGGGAGAACCATGCTCGACCCGGTATAACGTTGTTCTTGAAATACGCGCCCTTGTTGCGACAGTTTCCGCGCTAAATTCCCGGCGCAGTCGAGCAAGCCGCAACCTATCGCCCATTTCTGTCAGCAACTTAATTTCTTGCGGGAATAATGTTATTGGTTTGCTTGGCATAATGATTCGCATTATACGCATATGAAGCACTATTTGTTCATATTATGAAACATAAACCAGCGATTTTAATTATCGATTTCATTGCTTACTCCTAAAAACTGTCCAATCGGCTTCAAATCTTTGCTTTATGTCTTCAACGTTAATAAACTCAATTGGTTCAACCTCCCCAAAATAATGCCTATGGTGAAATTGATGTGCATTGTCATATCCAACAACACGCCCATTATCACTCTGAAAAAGTTTGTGATTGATGTTGTGAATTTCCGGCGTTAAGGAGCCATTTCGTTTTCGGCGTCAAGGCGCCACCAGATTGTCGGCGTAATGGAGCCACCTTATTTCCGGCGTAATGGCGCCACTAGATTGCCGGCGTTAAGGCGCCACTTTGCCATGCCCG
>CAIJXJ010000181.1 GCA_903824575.1 uncultured Methylobacillus sp.
CTCACGCCGCTCGCAGCCTTCGACGCACTTGCCACCACATACACCCAAGGCGGCCGTTTCTGCCGCGACACCCAATCCATTCTTCAATGAGGTCTACCATGCATACAATTCCCGAACTGACATCCCTGCTCAAACTACTGCGCCTGTCCGGCATTCTTGATTCACTCGAAGCCCGCAACCGCGAAGCCATCGACCGCAAGCTGGCCTACACCGATTTCCTCAGCCTGCTGATTCATGACGAAGTTGCCCGGCGGGAGCAAAAGAAACTGGATATGCGACTGCGCCGTGCCAGCTTTCGCAACCAAAAAACACTGGAAGGATTCGACTTCGACAGACTACCCAATCTGAACCGCACGGCAGTCCATGATCTGGCTACGTGCCGGTTCATCGAGGAGAAAGTCGCCGTAATGATTGTGGGCCCGTGCGGCACCGGCAAAAGTCACCTGGCGCAGTCGCTTGGTCATGCGGCGGCTCGCCAGGGTTATGACGTGTTATTCATCACGCAAACCCAACTCCTGGGCAGCTTGCGCGCAGCTCAGGCAACCGGCAATTACGCGCGGCGATTTCAATCTCTGGTCAAAGTGCCACTACTGATCATTGACGATTTCGGACTCAAACCCTTGCGTTCGCCTGAAGAGGAAGACTTCCATGACTTGATCGCCGAACGCTACGAGCGTGCCGCGACCATTCTGACCAGCAATCTCGACTTTGATGAATGGGGCGAAGCATTCGCCGCAAACAAGATGATCGGTGCAGCGACACTGGATCGATTGCGCCACGGCGCGTATCGCGTGGTTCTGGATGGGGAGAGTTACCGCGACCCGAAGCCCATGCCGGAAAGGTCAAAACCGCCGACAGGGAAAGGAGGAAAACCTACTCAGGCTTGAGACAGGTAGGCCAGCAGCAAAACAAGGCGAAAAATGCGATTGCAAAAACAGCTTAATTCACGCATTCTTTACCCCCAGTTTGAGCCCCTGATTTGGCACTTCAAAGTGGCGCCATTACGGCGGAAATCAGTGGCGCCTTAATGCCGAAAAGTGACAGGAGCCAAGAGTGAAAGGTTATCCAAGGTCAAGAGCAATTGATGCAAGCGTGTCGGCCCAGCGTAGAATCCACGAATCTGCTTGAAGCGTAGCACGGCCAGCGACGCATTCAGAGCGTTGAGCTCTGCGATCTGGATATTGCTCTTGTAGACATCGTCCGGCGGATCAGTCTCCGGAACATAGCACTTGCTCCGTACGACTTGACCACTATCCTGAGGGAAGTAGGTCGTTCGGACGGTTCCGCTGATCGGTCCGCCATGTCGTTTCAAGCCCATGCCCACGTCAATGAACGGAATGTTCTTCGCAATCAGCAAGTCGATGATGCGCTTGCGCGAACTTCCTTTATCGACCGACACGAATGCGAACGTGACGCCATCGAGCTCTGTGGCCGACGTCTCGTCAATGAATAGCGGCTTAATGGTGAGCCCGTGGCGAAAACTTTCGTAGCGCTTCCTGTATAC
>CAIJXJ010000182.1 GCA_903824575.1 uncultured Methylobacillus sp.
CTTGTTGGGCGGGAGCGCCTAGTTAGGCAGCCACATGATTTTATTGATATTCAAGTAAACCCGTGTGGAATATTAGATACCAAGAGTCTCCAACCTTTGTATAACCTTTGCACGCACGACCTTTCCAGTGCATCGAGTCTCCGGTAGTTCGATTACGCCACAGAGTATCAACATCAACTACCGCATATGCACCATCACCTTGTTGTGAAACCACAATCTTGATCGTTTTCCGAATATTATGGATGAGTTGATGAGTTCGAAATAATTCATCCCAGCTTTCTTTCCACCGTTCCCGATTATATCTTCCGTCTCGGCAAATAACGCAGCACTTTTGCGAACTATAAATAGGCAAATTTTTCGTGAAACAAAAGTGTTGAGCGAGGCTTTTAATCCTTCGGCTCTTCATTCCAACGTCGTTATTTGCCGTGTTATACGCAGTTGCCCCTCATCTGAGTAGAATCAGTTTTCTGGATTGAGTGTAACTCCCGGCTTGCAACCTATAGAAATACACTCCACAAGCAGACCGGTTTGCATTCCAGACAGCCTGGTGACTCCCCGCGGTAATTACTTCATCCACGAGCGTCGCGACCTCCTTTCCGAGAAGATCGTACACCACGAGCTTTACCCTCGATTGCTTCGGCAAATCATACTTGATGGTTGTCGACGGATTGAAGGGATTTGGAAAATTCTGACTCAGGGCATAGCGAGCTGGAAATGGATAGCTGCCTGTTTTCACCTCTGTAATTTCGGACAATGGCCGTTCCCAAAGAGAGCCAAACCACCCGCCGGCGAATAATGTTGAGTCCAATATCGCGAGCACCTGGATTCGCGAGTCGGACATCCCATCGTTGACCGGACTCCAGTTCTGTCCGTTATTCGTGCCAACGAACACCCCTCCGTCTGTACCCACGAATATTTTGGTCCCGTTAACAACAAGTGAACGGATGGTCGGTAGTTTAATGTTAAGTAGGTCCCAAGAATCCCCATTATTTGTTGAGCGATATACATTGCCAGTTATGGCCCGGTTGGCACAATAGATATCGTTTCCGGACGCGGCAAGAAAATAGGCGAAATCACCGAGATTATTAATCGACCCCACTTCTTTCATCCATGTTTTTCCGCCGTTACTTGAACGAAAGACCCCATCATAAGCCGCGGCGAAAACACTAGTGTCAGAAACTTCAGTGATGCTTGTGATATATGGATCAGTGCTTGGTAAGCTCGCCGTCTGCCAGCTTTCACCTCTATCAGTTGAAAAGAATATTCCTAGGTTTGTTCCTGCGATGAGATTGCTGTCCACTGTCACCAGAGAGTTTACCCATTGGTAAGAAAGGCCGACGCTATCCCAGTTTGTGCGGTCTTGGGAAAGGGAGAACAAACCATTACTTGCACCGCCAAAAATTTTAGTTCCGCAGATGGTGACGGTGTTCAGCCAAGCGTCTTCTAAGCCAATTCTCGACCAACTTGAGCCTTTGTCAGTCGACCTAAGGGTCTGACCTAAGTCACGCGAGAAAGACCCTGAACTTACGGTACCATCATAAGTTCCCACAAAAAGGTTTCCGCCAGCGGCAGA
>CAIJXJ010000183.1 GCA_903824575.1 uncultured Methylobacillus sp.
AGACAGTGCGCTACACCAAGCACCCATTAGGCGTTGCACTTCGAAATTGAATCCGCGCGTCAATACACCACAACCCTGATGTTATCGTCCATCCGTAGCACTCTTCCGATGGTAACTATGGCGAAATTCAAATTACCTATTTAGGGGGCATAAGATGAAGAAAATTGTAGTGATCGTATTGATGGCAATAGGAATGGTCTCTGTGGCTCAGGCCAGAATGGTAAACACATCAGGTGGTGGGATCAGCCGCGCTGAAGCCTGTTCGAGTGCAAAAAGTAATGCTGCGGACATCGTGAGGCCAGGATCCGGCTCCGAAATTGTTTCGTTTGGCTCGTGCGACTGCTCTGAAACAAGAAGAGACCCCGATCCTTACTGGACATGTGGCGTTGACTTCAGGGTTGAGAACGCAAGAGGTCGACGCCAACCGCTGCCGGATATTACAAACATGCCGCAAGAGCCGGTTTATGTGTTGCCAGGCTATCATTAGCCAGCCCCTTAGACTGACAATATTTGGTCACAGATTTTCAAGCAAATGATTATCTGCAAGCCTAATGATTACAATGTCAGCGCCAGGGAAAAGTTGAGACCATGAAGTTGCAACTTAGGTGGCTATTAGGAACAACCTTTCTGGTCGCTCAGTTGCTGGCATCAACAGGCTGCCTTGCACAGGATGCAAAGCAATCATTGCAGGAGTGTCATGATTGTCCGGCAGTAGCGATCTTTCCATCTGGGTCCTTGACTGGATATCCAAGGGATCGCGTCAGCCATGACATGGAGCCACTTCCTCAAGCAGCGTTATCCTCAAGCAATACCGCGATCAGCAGCCCGCTCAAGGGATGGATGGATGACTACGCGAAATTACTCCCGGATCAAAACAGCCTGTTATTAATGGATGGTGAGGGTGGGTTGCGATCATGGAGCGCACACCACGACACGCTGCTTAATGCCTGCCGAAGTGCGCCATCCGATTGTGCGCCAGTTCTGCAAAAGCAATTCGACATCCTCGGGCGCGAGTTTCAAAAAGATAAGCCTGGACACGACCAAATATTACGCAAGCTGATCGTGGCCTCAGCCATGACGGATCTGTGTACTTTGCCGTTTGATCTTGGGCTTGGCATGTACACATTCAATCTCGATATGGGCATGCGATGTATTAATCCGGACATGATCACCTGGGTAAGTGCTGGTTGGCTCAAGCTGGGTTATGAGCATCAGTTTCTGGCCTATGCCGACCTTGATCAGGCCATGCGTCGCAATAAAAGATCCTTCTTGGAATCGAACCAAACAATCTTGTCACGGGCAGAAGCTGAGGAGCAACTCAGAAGCCTGGAACGGGATAACGGAATGGGCGATAAAAATGCTTACGCATTTGAATTGCGTGACTCCCTATCCGGAGCAAATGCCCAATGGGTGATGCTTCTTGTGAAGCATCTCATGCAATCTGACTACCAAGGCATGTTGGTGGCCATGACCAACCTGGCCAGGTTGACCGCCCAGCAAGGTCAAATGGAACGAGCCGAGCAATGGCGGCAATATGGACAGACACTACTAGCCGAGCATCCTGATCTCAGTGGATCTAACCTATGCCTGTTGCAAAGCCAGCGATTCAGTATGGATGTCGACATATCAAGCAAGGCCAATTCAACATTTGATGGCCCGCAGAATCTCCAAAAGCTGATTGGCCTCGGTTGCCCGTTTACCGAACAGGCGCTGCACTTTGCTCTGGCGGCACTCAAACCACAACCGGAGAAAGCACAGGACGCTTTGCAGCATGCACTGGTTGCCTGTGAGCAATTTGATGATTGTGGTCACAGCCGTAAACAACAGATCAAGTCGCTCATCGAGATTACTCAAGGTCAGCAACCGGCTTTACTGCGGGAAGCTCGTTATTGGCAAACTAGGCTTAAACAAGAAATTCTGCTGAGCACTGAGCGACAAATCGTCTGGGCCCTGGCTGACCAACTGCGCACCACCGGATCTATGGCTGACGCCGCAACGCTGTACCAAGCGCTGGATGATCAAATTGAACTGGCACGTCGTCAAATGGACAATAATCCGGCCGACTTCGCCCGCTATGATGAGCTTAAACACATGCGAGTGCGGAGCGATCTGGAGCAAGGAACGCAGATATCACTCATGCAGTCCGAAAACCTGCGTGGGCAAAGCCTGTTGCGGCGTCTGCGTGCTCAACGCTGGTTCAAGGAGTTGGCGGGCGAGAACGATGCCGAGGGCAATGCAGAGCTGGATCGGCAGATGAGTGCCATACAAAGCGCACGCCAGACACTAGATCGCCTATCTCCTGATGCCCCTCCACTCATTCGCGCAGTAATTGAGTCCATGCAGGAAGATTTTGGAGACTTGGAAAATTTTCAGCGTGATCTCTATCTGGGAAAGCTTGCCGCAAAGCATCGAAAGGACAAATGGAGCACGCCCCTTCAGGCGCTGATGCAGTATCAGAACTTTGAAGATCAAGCTGCGGATTCGGCATTTTCCAAACATGCCATAGATAACGATGAGGCCTATCTCAGTTGGCTTCAGGTGCCCGGTGGATATATCGGCAGTTTGCTGGCTGTAGATCAAATGGATCATGGGCCGATGAGCCTGCCAATGAAGCCGAAGATCAGACAGCAACTGTTCATTCCTTTCACCGCGCAAGATGAATCAGTGCTGCAGCTCTACCGTGACCTTTTAAAGTCAGGCACAAGTTTTAGTCGTAGCGCCAAACTTAGCGAACCGCCCGATGCCGACAAGGCCGGACTATTGCTTAATGGTCTGCCAATTTGGCAGCTTGCTGATGGCAGCCTTATTCCCAGCCGAACGGCACCTGCGGGTGGTAAACGCATACAGAGTTTGAGCAATTTGAGTGATGCCCTTTATGAGCGGCTGTTGGCACCGTTTAGTGATCAGTACCAGGGTGCCAAGCGCTTGATTATCAGCCCGGATGGGCCTCTATCCTATCTGCCTTTCGAAACATTGACCCATCAAGGCACTTCAGTGATTGAATCCATTGATATCGGCTATGTACAATCATTGGCCGTCTATGCCGAGCTGAAAAAGCGTAGCGCGACCAAATCCCGCCAATCCAAAACCAATTTGTTGTCGGTAGCCGACCCACTCTATGGGACGACAATCTCAAGAACAGAAGGGCTGCAGCTAAATTCTTTGCGACGAATGGAAGGCCTGGCCTGGCCATCGTTGCCGGGAACCCGGAAAGAATCGACGGCCATGACCAGCCTGTATCCAAACAACCTGCAACTACTCGGAGGCAAAGCCAGCAAAAGCAGCCTCCAAGAATTGCAGAGCAAAAAAAGGCTGAAAGACTTTCAAATTCTGCACTTTGCTACCCATGGCTATGTGGATGACGAGCATAGTGCTTTGGTGCTAAGTCCCAATCAGAGCCCCATTTCCGCCTATTTGATGGATCAGGATATCGTGGGATGGGATCTGGACTCTGACCTGGTGCTGCTATCGGCCTGCAATACCGGCATTGGGCACTATCAGCAGGGAGAAGGCCTAGTGGGATTACCTTACGCCTTCTTCATGGCAGGAAACAGGAACACCTTGATGTCTCTATGGCCAGTGGATGACGCAGGTACGGCCACATTGATCCCGGTTTTCATGAAACGAATTCAGCAAGGCGAAGACTATATCGCCGCGCTGAACAATACCAAACGGGCTTTTGCCCGAGGTGATTATGGACAGGCGTTAAGCAACCCGAGGGTCTGGTCTGCCTTTGTGATGTATGGGGTGCCAATACAGTAATGGTATGGTTATTTGCAGCACTATAATTCTTGACACCTCCGCACATTTGCGAATAAATGGGCAAGAAAGTACGTAATTGAGACCGAAAGCCATAGATTTTCCAACATCCCCTGAACGTATCAGAAATGAGTACATGTTTTTTGGTAAATTAAGTTGCGACTACGCCCTGACATATTTGTGCTTCCTTACGTCAATATGTTTGAAGTATTCATATTCAATGGGGAAATAAAATGAAACGCATTCTGTTCTTGTTATTTGTTCTGAGCGCCAACATAGCATTTGCTGATGGCACTGCCACGGCTTCCGCATCAAGTCGTGAAGATGCCTGCTCACAAGCACAATCGATAGCATCTGAAGGCGGTCAAATATCCAGTGATTGCTCTTGCGTGCAGCGCGGTGCTGTCAATATATGCCACGTGCAATACAGAAGGGAAGAGTCAGGCGAGTCGGTGATCGATAAAGCAAAGCATGAGATGAAAGATCGATATGGATGCGATCCTGACCAAGAGGATTGTGGGCCGAACAGGACTAATGGTGGCCCCGGTCGAAGAAGTTGATTTCCATCATAGCTTGGCGGCAATGCCGTTTTGATGCTGGTTATTTCAACAATTGTTTGGCCTGATAAGACACATTTGAAATGAAACTGGTTATTGGTAAAAGCTTGAAAAATGCGCAGCGATTGATTAAGTCAAGCCATTGTTGAATAGCGAACTCCCTAAAATGGTTGCGATCCCGACAGATTGTTTAGCCGTCGCAGATTGTGAGTTTCGTAATTGCCGGCCACGCCGAAATAGTTGCGCTCTTAAATGTAACGTAGATGCTAAGTTTGTAAATATGAAACGTGGATTCAAACCTGGCCTGCATGATCGTAATATACAGGCCGTCCGGTGGGTGAGTTGAACCTTTCGGCAGGCTCATGTCAGGCTTGTGATTTCATAATTGATGCTACAAAACATTAAGGAAACAATGATGAGAGAAGCAATACTTGAACCTTGCCCTCCTGACAATACCAATGATCCCGCACCGGGTACGTTTGAGATCGGCCTTGCATTGGCAGGAGCGATTTCGGCAGGGGCTTACACGGCTGGGGTGATTGACTTTCTGATCGAGGCGCTGGATGCATGGGAAAAGGCTAAAGAGGAAGAATATAAGAAACATGCTGAAGATGGCAAGACGTATTCGGTGCCTTACCATCAGGTAAAGCTAAAGGTGATTGCTGGAGCTTCTGCGGGTAGTATTGTTGCGGCGATTGCTGCCGCTGCGTTGCGCTACGATTTCAAGCATGTAGACGCGAGTGAGGCACAGAATCATGCTAATTCTGATCAAAATCCAATGTACCGCGCTTGGGTCACGGAGATTGATATTGCCAAGTTGCTGAAAAGCCGCGATCTTGAACAAGACCCCGAAAAAGTCCATTCCCTGCTGGATTCGACATGCCTGAATGAAATTGCCGACAACGCAATGAACTATCAGGGATTACCTATCCAGCGCCCGTATCTGAGTGATCCCTTGTGCTTGATCTACACACTCAATAATTTGCGCGGCGTACCCTATTTGATCGACATGATCGGGAACAGTGGCGCAGGAGCGGGTTACGCGATGACTGCACATGCGGATCATATGCGCTTTGCGCTCACCGGATTGCAAAAGGTCAGTACGCCAATTTGCGCGGGTGGAGTGGCGCTGACTTATCCCAATTCCTCCGGGCTGCAACCATGGAAGAACATGGCGGAAACGGCACTGGCTTCTGGCGCATTTCCGCTTTTTCTAAAGCCGCGCGAATTGGACCGACCTTGCAGTGATTACAAACGATCGATGGCGATCCCCGGCTGCCCATCTACGACTCAGCTCATTTCACCTACATGGCCTCCAACCGAGCCTGATCCATACCGTTATCTTTGTGTAGATGGCGGCAGCATGAACAATGAACCGATTGAGTTGGCGCGCATTGAATTGGCGGGTATGGCGGGGCGTAATCCGCGCGATGGAAAAAAAGCTCATCGCGCCGTAGTGTTAATCGACCCGTTTGTTGCTCCTGACGAACTGGGACCCGCCAGTGACCGGGGGTTGCTGAATACAGCATCTAGCATGTTCAAGGCATGGATTGCGCAGTGCCGTTGCAAACTGTCTGATCTGGCGCTGGCACAGGATGAATCCATCTACAGTCGCTTTCTGATTTCCCCTTCACGCGGCAGCAGTAGAGGCGCAAGCAACGATTACGATATCGCAAGCAGTTTGCTTAGTGGATTCGGCGGGTTTCTGGATGAGCGATTTCGTCAACATGATTACCTGCTCGGCCGGCGCAACTGCCAGAATTTTCTGCGGGAGCATTTCAAACTGCCCGCTGAAAACCCTTTGTTCAATGGCTGGAACGAAAAATTTAAAAACGACCCGCGGTATCTGAGCAATAACTGGAAGACTGGCGTAGCTGAACTACCGATTATTCCTTTGATGGATCAGTTGCAAGGTGATCAGGGATTGCCCGCATGGCCGCGCTTTTATACTCGCCAACAACTGGACGAACTGCAAGCACAAATCGGGCAGCGGGCTGATGCCGTGTTTGCGGCGACAATCAGGAATTTATTCTTTTTAAAACGATGGGCGCTGAAGCTTGTCTGGAATTGCGGATGTAAATCATTCTTGATAAATAAAGCTAAATTAGCTATCGAAACTGATTTACAGAAAAAGGGGCTGATGAGTTAGCCTTCATGAGTATTTAGTATTGCGGAAAAATATTGCCCTATTTATTTAATCCTGATTAATAAACCATGAAGAGGATTCAAGTATGAAAAAATTATTCAAAGCATGTGTTCTGATTATGTTTATTTCGTTTGGCAATATGGTATTTGCTGCGGACGCATCACTTACAGTTAGTGATGCACATGAATATATAGGGGAGTTGCTAAGGAAAGAGTTGGTTTCCTCCAAGGAGGATCAATTCCCAGGTGATTATTGGTCCTACAAGGGTGACGGTTGTAATTCCTCAATGAGATGGGGCAACCAAGGTGCTCACCTCTCAATTGATTGGTCTGAATGGAACGTTTGACGGCCCTCCAGAACTAATAAAATCAGGGCATTGCGAATTACTTAAACAAGCGTTCTAGCCTTAGAGCCTTGCAAGGTTAAAAAGGATCCTATTAATGAGGAATTCAATTTATGCCTGTAGATTGTTTAAGCTGGACTGGCTGATTTTTAGTTGGAACTGATAGATTCTTAAGTTCTGTTTTTTGCAGGCACCGCATTAATTCCCCACATTAAAGGTAAATACCTGCATGGAAGTTCTGGAACTTGGCGCCCGTGGAGTCGCAGTTTCAGACCGAGTTCTGTAAGCTGAATATCCGGCATCCATGAATGCCATGACATCAGGATCACTCCCGTCAGGACCTTCTAGCCCACGACTTGCTGCCAAAGAGGGCTGTGCAAGAAACGAGAAATCAGCCCGTTCCTGTTTTTTGACGGCGTCGACCGCAATTGACAGCATACGCTCCACGCCTAGCGTGTCATCTCCGATATCCACTTCGACATCGTAAGTAGATCTAGGATCCAGGCGATTACTCTCTCCTGCCTTGGGAAAGAGGACATTGATGCCGTATCGTGCATCCACATACAACAGGGTGGCATCGACCGATGAAAGTCCATTATTGTGGAGTGTGATGGTGGCGTGATCGCCCGCATGCAGGTCCGGCACCTGATCCTTGGTGTACGGCAAAGCCTTGCCATCCATGCTTCTCAACTTCACGTTGACTTCAAACTTGGACTTATCGCCACCGGCGTATGTCAAATTGGCCGCAATACGAAGCAGATTTGTGGCGCGAGCTACGGCATGCAAGGCTTGTGCAAGAGTTTCGCTTGGGCCTCGGTCATCGCCGTGTAATTTAGATCCCAGAATAACTGTCGCATAGCGATTACATGCAGTTGCCACCTTGTCGCAATCAACGCCTTGTAGTGATGGCGGCAGTAACAGGATGCGATCTGGCAGCAATCTGAGCATTACATCACCTGTGGCAGGCGCATCCACCCACCTGATGACCGTGCCCGCGACATCTGCTTTCGCCTGGCGCAGCTCATCAACGACTACTTTTAACATGCAATGCTTGTTGCAACCCCTTGCATCGACACTGACCAACAAGGTGTACTGCGGCGGATTCAGCACAACGCGGGCAAAGCTTCCCGGTAGAATGGCCTCAGGCCTAAGCGCGGGCTTTCCGTTGAATTCTATTGGCACGGCCATTGATTCGGACAAATCAACCTGCGTGACTTTCAGATAACCTAGTGCGGCATCAATCTTGGCCAGGGGATTTGCCATTACGGCCATGACTGCGCCCACCCCTAGATGTGCCAGTGCCCCCGCCTTGATGAAGAGATTACGTCCGGATTCGATTTTCCATTGCGGCACAATCGGAGAATCCTGGAACAATACGGGCTTGTCCAAGGCCGTGCCGGAAAACAGGGGTGTCACATCTACTTCATTCATCGCGCCATAGCGGGTCAATATGAATTGTGCCATCTGCCGATAAGTCATGGGCACGCCGGACGCCAGTGCCTCCATTACCGTGGCGCCAAACAGTCCGTAATATTTACCGCCTGCCTGCCCTTGCGGCAGAATCATTTCCGGCGAGGTGTCGTAAGCTTGCGAGGAGTAAAAAAATACCGACTCTCCACCAGGCGATTTGAGGGTGATGAACGGCGCTTTTTTCACGAGTGAACTACCGCGTGATCTTGGCGCTTCTTGCACTGCCGCATCCATGACGGCCTGTGGAATTCCGAGGGTTTCCGGATTCACAAAGCGATATCGAACCCCGGCATCATCACCGCGAACGATAGTTCCTGAATGACAAGAATCAAAAACCGCCCAGACGAAAGCACCCTTGGCCAATAGGCGATCAACCGCATCGCGTACCTCGGTCTTGATCAGCGCATTTTCTACCCTGCCGACTGACCCCGACCATTTGCCGACATCGCGGGGTAAAAAAGTCTCGTACAGCCCATCTGGCTCTGCTCGTCCTTCCTCTGTGCTGCGGTCTGCCGGCTGCTGACTGCCATGGCCAGCAAAATACAGGAATACCAAATCATCCTTGGAGGCCGTGTTGGCCAGGCGATCAAGTTCTGCAAGAATATTGCTGCGAGTTGGTAGCCCCGCGCCGCTGACACCATCAGCCAGGACTTTAATATGGGTTGGCAGAAAACCTCGTTGCAACAACACCTCGCGAGTCCGTTCCGCGTCATTGCGCGGGCCTTTGAGTTGGAGCTCTTTAGGCAGGCTTGGATATTCAGAAACACCAACAATCAGGGCGCTCAACTCTCGAGCTTGAGCGTAATAGGCAAAGAACAAAAAGAACAATACCGACAGTACCCGGAACGACCAGAATAACGGCCTCCAGAATTTCATCTTTGATTGACTGGCAGGGAGAGCTCCAGAGTCCTCATTTGAAAAACACGACAATCAGTGGACTCTTCACGGGTAACGGAATGTGCCAGGATTCAAGAATGGCCTTTGTGGTCGTCGAAACTGGTGGAATGAGCTCTATTGATAATTCAATTTTTTCAGACGTGACCTGTCGCGTGACCTTCACGCCTGCCCGATTGAGCTCCTGTTCCAATCGTTTGGCATCACCAACCGGATCGGTGCTATTGATGACTTCGGACGTAGTTCCCCGCATCCGCATTGCTTCTTGATCAATCGCGTACGGATCCTTTGTGCTCGTGCGTGGCAACATTACGGTGATACCGGCCACCACCAGAATTGTCGCGGCCAAGGCAGCCAGTTGCCAATAGGTTTTTGTTTTTGGAGATGTGGTAGATTCCTGCCGCAACGCAAATCTCAATCGTTGCCAGTCATGCTCAAGATCCACCTCTGCTGCCGCAGTCAATTCGGCAGTTTTCATGGTAGTACGCAGGGCTTTGGGCATTGGATCCACACTGCTCGCGCTGACAAGCACATCAGGTTCATCCTGAGTTAATTGCGCATACCACTCGATCAGATCATGATCCTCGACGGGAGGCTCAGTAGGATTTTGACTGGTCATTTACGCGCCTCCCACAACAAAGTCTTTGCAGGGCTCGAGAAACGCTTTCAATTTCTTCCTGCATTGGGAGATGTATTCACGCGTTGCCGCTGGCGTTCGCTCCAGGAAGGCGGCCAGTTCATCCATACTCCAACCTTCAAAGGCTGCAAGCTGCATCGCTCCTGCGCGGTCAGGATGAACCTCCGAGAATGACGTGAATCCATGCTGCACACAATCCTGCAGGCTTGTCATCGAATCCTGCTCGCAACTGCTGATCAGCTCACTCCAGTCGCCAGATTCAAATAGGTCTTCAAGGGAATCCACTGGGCGCTGGGATCTGAAATGATCGAGCATGGAGTTCCTCGCAATCGACCATATCCAGGTGCTCACCTTGGATTGACCCTGAAACTTTGACGCAGAACGATAAACCTTAATAAAGGTTTCTTGCAGCAGATCCGAGGCATCGGCATCACTCAGGCGATGCTTCCTGAAGAATGCCTTGATACGGCCCGCATAAAGCTTGAACAGGCCATCCATCCCACGCTCTGCGTAATGGCCACCGATTACAACCAATGCAAGATAATCTTCACCCGTTTTGTCTGACATTGATTATTTTTCTCGTCATTTGAATTCTATTTATCAGCGGCAGAATTCGTGACTCAATCCTGTGCTGCTTTGCCGCATGGCTGCCGCAAGAGTGTGTAATGATTGGACGCATTTGGCAACCATATATCAGGCGTCCAGCTTCAATTTCCAATTCTTATCTCACAGGCAGGCTAAACGTAAAGAGCTTCTACCCGTTTTATGGACATCTACCGACACTCATCCCCCTGCTGCGTCGCCAATACAGCAAGCCAAGCGCAACCATCAACGCGAGTCCAATTTCATCTTCAAGCATATAAATATTGAACCAATGACTGTTGATACCGAAGAAATTCGGTGCCAATAGCAATGGCAAACCGCCCGCAACCGATGCAAGCCCCAGCGACAAGCCAGTTGCCAGGCCGATGCGCCCAGGCATACTTTGCGCCTGCATCCACCATAGCGCGGGTACAGTAGATTGCAGCAACAATACTCCCATGGCGAACGTAGCCCAATGTAGCGTGAACGTTTTATCTGAGGGCACGCCAAGGGCAAAAAACAGCAATCCACCAGAAAGCGCTAATACTATCCAGAGTCTCACATTCAGTCGTGCCGACATTTCCCCACCTAACACCTTGCCGACGGCAGCTACTACAGAGGCTAAAAACATCCACAATCCAAGGTTATGATTGTCTATTGCAACGCCTGTCTCCAGCCAGGCTGCCGAGCGAAAAGCCATTATGACAAAGGCCGTTATTGCAATGCTTGCCACTATTGGTTGAGTTGAGGATGCAGAAAATATCAATCCGCGTGTTGGTGCCAAGCGCCGCTGCAATTGCCAAGTTAGAAAAGCCAGTAATGCAAGTACCAATCCCATGGCCCACGCGGCATCAAGATTAAGTAACGCCGCACTTGCGCCTAATCCTTGCCCAAGAATGCCGGGGGCCGCCCACCAACCGACCATGCGAGGCGTCTTGCTCGACATCAATACCAACCCACCCGCACCTATATGAAAAGCCGCTGAAGCCAGGGGCAATAGAATGAAGGTGAATACGAAACCACTGGTCGAATCCCTCCCGACGCCCAGCATGCAGATCGCTGCAATAACCAAGCTTGTCGGAACGAGGGCACTTAGCCTGGAAAGGTCCTGCCTGCGATCCACCCATAAGCCAAACAAAGGCTGCAAGCCGAAAGCCAATAGGTTAAATAACAATAGTCCAATGACAGCCGATGCCTGGCGATCAAATAACTGAAAGCCTGACTTAAAACCATCATTCATCACATATGCTGCCGACCACCCTGATGCCAGATCAACGCAACCATGCGCAAGCGCGAGAACAATCACCAACCACGGCAAGTGTAATGCGGTCTTGGCAGATTCGAAATCTATGGCTTTCCTTATGAGTATCATTTACATTGAATCTTCAATTTCACAAATAACGACTCTAACATGCGCCGAATACGATTGATCCCTTTACTGCTGCTCAGCCTTAGCCAATTTGCCAGTGCGGACTTGATCACTCCTTACTCCACAAATGATCATTATCAACAGCGGTTCGATGAAACTCAGATCGTTGATGAGACGGACCAATGGTGTCAAGGAAAAAATAAGGATGAGGCATGCATCATGCCACTCACTGCCTTTGAGGATGGCGGGAACGGGCTATGCCGGCGGATGAAAAATGATTTACGCGAGACCATCCAGCTCACTTGCGTAACTGAACCAAGACTGGAGCTCAACCAGACAGTCACGCCAGAATTTGACGTTAGTCCTGAGACCTGTCCCGGCCTGGAAGATATCAAAAGCCCACGCGAACAGGGGCTCCCCCTGTCGTGCAAGTGGCGAAAACAGCGCGCGACCGATCAATCTTGCCTCAAAAAAGCTGCGGGTGCAGCCTGTACCGTCACCGGCACGCAGGGTAAGCTGGCCGTTAAATTCGATGGCTTCTGCTATAACTCGGACAAAATTTACAAGTATTACGCTGCCGGTCGCCAACAGTACACCCGAAAGGAATTCGTTTGCTTCCCCGGGAGTCTTATCAGTCACGAATACACGCCGGTCGGCACGCTAAACAAAATTCAGCAATTTTTTAAACCGGAATAATGTCAAAAATACCTCCAGGCATTCAACATTTTCGGAGCAAAATCCAATAATTCCTATGCGTAACTTCATGCTTACCTTGTTCCTGGTTGTTATGACGTTCTGTGCATCCCTTGGAATGGCAGACTCTGCCGTTGAATCCGGCAAACTGCTCATGGATTGCGCCGACTGTCCTGAAATGATCTCGATTGCCCCAGGAAAATTCGAGATGGTCTCAATCAACAGCCCTGACGTGTTTAGTACCGAGAATATCATCGTCATAGACCATGCCTATGCCATTGGCAGAACCGAAGTCACTCAGCACCAATGGCAATTGGTTATGGGTGACAATCCAAGCGAATTCAAGAAATGCGGCGGTAATTGCCCCGTTGAAAACATAAGCTGGAATGATGCTCAGAATTTCATCCGAAAACTCAACGCAAACACAGGAAAAACATACCGGCTACCGACAGAAGCCGAGTGGGAATATGCTTGTCGGGCTGGAGGTAAAACAAATTACTGCGGCGGGAATGATATTGATGCCGTCGCTTGGTATGAACAGAACAGCGGGGACACCACCCACCCTGTCGCAGGCAAACAGGCCAATGCGTGGGGCCTTTATGACATGACCGGCAATGCTTGGGAATGGGTGGACAATGATCCCATGGCAGGCCACGGCACCTTAGCGACAGGTAAGGTATCGACTAATGATAAAAAGATACTTCGTGGCGGATCCTGGGAAGACGGCCCCCAATTCTCAAAAATATACAGACGCAACAAAGCGATTCCCAGTCTCTATGGAAACATCAGCGGTTTACGGCTGGCTGAAAGTTTGTAACTTGTAGGCCAGAAACTTAGATCAGCGCCCCTGCACACTGTAAATCCGGGCCCTTTTACTAGTCCGGACAGTTGGACTGATGCATAAAATGGTGTGCACTACCCCTGACACAAGATAGAGATCTATCGTCATAGCTTCATGATCTGCAAATGTGCGCAGAGAAGCCAAAAGCCCTTCGGCTTATCTTTCCCATCAGAGGAAGTCAACCGATAACGCTTTTGCAAGTGGATAACACCTAAGAAGTCAGGGACTGTATGACGAAAATTCTATTGTTTTTTTTATGCTGCTTGGCGATCAACTTTCCGGTGTGTGCTGGTCAATCCGACGATCCCTCCCTGCCGGATGCAACGCAGGACATTGCGCAAGGATCGAAGAGTAGCGCTGATCAATTTCGCTATAACAACAAGGGCAACCTGACCCACGTTGAGGATATCGAAGGCGATCGCTTCGATCTGACTTATGACGGCAACGGCAAGATCATGCGGATTATTGAAAGAAGTCAGGGCAGTAAAAACGCAAAGGGTTTTACCCGCCAATTGATCATTAAACGTAATAGCTTCGGGCTTCCCGTGTTGATCACCATCAAGGGAGTAGGCAGGCAGCGCATGCACTATGACAGCCAAGGCAGGTTGTTGCATATCGATAATGATCAGAAGAATCGACGTTCCTTCTGCGGTGGAACTGTCATGCGTTCAAGCCAGATTGTGCCGATTGGCAAACACGATCCATTAAGAGATCCTGTAGAGGATCAAGTGCAATTCATCAGAGATAAGCTGCAGTCATTGTTCACTCTAGCGAATACAGAACTGCCCCTATAAAGTATTTAAACGCACCCCATCAATAGCCATCAGAAAAACATCATGAAAAAAATCTTCGCTCTAATTTTTATTTCGGCATTAACGGCCCCCTTCCAATCGATGGCGTGCATCAGCAATCAAGTGCCGGAAATAGAGGAGCACATCAGGTTTTATCCAATCGTAGGGGACAAGACCAGTCACTGGCCGGAAGAAGTAAATGCGGTGTTAGGCTCGTATCTCTCGTTCCTGGTGCCGGTCGACACGAAAATTGAAATCGTGCAACGAAAGGACGGGCCATTAGTCCAGCTAAACGAAGCCAAGAGCAAACTGTTGCTTGTCTCGCGCTATGTGGTGCCAGCCTGGGATGATATTGAATATGACACAAAGAAATTCAAATGGGTGCATTTCGCCTCCTCAACCTACGGCAACAGCGAACTAAGAATGCATTCGGCAGGTGGCTGGAAGAAGTCGATGAAATTCGTTTTTAACTACCAATCAGAGGCAGATCAAGTATCTAGGCCTCCTGAGAAACTGACGCTAGTCGCAGGGGAACATAAAACGATTCTGATAGATGCCTATGGCAATATCGAAGTCACCGTTGCTGGCAAGGTGTCTGACGGGTGGACTGCATCACCCGATAAAGAGACTGGCTTTACGCTGATCAGAGTCCAGCAGGTTGACCCGATTTATACCGGCGAAGAAAACTTCAAGGAACCAGAGCCTCAAGTAAAACTATTTTTCAAAAACAACCGTGATCCCGTCGATAGCACTATGGTCGTGCATCAAGGAGGAAGTCTGTTTGGGAAAAGGTATCAATTCAAAATCCAGGTAATAGGAACTCCGGCGTGTTGAACCTTACGCCACCTAAATGCAATATCGTTCAAGTCATCACGATGTGAAACGGTAGTGCAACAATCCCAATGAACCAGTTGCAAGCCTTGGGGCTTACACTGGCCTGCGAACTGCCAGTAATGGCGGTGTTGGCAAGGTCGGTGCCGATCAAGCGCCTGTTGATTATCGCAACAGGCGCATCCTGCCTGACGCATCCGCTCGCGTGGCGCGCTGCGCTGGTCTTATCTGCAGATCAATATGTCACAGGCTTATGGCTAATTGAGCTTTGCGTGGTATTGATCGAAGCGCTCTGGTATCAGGCATGGCTGAGGGTTGGTACCGCCAGAGCACTTTGGTGGTCGCTAGTGGCGAATGCAACGTCTTTTGGGTTAGGGTGGCTGCTGTAGAACAGCCGTCTGCCATGCGTACCCCAGCCGTACAAATTCAGCAAGGAGTAAAGGGGTAAAGATTCAAGGACTAAGCTCCCTCCCACTTCGCTACGCTACGTTACGGGAGCGTTCTGGCAAGACGGAAGCCGCTGAGGAAGTCCCGGGTCGCAGGGCCGCTGTTGCTGCGATTCGCCGCGCGGGCGCCCGGCGGAGCGCTGTACCACGAACCGCCACGCACCACACGAGCGTCGCAAATGCCCTCGTAGCAATCTTCCACCCATTCCCATACATTACCTGACATGTCATGTAAACCGTAGCCGTTCGGTTTCTTAAATCCTACTGTATGAGTTTTACCTCCGCTATTCCCAAAATACCAGCCCACAGCATTAAGGTTGCCTCCACCACAGTATTCATCGTCAGTGCCGCCATGGCACGCGAATTCCCATTCATCTTCATTCGGCAAGCGATATTGTTTGCCGCTTGTGCCGTTGAGCTTTTGAAGGAAAACCTGCACATCATTCCAACTCACACTATCCACTGGGCAGTTGTCGCCGCAATCACTGAAGCTGCTGGGGTTGTTGCCCATGACCGCCTTCCACTGGCCTTGGGTCACTTCATACTTACCCATTTCAAAGTTCATGCCGGGGATAGGGATCATTACGATACCGACATCGGCAGCATGAGCAGCAGGTATCAGACTTACCGCCAACACGGCGGCGGCTAAAATGGATTTCAGTTTCATTCGGTTCTCCCAGGCGATTAAAATAACGACGTTGAACAACTTGCATTTTCCAATACGAGCCAATGCAACTCAGACGTGTATTATACATTGCTATGATTTTGGTGCTGACGCTACAATGGTCGCTGTCACCGTGTTTTTTTGGATAAAACCACCCGATTCGCCTGTGATCGACTCCATAGTCCAGGAAACTAAGGAAGTTTCTAATGTTTCCTTTGCCGCCTGAACTGCTGATTGAAGCGCCTCAGAAATGTCGCCGTTATCAGATGTGCCTGAAAATGTTTGCTTATTCATAAAGTCCCCCATTACAAAATTTATCTTGTGTCCGCCGGCGCTAAGTCTGCAACGCGTTCCTTATACAAGTGTCGCCGAATCTTCCTGCTTAAAATGATCAGCATGAGCACCATGTTCGTCGGCACCATAATCACTACATCCCAAAACCCACACCCCCAACCTTCACCACCGCCAGTAAGGTCTGAAATGCCTCCGTCACAGCAAGAGCCATTTTGGCACCTTGCTTGGATTCGACTTTGGCAATCTCACCATCCTGATTGTACTCGACGTTAATTTCACCTTTTCTAATCAATTTAATCTGGATCGGCTTGTTAAGGGCGTTGTACTTGAACGTAAGTTCACGATGCGTATGGTTTGTTTGATTGGTTTCATTGAGGCGAATGATTCGATTCTGACTGTCGTAACCGAGAACGATAAGCTGGCCTTCGGTATTGAACAGGCGAATCAAATTGCCAGCGGTGTCATAGGTGAAAATGGAGCTGCCCTTATTCGATACTATTGCGCTTATTTTGTTGAGTACAGGGTGGTAGAAATACTCTGCAACACTACCATTGGAATAATGTGCACGGATGACCCGTCCTTTGGTGTCCATCAGGACGTCTTGCATTCCTTCACCTGCGACGTCGCCAAAGTGAGTTAGTCTTTGAACACCCGTTGCATCAGCTGTAAATGAAAATTCTTCCTCTTTGGTCGATTGTTCTCCGCTCGCGTTGGTACTGGTTGTTGTTGTCCAATAATGCAAGGCGTTACCAGGGTCTGTTCTATATGTGTAGCTTCTTTTCGATCCATCAACTTCAGCAACGGATTTGATATGGGTTGATTCATCGTACTGCATGTCCATGTGCGTGTGATCGATGTAACCGATCTGCGTCATATTGTGAGAGCTGTCGTAATCGTAACGGTAGAAATTCCCGCCGATTTCATTCGACAAGAGCAGATTGTCCTGTTCGTCATAGTGGTAATAATGCACGACAGGTTGCGTTTGGTCGGTCTGAGTCCTGGCAATATGCCCGGCGGCTGTCCACTCCAGGAATATCTTCAACCCTTGAGTATCTTCAATCCGGTCAGGATATTTTCCGGCGTAATGGATGGTGAATTTGTACCCATCACTTTCTTGTCTGATCAGATGTCCAGCCAGATCGAAATACTCAACTGCAGATCCGCAAGTCGTACGCTGGTATTCATCATCAATACGTGTGATCACGGATTCTGGACAATTACGCATTTGGGCTTTGGCGCCTTTTGGCAGTTGGCTTTGGATTCCATACGCCAAAACCTTTGTAATTCGCAAAGCTGCGTCAGTCGTCAACTTGTGGCGGAGGTCTTCGACTTCAGCCGCGTCAAGATAGTCATGCCGAGCGGCTTCACTAATGATCTTATCTACCCCTGCCTCTAAATTCTTGCCTTGTTCCGGGGTGTAGTAATTGGTCTGCCCGGTCCCATGATCACGCACCACGACGGTATTGTCCGGCATCACCACCAATCGCGTCTCATAAGGGGATCCCCAGCCGTAACCGAACCAGCCATTCGCTGTTGCTTTGGAATTGTAGGTCCGCGACAAATTAAGTTCATGCCCCCCGGATTCCTGGGTGATGTCATGATAGGTGATGTAAAAATCCCCGTTCTTGGTATTCACTTCCGCCATGGCAAGGCCAGGGATAAGCAACAATGCCGCACTAAATGCTAATAATTTCATGATCCGATTCCTGTGTTCGTAGCCGAGACTTATTGGGCCGTCAGTGGTGCATCCAGAACGAGCTTGCCGTTCTTAAAAGTGGCGCTGTAGCGACTACCATCTTTTTTGGTTGCGACGCCGGGGCCAGCCGATTCATTTGCTTGCCAGTTGGCGGAGAAAGTCGTGCCGTCGCTGGTGGTGTACAAGCCCTTGCCCTGCATGTCTCCCTGACGCCACTCACCTTCGTAGCGGTCACCGTTGGCCCAGACTTTGACACCATGGCCTGTTCTGCCATCGGCCTGGTAATCGCCTTCATAACGGTCTTTACCGTCATGCCAGGTCATGATGCCTTTGCCTATTTGCTTATCATCGAACCAATCGCCTTCGTATCGGGTAGGTTGATACACGTTCTCAGGTCTATTAATGGGGAAGATCAGAACGCCCTTGCCTTGCCTCTTGTCATTTCGCCACTCACCTTCGTAGTGTTCGCCATTCGAATAGTCCATTGTTCCAGTGCCGTGTTTTAGGTTCTTGCGAAATTCCCCCTCATAAGAGGCCTTTCCATCCGCCCAGTGATAAATCCCTTTGCCCTGGCGCAAGCCATCCACGAAATGGCCCTCGTACCTAT
The DNA here is from genome assembly GCA_903824575.1 of uncultured Methylobacillus sp. Classification (GTDB taxonomy): domain Bacteria; phylum Pseudomonadota; class Gammaproteobacteria; order Burkholderiales; family Methylophilaceae; genus CAIJXJ01. The sequence goes on from CAIJXJ010000183.1 coordinate 18,621, forward strand.
GCCCATTGGGAAAGGTTTGCACTCCTGTGCCATTCATTTTGTCCGCCCGCCATTCGCCTTCGTACTGATTGCCCTTGGCCCACTTCATGACGCCATGACCGTTACGCTGATCGTCATGCCATTCACCCTCGTATTGATCCTGCACTTCTGAGGTGCTCGCCCAAGAGAATGTGCCTTGCCCATTACGCTTGTCATCTCGCCACTCACCCTCGTAGCGGTCAGAGTTCGGCCACTTTAAAGTACCCTTGCCGTGCATCTTGCCGGCCAGAAGTTCCCCTTCATACTTTTGATTCGGGCTGCCATGCGAAGACCACTGCAATATCCCTTGGCCGTTAGCTTTGCCGTCAACGCAACTGCCGGACCACTCGATGCTTTCACCGGCATCAGGAAAGGCGCCGTAGACTTCACAACCTGTTTTAGCATCCTTGATCCATTGATCACCACCCATGGCATGAGCGCTTAATGGCGACAGAACGAAGCCTGCCAACAACATAGTTTTAACAAAATTATTCAATTTAAATTCTCCGTCCGACGTATGGTTGCGACATCATGAATCGCCCAGGCACTGCAACTGCGCTTTAATCTTGACCACTTCCTGCTGCATCTTGCCCCACTTTTCATAGCTGTGACACACGCAAAAAGTATCCGAGGCCTGATCACATCCTTTTTGCAACATCAACTGAAAGAGCGGTTCGACGTCCAGCCAACCAGTGCCCGTGTCCATCTCGATAGGGCAATACAAGTCATTTTCGTTGTCGGCGATTTGCTCGCGGATCACATGCCCGTTTTTATACAGCGTCAGTTTGACTGGATAAGACATCGTTTTTCTCATTAGTGGTGCCATGAGTATTTAGACGCAGGCCTTATGAATTTGTCAGGAACTAGGCCCTACATTCCTGAAAATTGAAAAAATTTTTATAAAACCTCCCCTTATGCCCATTGCTTAGTCACCGTTGGCATAACTCATTCACTCAATCAGACAAACATTTACGGTTTTAATGATGACCTGCAGTTCCTTGTGCAAATTCAGCAAGGGGTAAAGGGGTAAAGGTACAAGGACTAAGCTCCCTCCCACTTCGCTACGCTACGTTACGGGAGCGTTCTGGCAAGACGGAAGCCGTCGTTGCTGCCCCGAAACGCAGGGCCGTCGTAGCAGCGATACGCCGCGCGGGCGCCCTGCGGTTCGCTGCCCCACGAACCGCCACGCAGCACACGAGCGTCGCAAATGCTATCGTAGCAATCTTCCACCCATTCCCATACATTACCTGACATGTCGTAGAAGCCCCAGGCATTCGGCTTTTTACCTGCTACCGGACTGGTTTCACCACCGCTGTTATTTGTAGTCCATGCCACTTTGTCTACATCATTTCCGCCGCAATAGGTGTCTTGGCTTCCAGCCCGACAAGCATATTCCCACTCAGCCTCGGAGGGTAACCGGTATTCTTGTCCGGTTTTCCTGTTAAGTCGCTTGATATAGAGTTTCACATCGATCCAGCTCACATTCTCTACCGGGCAATCGTCACCGCATTTATTAAAGTGACTGGGGTTCTCGCCCATCACAGCAACCCATTGCGCTTGTGTGACTTCGGTCTTGCCCATCTCGAAGTTATGGCCGGGAATGGGGATCATCGGAATACTTATCGCCCCGGCATCGGCAGCATGGGCAGCAGGGATCAGACTGACCGCCAATACGGTAGCGGCTAAAATGGATTTTAGTTTCACTTAATTCTCCTCGATGTTGTGTTCGTTAAGAGCGCCGTCCGTTGCCTCTCGGCCAAAACGGACGGCGGGTGCTGCCTTAGCTTTGCCCATCCTGAACGCTCTTTCTCTCGCCCAGACGGTCCATGAACCGCCTGGTTCCGGGGGTAGAGCAATCTGGCAAGACGGAAGCCGTTGTTGTTGTTCCGTTTCGCAGGGTCGTTGTTGTTGCGATTCGCCGCGCGGGCGTTCTGTGGTTCGTTGTTCCACGAACCGCCACGCAGCACGGATGGGCAAGCCTTCAATAGCGGGATCAAACCACCCGCCACGGAAGATGGTCTGGCGCAAGCGCCGGGTATCAGCATGGCTCGCGTGCGCAATCCAGGACTGAATACGCTGGCGTATAGCCGTTTCGTTTTGGTCGCCATTTTTCCAGCGAGTGCGTAATGCTTGCAACCTTCCTCGGAAGCGTTGAACATTCTCTGGCGGCAGTGTGCGCATCCCTCCACGGTGCAGCACATAACCGAGAAATTGCGCAGGTTCGGCTGTTGCCGAGATAAAGGTTTTGCGTGGGTGCAGTAGCAATCTGCGCCCCGCGAGATAGGTTGCCATTTGAGCTTGCCAGCGCTCAAGGGTAGCGATATCGTTGGCGAACAGGGCAAAGTCATCCACATAGCGCAAGTATGGTGCGCGCAGCACTTCTTTGACGTAATGATCGAAACCATTGAGGTAAATATTGCCAAATAACTGGCTGGTGAGATTGCCCAGTGGTAGACCAAGTTTACGTCCCGCAAACGTAAGCAGATCATCACCGGGAAACAGAATATTGACGGGCTCTTGCGGGTTGGAGCCATCCACGATGATGTCGAGCAAGTCGAGTGTGCGTGGACAGGTAATGCGGCGGCGGTAATCGCACTTCAAAATAGCATGGTCAATTGCCGGAAAGTAACGATAGATATCACAGCGCAACACGTAGCGATAGCGATCCCGGTAGTGTTCGTAACGTGCCACGGCACGATGTTGTCCAAAACCCACACGGTTAGCATAACTATCATTAATGAAGCCGCGCTCAAACAAGGGGGCGACGACATCGCACAGAGCGTGGTGGATGACTCGATCCGCAAACGGCGCGGCTGAGATACGGCGCGGCTTGGGGTCGCGTACTTCGATGACGGTGTAGCCACCCCCCTGCCAAGTACCAGATTGCAATTGGTCACGCAACTGAATCAGGGACTTCTCCTGGCGATTGAGAAAGGCCGATACCCCTGGCTTGCTGCGCTTGCCACAGGCCGCTCGCTGCATGGCTTGCAGTAAATGTGGAAAGCTGGCGATCTGCTCGAACATAGGACAATCCGAATGAACTACAGATTTATCAGCCCTTACCATGACTCGCCTTTCTCCAGCCACCGATCAGTCTACCAATTTCCAGCAATGCGTCAGCAGCAAATTCGTAACGGCGCAGATCGAGGTGATTGAGGTCTCGTGCCAATCGCAGCATGAATCGTAACTTTTCCAGGCGCAGATTGGCGGCGCCCAGTGCCGCCAACGGCTCGCGGCTGTATGTAGCCTCGATCAATCCATCAAGCACGTCATGCGCCAGCATCTGCATACGGTCACCTAACAGGAAGCGCTGACTACGCGGAAACTTTTCCAAAGTGGGAATCAGCCACAATTGGAATCGGTACATTTTTTCCAACACCACGCCGTGGCTGCGCATAGTTTCAGCCATTATGAGCGACTCTGGCATAGGAAATAATTGTTTTGCATCAGCGAACTTTTTTTGAAGTGCAGTCTGTCAGAGCAAGAACCAGAAGTGTGGAAGTACGTAAACATTTAGACTCCCCCTTTTGCGTCAGAGTGCAATTTAATAATCGTTCGCCGTCTATCGTATGGGTAAAGTTGGAGCTTTCACGTACTGTGGCGACCTCCCGTACTGATTTTATTATGTACTTTAGTCAAGATAGGCTTGGAAATCATCTCCGCAGGTGGAATGGCCAAGAAATTGTGAGCCAAAGTCAGTGCGACGATTTGGATTAATTAATGGTCGCACTGTATCTCACACAAAATGAGGTCAAATTAAACCTTAAAACACTTCTGCCATGAGTTTCCCTGGTATTGCTGGTACTCCATGCACTCGCGCAAAGTGTCAAAAGTTGCCTGTTTTTGTGAGCACTGATCTGGAACGCAAGTGCGCCAAGCAGCAAACGCGCTATTTGAAAAAGCCATCATTATTGCCAAACAAACTACTGATTTCCTTAACATGCTAATTCCCCTTTGCAATTTAAAAAATCCTACCCGTCATTACATTCCAGCCCCAGATTAATCGACGTTCAATTTCCAGATCAATCCAATTTCAATTATTATCCTTATTCAATAACTTTGATATCAGTAAAAAGCCTAGAGCTTTCTAGGTAAAATACCTGGACGAAAGGTGCCGAACGTTTATGAGTGCTGGTTATTCAACCCCATAAACAATGTCGACTCGACGATTCTTGGCCCAGCAAGTTTCGTTTTGTTCGTTGCAACTCGGCATTTCCTTGCCGTAGCTTGATGTTTCAATCTGCTTGCTCGGCACGCCATAGACATTCATCACACCTTTAACGGTCGCCGCACGGGACTGACCTAAGGCCAGGTTGTATTCACGGCTACCACGTTCATCCGTATTGCCCTGAAGCATGACGTTCACATTCGGATGAGCCACCAGATATTTGGCATGCGCCCCAATAATTTGACGATATTGGTCCTTGACCCCAACCTCATTAAAATCAAAGTAAATTTTGTGTTCCGATGGAATTCCGTCAGTATCCGTCAGTAATTTCTCTTTAATATCACCCTTTTTAATCACCCCAATATCCGCGCCCGGTCCAGCATGGGGTTGCTCTGGTGTAGAGGGGGTGACCTTATGGGCTGGTATGCTCTTGTCTTCCACGGATGAAGGATTCGGCTCCTTCACATTGTTCGCACCGCATGCCGTCAACAATAAAATCAGGGACAAACCACCTAAACTATATTTGTTCATTTTTCAGACCTCAAATTAACTAGCATGGCTGAGTGAGTAGAAGTAACCGCGGGCTCAATCCATACGGACCAACACCCGACGATCACAGTCGCATTGGGCATCGTGAATGGTCTTGTATTGGTAGACTGGCTCATTAGAGATATTTGATGGCGTCTGAACTCTTTCAGGAGCTTTTTGCTCGGCTAAAGCATAGCCAATGACACCGCCGAATAGCATGGGCACCATCAAATCAGCCATATCCATGCGAGGCTGAGTAATCACGACAGGCGCAGGATATGTTGGGACGTAATAGCCAGGTGAATAATAGCTTGGCGTGTAGTAACTCGGCCCGTAATAGACTGGCGTCGAAGCATGGTGAGCGTAGTGCTCCTCATGATGACCATCGGCACTTGCTTGCGTTGATATGGCAAGCAGTACGATCAACATTAATTTTTTCATGATTTCCCTTTCAATCCTTAGCTCTGCTCAACAGTCAATAGCAACAATTGCTTACTGAGTACCTATAGAGACGCTAGTCGTTAAAAACTGTCAGGGGAGTTTTGAAAATATTTTCATGGCAATGCAGCCAGTATAGGATTTGCTAGGATTAAAAGCCCGGAAGATGGCATGCAAGGGCTTGGGTAGCTGCTTCACTTCATAGAGCAGCATTGCAATGTGTAGTGAATTGTCAGCCTGCTATGTGGGTTCACAGCAGGCGCCGCGCTCGCCAACGTGATGCTTAACGCATCTATCGGCTATTCATTGTGAAGGGGTATTTATCGGCGGCGGCGCTTGGATGCGCGACTGAAGTACAGCATCAAGTGCCTTAACATGGATTGGCTTCATCGAACTGCCGTAGAAACTTGATGTGAGACGCAAATCTAACAACTGACCACGCTTCGTTACCACGATGGTTGGAAACCTGATTAGACGTGCTGAATAGGAGGAAAGTACGACACCTCGGCTGATCAATTCACCATCCAGCATCAGCGCAAAGCAGTGATCCTCAAGTTGCTGCCGGGCATTGCTGGCCGGGAATCGGTCAGGGTTCAACTGCCAGCGTGCATCAGCCATGTCCCAAGAGGTGACATCCAGCTCAGTCAGCGTAGGAGGAATGCCCAGCAATCGGGTTATGTCTGTAGAGGACTCTGACCGCACACATTGCGAGGCGTCGGCGCCGATAGGGTCCGTGATCCACAGCCGCAAGCGAGGCGCTCCATCAGCACTAGCCACCGAGGCGAAGATTAGGCTGGCCAGCATGGCAACCAGTGTTTTCATGCAGAAGTTATTGTGAAGATTGCGCATGGGATAGAGTGCCTTAACATTGTCAGTTCAGCGTAACACGATGTAGAACATCACGAACAGACCAAAAGCCACAATCGCACCCAATCCTTTGAGGCATACCTGAATCCAGAAGCGGATCGGTTCTTCTGATCGATCAGCATCTATTTTTAATAGGGATAGAGGATAAGGAACGTCGATTCTCGATGATCCGGTCTTCAAGGATTTGATCACATCCAGAGTAAACAGGAAACAGAACAGAACTAATGCGAATCCCATCAGATTGTCAGCCACTCGTATCTCCATCGTTGTTTGTTATCAGTTTATTGGACGGTGCACCAATTTATTTGTCAGGATATGACGGCATTTATCTACGGTGGGATCAAACTCCATGTGCAACAGTTTACGGAGGGAATGTTGCACATGGAGAAAATTACACGCGATTAGGGGCAAAGCAATCTCGCAGCACCAATGGCAGCTCTCATCTTTTGGCGCCGCCGCTGAACGTCAGTTGCCTTTTTCTGTGAAATTGGATGATCAATCTATACGCAAGTGCTGATTACCAATGTCGCAATCAAGAACCCGAAAATTTCTTTATCCGACCGTAACCCAGAAAATGAATTTTTGCGAAATTTAATTGAACACAACTATGCAATTAAATGATCACTTTCTTGGAATTGACAGAGCCGGCTGAACTCATTGAATTGGGAAGCCATATCAGCTTCGTATCGATAGTTGCGATTTGTCCTGTAGCGGAATTGATGGCAGACGAACTTCAGCATGAATGCCACTGCCAGGAATGAAAAGATCCAGAAGCTCAAGTTTTCCATAGAAGGCCACATGGTTTTATATAACTCTGGCAGGAAAAGTTAGGCTCAATTTCTCGCTGGTGATTAGTCGAAAGTTCTCTTTGCCGGATTTCGCATCGCTTGCGTCTTGGAGTTGCAACGGTTGCGGGTCGGACTTTTGCGTTTGAAGTTGCAGCATCAAGCGCGTGGGTCTGCCATTCATGAGGTAAGCATTGTTGCAAGGAGGCGGTGAGGCAAAAGAGTATGGCATGGTTATTTCCCCAAATTTCAAGTTCAAACATCGGGGCAGCACAGTTACGCACATAAACGAAGGTTTATGTCGCAATCCCGCTGCCATAGTTTCCCTTAGGCCGGTGACTTTGCGTCCTTGCTTTTCAGCAAGTTTGCCGATCAGACGGAAGAATATTATTTTGTCCTGGAAGATGCCATTCAAAACAGATGGCCGGTCGAATACGCGGATAAACGGTGAGCAGGTTATAAGCCAGATTCCATTTTCGGCACTGTAATTGCGAACACAATCTGCCTGTGGTATTTATCTGGCAGGAAGCGCTGAATTATTCCGTTCGCCCCTTCGACTGCTCTACCATAAGACACTCCGCACAGGGCGAGTGTCTTATGTAACAACTGATCATTCAACTAGCCATCTGACTAAGCTGTAAAATTCGTAGTAAGTCATTGCTTATAGCCATTCTACTAACTCTAAGGAAACAAAATGCGTCTGAAACTGGCAGCTACCCTTCTCGTTTGCATGATCTCAGCCCAAGCCTGGGCGCAACCCACGGTGCAGATCAATACTAACCTCGGGCCAATCGTGGTGGAGCTTGACAGTGAAAAGGCACCCAAGACGGTGGCGAATTTTCTGGAGTATGTGAAGAGCGGCCATTATGCCGGGACTATCTTCCATCGCGTGATCAACGGTTTCATGATTCAAGGGGGTGGTATGACCCGGGAAATGGCTGAAAAACCAACCCGTGCGCCGATTAAGAACGAGGCGGATAATGGATTGAAGAACCAGATCGGCACCATTGCGATGGCCCGCACCAATGATCCCCATTCGGCAACTTCGCAGTTCTTCATCAATGTCGCAGATAATGGTTTTCTCAATCACACCTCGAAGGACGGGCGCGGCTGGGGTTATGCCGTGTTTGGCAAGGTCACCAAGGGGATGGAAGTGGTCGACAAAATCGCTACCTCACCGACAGAACCGGGGGATGTGCCGATCAAGCCGGTCGTGATTGAATCCGTTGTGTTGAAGTAAGCTTGAGCCCGCTTGAATTAAGCTTAAAACGTCAGAACAAAAGAAAACATTTGATGCCTCGCTTGCTCATTACGGGTACGGCCGGGAGTGGTGCCATCACCACGATTGAGCATTCGACATGCGGGCCTTGCAGTGCTCAGTTTTCCGATGAATCGATTCATGGCCGGATCAATAGCACCAGCATTGAGACGGCGCAAATGGCCATGACTGCAGCTGCCAATCTCCCCAGAAAAAGCAGTCGGCCTTTGATCACGAAGTCCCCCAGTACTCTCGGCAGGCCGGCCAACCAGAGAATGATGAACAGGAGTGGCACGGCAACGACGCCGTTGACGATGGCGCTCCAGTAGAGCGCCTTGATTGGATTAATCGAAGTAAAATCGAGAGCGGCGCCACCGAGTGTGGCCACTGCAATCACGGCGTAGAAGGTACGGGCCTCGGTTGGCTTGAGAGACAGGCCAGTCGGACGTTCAAAGGCTTCGGCCACGGCATAAGCAGCAGAACCGGCCAGCACCGGCACCGCCAGTAAACCGCTGCCGATGATGCCGAGCGCGAACAGCAGGAATGCTAACGGCCCTACAATTGGTCTCAATGCCTCTGCCGCCTGGCTTGATGATTGGATGTCTGTTACGCCGGAGACATGCAATGTCACGGCGGTGGTGAGCATGATGAAGAAGGCGATGAAGCAGGAGACTGCCATGCCGAAGGTTGTGTCATGGCGCACCTGGCGTAATTCCGATGACAGTTGCCTAGTCGTTGCGGCATGGGACTTGCGCTTGACCTGACGCTCTTCGATTTCCTGCGCGGTTTGCCAGAAGAACAGGTAGGGACTGATGGTGGTGCCAAACAGCGCCACTACCATGTTGATATATTCAGGTGTCCACTGGATGTTCGGCCATACGGCATCGCGCAGTACTTCCTGCCAGGGAATGTGCACCGTAAAAATGACGCCGGTATAGGCCAGCAATGAGAGGGTGAGCCATTTCAGGATGTGGACGTAACGCTCATACGGGATCCTTATCTGCAGAAAAGCACATAACAGTCCGGCGATCAGGGAATACAAGTGCTGCGAGCCGCCAAAAACCAGCCGGATTGCATCGCCGATAGCGGCCAGGTCTGCGGCTATATTGAGGGTGTTGGCGAGTAGCAGAGCGCAGACGACCGTGAGCAGAAGCGGGCGCGGCAGGTTGCCATGCAGATTGGCGGCCAGGCCACGACCGGTGACGACACCGATGCGTGCACAGATGACCTGTACCGCCACTACCAGCGGCCAGGCAAAAACGATACTCCACAAGCTGTGTAATCCAAGTTGCGCGCCGGCTTGGGAATAGGTGGCAATGCCGCTGGGATCGTCGTCTGCGGCGCCAGTAATCAAGCCCGGGCCGATTCGACGTAATACCCCTGGAATTTTCAGCATGCGTGCATTATTGCGTATTCCACTCAAGTGCGACATGAAAAATTATGCAAAACGGTCACCCATTCTGATCGATAAAACCACTGAACGAACGTCTGTTATCCTGCGATACTTCATACGCTCTCGGTATGATGAGTGATTTGAATTTCTTAACATCAGGGCTGGCTGAAAACCGGGGACATTATGGATTGGAATCATGAACTGCTGGATAGCCTGGCCTGGCTGGGCGAGGCCTTCGTCATCAGCCTGGTCGGGCTGATCATCACGACTGTGGCCCTGGGGCGCTATACCGGCTGGGGGCGCCAGTTCAGGAGGCTGGCTTGGGATTATTTCAACCCCGAGCGCAGCGCTTTGCCTTTTGCCTGGCTCGCGCTGATGATATTCATGACGCTGTTTTCGGTACGCATGAATGTGTTGTTCTCGTTCTGGTATAACGGGTTTTACAGTGCGATGCAAAGGCTGGATGCCAAGGCGTTCTGGTTCATGCTGTTGGTGTTTTCCATCCTGGCTGCCATTCATGTGGGGCGTGCGCTGCTGAACTTCTATCTGCAGCAGGCCTTTCTGATTCGCTGGCGGGTCTGGTTGACTAACAGGCTGATCACCCGCTGGTTGGACCACCAGAGCTATTATCGCAGTCAGTACGTGCCGGATGCCGCTGACAATCCGGACCAGCGCATACAACAGGATGTGGAGAGTTTCGTCGCCAAATCACTGGCCTTGTCGATGGGCCTGCTCGATGCCGTGGTGTCGCTGTTTGCGTTCAGCATCATTCTCTGGAGCCTGTCCGGTTCACTGGTCCTGTTTGGCTGGGAGATTCCACGGGCGATGGTGTTCATGGTCTATCTGTATGTCGTCATTGCCACGGTTTTCGCACTGAAGATCGGCAGGCCTCTGATTCAATTGAATTTCCTTAACGAGCAATATGGCGCAAATTTCCGCTATGCCTTGATCCGCCTGCGGGAATACAGCGAGAGCATTGCGTTCTATCGTGGGGAGGCGGTCGAGCGCGGTAATCTGCTGGCACGCTTTGCCAACGTGATCAGCAATATGTGGGCCATCGTGTTTCGTTCGCTCAAGTTCCAGGGCTTCAATCTTGCCATCAGTCAGGCCGCCGTGGTGTTTCCATTCGTGGTCCAGGCGCCACGACTGTTGAGTCGCCAGATCACGCTGGGTGACGTGATGCAGACCTCGCAGTCGTTTGGTCAGGTCGAGGGGGCGTTGTCTTTCTTCCGCAGTTCCTATGATGATTTCACCGCTTATCGCGCGGAGATCAATCGTCTGTCCGGTTTCCTGGATTCGATAGATGCTGCACTGCTACTGGATAGCGTAACGATGCAAGCCGCCTCGGAGAGGCTTGCCGTAAAAGCGTTAAGCGTCAGGACGCCAGCTCAGGTGCTGCTGGTTGAAGGCTTGAATCTTGTGTTGCCGATGGGTGCGTCATTGCTCATACGTGGTCCTTCTGGCATCGGCAAAACGACCTTGCTGAGAGCGGTTGCAGGTTTGTGGCCTTATGTCACCGGCATTGTCAGTTGGCCGCTTGAACAGCAAGCCCTGTTCCTGCCGCAGAAACCCTATTTGCCTTTGGGAACGCTACGCAAGGCGCTGTACTACCCGGCGCCCATGCAGACAGACGAAGCGGCCACCATGGTCTTGCGTCAGTGTCAGTTAGGCCATCTGGTTGAGCGCCTGGATATCGACGATGACTGGACCCGTATCCTGTCGCTTGGCGAACAGCAACGTCTGGCGATTGGCCGTGTGCTGTTGAACAAGCCCAGCATCGTGTTTCTTGATGAAGCCAGTTCGGCCATGGATGAAGGTCTGGAATACGCCATGTACCAATTGCTGCGCCAGGCATTGCCGGCGGCAATACTGGTGAGCGTAGGTCATCGCAGCAGCTTGTTGGGCTTCCACACGCAGGAACTCGAACTGCTGGCTGCGGGCCGGTGGCGCTTGCAAGCCTTGCCGCTGCCGGCTTAAAACGTGAGATTGACTATTTGCCATGCGGTATTATGGCAACTGTTCGGCGTGATTGGTGGCGGCTTGAACTATTTGGATACAAATTTCAGCCGCCCTGACAAATTGTTGATACATGGCAAGATTAAATTCTGGTTTACTGATCGGAGATCCAATTGAATAAATTCTCACGTTTTAGCTTGCTTGTCCTTTTCATCCTGTTTGCGGCAGATGTAGCAGCAGCTGACATGAAGGTGGGTTATGTCGAAGTCAACCGAATCCTGAAAGAGGCGCCACAGGCGATGGAGAGTGCCAAGAAGCTGCAGAAGGAATTCAGCCCACGGACGGCGGAGCTCACACGCCTGCAGAAGCAGATCAACGACAAGGAAAATTCCGGCAGCGCAAAGGAACAGGAAGTCGCCGGCCTCAAGCTTGATTTCGAGCGCAAGCAGCGCGAGTTGAATGAAGACATCAGCATTCGCAAAAACGAGGAGCTTGCCGCGCTGCAAGATCGCATCAACAAGGCTGTGACCGCCGTGTCTGAAGCTGACGGCTATGATCTGGTGCTCTACAGTGGCTTGGCTTACGGCAGCAAACGCATCGACATGACCGACCGGGTCCTGAAGTCTCTGGATAAAACGGCCCCATGAGCCTGAATCAGAGCGGGTCCTCGTCAGGCCGTGGCCAGCCTCCTGCAAATCGCTGGCGCTGGTTGCTGCTGCTTATAATCATCTCCGTGGCGCTGGGTGCGACCTGGGTGATCCGCAACAAGAGCGAGCCGGCGGCGCCTGCAAGCAGAAAATTCGACGGCAAATCACGCCCGATGCCGGTGCTGGCCGCTGCGGCCGTCACGCGCGACGTCAAGGTCTATCTCGACGCCCTTGGTTCGGTGGCCTCGCGCAATACCATCACGGTCAAGACGCGGGTCAATGGACAATTGTTGAAGCTCTATTTCCGCGAGGGCCAGAGCGTCAAGGCTGGTGAAATGCTGGCAGAAGTCGATCCACGTCCTTATGAAGTCGCGCTCGCCCAGATGAACGCTCAACTGAGCAAGGACAAGGCAACTCTGGATAACGCCAGGATGGATCTCGAACGCTTTAACACCTTGCTGGCGCAGGACTCCATCGCGAGGCAACAAGTTGACACCCAGGCAGCTCTGGTTCGCCAGAATGTCGCTATCATCGCCGTCGATCAGGCGCAAGTCGATAACGCCAAATTACAATTGAGCTATTGCCGGACCCTCGCCCCGATCAGCGGTGTGGTGGGGCTGCGCCAGGTTGATCCTGGCAATCAGATCCAGACTGGCGACGTGAACGGCATCGTCACCATCACTCAGCTGCAACCCATTACCGTGTTGTTCCCGATTCCCGAAGACAACCTGCCCGGAGTGATTGCTCGCATCAAGGCCGGAGGCCCTGTCCCGGTCGAAGCCTATGACCGTCAGAAGACTGCCAAGTTGGCGGATGGGCACTTGCTGACGATGGATAACCAGATCGATCCCACCACCGGCACCATCAGGCTACGGGCCGAATTCAAGAATGAAAACGGCAGCCTGTTCCCCAACCAGTTCGTCAACATGCGGCTGCTGCTTGACGTGATCAAGGACGCGGTTCTGATCCCGGCATCAGCGGTGCAGCGCAGCAGCAGCGGCAGCAACGTCTATGTGTTGAAGCCGGATGAAACGGTAGAATTGCGCACTATCAAGACCGGCGTCGTGGAGGGTGACAACATCGTCATTACCCATGGCCTCGCGGCTGGAGAATCGGTGATCATCGACGGCATAGACAAACTGCGCGATGGCGCCAAGGTGCGCGTCGTCGTGCCTGGCATCCCGGACAAGGTTAACCATCGAGGCAAACCAGGGGAGGGGAAGCGCCACCAACGGAGCGAAGCATGAGTACGTCCGGCCTGAACCCGTCGCGCCTGTTCATCCTGCGCCCGGTCGCGACTTCTCTCTTGATGCTGGCCATCCTGCTGGTGGGATTACTGGGCTATCACTGGCTGCCGCTGTCGGCCTTGCCTGAAGTCGATTACCCGACCATTCAGGTGGCGACGCTTTATCCTGGCGCCAGCCCTGAAGTCATCACCTCCTCGATCACGGCGCCCTTGGAGCGTCAGTTCGGGCAGATGCCGGGATTGAAACAGATGTCGTCGAGCAGTTCCGGTGGCGCTTCGGTCATTACCCTGCAATTCAACCTCACGCTCAACCTCGATATTGCAGAGCAGCAGGTGCAGGCAGCTATCAACGCTGCCGGCAATTTCCTGCCCAACGACCTGCCGATGCCGCCGATCTATAGCAAGGTCAATCCAGCCGACGCACCCATCATGACCATCGCGTTGACCTCGAAGACGCTGCCGATGATTCAGGTCGAAGATTTCGCCGATACCCGATTGGCGCAGAAGATCTCCCAGGTCACAGGCGTGGGTCTGGTCAGCATCAGCGGTGGCCAGCGGCCGGCGGTGCGGGTGCGAGCCAATCCCCGGGCGCTTGCCGCCTATGGCCTGACGCTAGAAAACCTGCGTATTGCCATCGTCAACTCCAATCAGAACGCGGCTAAGGGCAGCTTCGATGGCGCGACACGTGCCTCCACTATCGATGCCAACGACCAGTTGAAGAAACCAGAGGACTACAGGAACATCGTCATCGCCTATACCAAGGGTGCGCCGATCCGCCTGAGGGATGTGAGTGAGGTCATCGAGGATGCCGAGAATGTGCATCTTGCTGCCTGGGCTAACAGTGACCCCGCTATCATTCTTAATATCCAGCGCCAGCCCGGCGCTAACGTGATCGAAGTAGTCGACCGCATCAAGCTGCTGCTGCCGCAATTGCAGAGCTCGATTCCGGGAGCCGTTGATGTCGTCCTGCTGACCGACCGCACTACCACCATCCGCGCCTCGGTGCGTGATGTCGAATTCGAGTTGTTGCTGTCAGTGGCGTTGGTGGTGATGGTGATTTTTTTATTCCTGCGCAACATCCAGGCCACTCTGATTCCAAGTATTGCAGTGCCGATTTCCTTGATGGGCACATTTGGCGTCATGTACCTGGCCGATTTCAGCATCAACAACCTGACGCTGATGGCGCTTACTATCGCCACCGGTTTTGTGGTCGATGATGCCGTGGTCATGATCGAGAACATTGCGCGTTACATCGAGCAGGGCGAGGATCCGCTCGACGCCGCGCTCAAGGGGTCGAAACAGATCGGTTTCACCATCATCTCGCTCACCATCTCTCTGCTTGCGGTGCTGATCCCGCTGCTGTTCATGGGCGACGTGGTGGGACGACTGTTCCGCGAGTTCGCCATCACGCTTGCCATTGCCATCCTGATCTCCGCCGTGGTGTCCTTGACCCTCACTCCCATGATGTGCGCGCGCTTGCTGCATCATGTGCCGGAACAAAAGCGCAGCTGGTTTGACCGCGTGGCAGGAGACTTCATCGCCGGCATGACGGCGCTCTATGGTCGCGTGCTTAACCGCGTGCTGGACCACCAGGGGCTCACCCTGCTAGTGGCAATTGGCACCCTGGCCCTGACCGTGGCGTTGTATGTCGTGATTCCCAAGGGCTTTTTCCCGCTACAGGATACCGGCGTGTTGCAGGGCATCACCGAGGCCAGTCCCAGCATCTCCTTCGGCAACATGGCGGAGCGCCAGCAGGCGCTGGCAGACGTGATCCTGGCTGACCCTGCGGTGATGAGCCTGTCATCCTTTATCGGCGTCGATGGCAGTAACGCGACGCTCAATGCCGGACGCATGCTGATCAACCTCAAGCCCAAGGAACAGCGCAGCGATGACATTGCTGGCGTGATGCGCCGCTTGCAGAACAAGACGGCCGATGTCACGGGCATCAAACTCTATTTGCAGCCAATTCAGGATCTGACCATTGAAGACCGTGTGAGCCAGAGCCAGTACCGCTTCATCGTCGAGGATGCCGATCCTAAAATCCTGTCAGCTGGTGTTTCCCGTTTGCTCAAGATCTTGAAACAGTCGCCCAAGCTGAGCGACGTGACCTCCGACCTGCAGGACACCGGCATCCAGGCCTACCTCGACATCGACCGCGATGCGGCGGGGCGTCTCGGCATTACCACGGCGGCCATCGATGCTGCGCTGTATGACGCCTTCGCTCAGCGCCTCATCTCAAATATTTTTACCCAGTCCAACCAGTATCGCGTGGTGTTGGAGGTGGGCTCCGACTTCAGTCGCGGTATCGATGCCTTGAATGGCATCTATGTCACAACCAGTAGTGGAGGACAAGTGCAGCTGAGTTCGGTGGCGACAATCAGCGAGCGTGAAACGCCGCTGGTGGTCAACCATCTGGGTCAATTTCCGGCCGCCAACATCTCGTTTAATCTGGCGCCGGGGGCCTCCTTGAGCGATGCGGTGGCGGCCATCGATGCGGGGAAACAGGCTGCCGCTTTGCCGGCAAGCAGCCAGCTCATTCTGCAGGGGGCGGCGACGGCCTTCAAGGACTCGTTGACCAACGAAGTGCTGCTCATCATCGCCGCCATCATTACCATGTACATCGTGCTGGGGGTGCTGTACGAGAGCT
Source organism: uncultured Methylobacillus sp. (assembly GCA_903824575.1). Lineage (GTDB taxonomy): Bacteria > Pseudomonadota > Gammaproteobacteria > Burkholderiales > Methylophilaceae > CAIJXJ01. Next base: position 34,572 of record CAIJXJ010000183.1, read on the forward strand.
ATATCCACCCCGTCACCATCCTCTCCACCCTGCCTTCCGCCGCAGTTGGCGCCTTGCTGGCATTGATGTTATCCGGTAACGATCTCGGCATCATCGGCATCATCGGCATCATCCTCCTGATCGGCATCGTCAAGAAGAACGCCATCATGATGATAGATTTTGCGCTTGAAGCCGAGCGCGAGCAGGGGAAGGCGCCAAGGGATGCCATTTATGAGGCCTGTCTGCTGCGTTTGCGTCCGATCCTGATGACGACCATGGCAGCCTTGTTGGCGGCCTTGCCGTTGATGCTGGGTACCGGTGTCGGCTCGGAGCTGCGCCACCCGCTGGGATTGACCATGGTGGGAGGGCTCATTGTCAGTCAGGTGCTGACCCTGTTCACGACGCCGGTGATCTACCTCGCCTTCGACCGCCTGGCCCTGCGTCTGGCCGGCCGCCGAAAGTCTGCAGCAATGGATGCCGAACAACCATGAACTTCTCGGCTATCTTCATCCATAAGCCGGTGGCGACCAGCCTCTTGACGTTGGCGATTACACTGGCAGGCGCCGTGGCGTTCACGTTGTTGCCGGTGTCGCCATTGCCTCAGGTTGATTTTCCGACCATTTCGGTATCGGCGGCCCTGCCTGGCGCCAGTCCTGAAACCATGGCGACTGCTGTATCGACGCCTCTGGAGCGTTCCCTGGGGCGCATTGCCGGCATTACCGAGATGACCTCTTCCAGTTCGCTCGGCAGTTCGCGCATTACCTTGCAGTTCGATCTTGATCGGGACATTAATGGCGCGGCGCGCGACGTGCAGGCCGCGATCAACGCTGCGGCCCCTATGCTGCCGACCGGCTTGCCGACCAGGCCGACCTACCGCAAGGTCAACCCGGCGGATGCGCCGATCGTGATCATTGCGCTCACTTCCGATAGTGTGTCGCAAGGCCAGTTATACGATGCAGCTTCCACCGTGCTGGCTCAGAAGCTGTCGCAGGTAAAGGGCGTCGGACAGGTCAACGTGGGCGGCAGTTCGCTGCCTGCGGTGCGGGTCGAACTCAACCCCACGGCACTCAACAAGTACGGCATAGCCCTGACTCAGGTCGGCGCTGCCCTTGCTGCCACCAATTCCAACAGTCCCAAGGGCAGTATTGAGGACGATACGCATAAATGGCAAATCTATGCCAATGATCAGGCACATACGGCAAAGGAATATCTGCCGCTCATCATCTCCTATCATAACGATGCACCCGTCCGGCTGTCCGATGTGGCGGAGGTCACCGACTCGGTACAGGATTTGCGCAATGAGGGACGGTCCAACGGCAAGCCTGCCGTGCTGGTGCAGATCATGCGCCAGCCCAACGCCAATATCATCGAAACCGTGGATCGCGTGCGTGCGGCATTGCCACAATTGCGCGCCTCGATTTCCGGGGCGATCGACGTCAAGGTAGTGATTGACCGTTCACCAACTATCCGCGCCTCGGTGCACGACGTCGAGGTAACGCTGGGGATCTCGATTGGCCTCGTTATCATGGTGGTGTTCCTGTTTCTGCGCAACGCCCGAGCCAGCCTGATTCCGAGTGTGGCGGTGCCGGTGTCCCTGATCGGTACCTTCGGCGTGATGTATTTATGTGGCTACAGCTTGGACAACCTGTCGCTGATGGCACTGACGGTGGCGACCGGCTTCGTGGTTGATGATGCTATCGTAGTGCTGGAGAATGTCTCACGCCATATCGAAAATGGTGTGCCTCCATTCCAGGCGGCGCTCAAGGGTTCACGTGAAGTCGCGTTTACCGTGTTGTCGATGAGTGTTTCCCTGATCGCCGTGTTCATCCCATTGCTGCTGATGGGCGGCATCGTCGGCCGTCTGCTGCGTGAATTTGCGGTGACGCTGTCGGTGGCGGTGGTGGTATCTCTGCTGGTTTCCCTGACTGCGACGCCGATGATGTGCGCACGTCTGCTCAAGAACACTACTGATAAAAAGCCTGGTCCCATCGCGCGCCTCGCAGAACGGGGTTTCAACGCCTTGTTGCACGGCTATCAGCGCACGCTCGACGTGGCGTTGCACCATAGCCGTCTCACCATTCTGGTATTGATGGTGACCATCGGCCTCAATGTTTACTTGTACACCATCGTGCCCAAGGGCTTTTTTCCGCAACAGGATACCGGCCGCATGACCGGCAATATACAGGCCGATCAGGGCATTTCATTTCAGGCCATGCAGTTAAAACTCGGTGACTTCATGCGCATCGTCGGGCAGGATCCTGCCGTGGAGAACGTGGTTGGTTTCATTGGCGGTGGCCAGAGAAATGGCGGCTTCATGTTCATCTCGTTGAAGCCCCTGTCGCAACGCCACATGAGCACGGACCAGGTCATTGAGCGCTTACGCAAACCCTTGGCTCATGTGCCCGGGGCGAACCTGTTTCTGCAGCCGGTACAGGATATCCGGGTGGGCGGGCGTGCCTCCAATGCACAGTATCAGTACACCATCCAGGGCGATGATCTGACCGAGCTCAACACCTGGGCACCACGCATCCGCGAGGCCATGTCCCGGCTTACCCAGTTGGCCGATGTCAATACTGACCAGCAGGACAAGGGGTTGGAAACGCACTTGACCATTGACCGCGATGCTGCGGCCCGGCTCGGCATTACCACCAAACAGATTGATGCCACCCTCAACGGCGCCTTCGGCCAAGCCCAGGTATCGACCATTTACGCCCCGCTCAACCAGTATTTCGTCATCATGGAAGTGGCGCCAAAGTTCTGGCAGAACCCGCAATCCTTGCATGACATTTATTTGATCTCGGCCAGTAATACGCTGGTGCCGCTGTCGGCCATCAGCCATTTCGAGCCAGCCTTTGGCCCGCTCGCGGTCAACCACCAAGGGCAGTTTGCGGCAACCACCATCTCTTTCAATCTGCCGGTTGGCGTGTCCTTGTCGCAGGCGACTCTGGCGATCGACGGGGCGTTTGCCAGCATCGGCGTGCCATCCTCCATTCGTGGCGGTTTCCAGGGTACAGCCAAGGTGTTCCAGGCATCGCTTGAGAACCAGCCGTGGCTGATCATGGCGGCTCTGTTGGCGGTCTATATCGTGCTGGGCATTTTGTACGAGAGTTACATCCACCCCTTGACCATTTTGTCGACCTTGCCCTCCGCCGGGGTCGGCGCGTTGCTGGCACTCCTCGCCTGCGGTGTCGAATTCAACATCATGGGCATGATAGGCGTGATTCTTCTGATCGGCATCGTCAAGAAGAACGCCATCATGATGATAGACTTTGCCATCGATGCCGAGAGAAGTCGCGGCATCAGTCCGCGTGATGCCATCTATGAAGCTTGTCTGCTACGCTTCCGCCCAATCCTGATGACTACCATGGCGGCGATGCTGGGGGCATTGCCGCTGGCTTTCGGTCTTGGCGAAGGATCTGAGTTACGCCAGCCGCTGGGCATTTCCATCGTTGGTGGCTTGTTGTTCAGCCAGTTGCTGACCCTCTACACCACGCCGGTAGTCTATCTCTATCTTGATCGCTATGGTCTGTGGTTCCGGCGCACGTTCGGCGCACAAGCACGGCTTGCGCCGGCCTAGTGAAAGCATTTCGACGTTTTTAAGGGTTGTTCCATGAATCAGGTAAGACTGTTGCTGACCTTCGGTATGCTGATGATGCTTGGCGCCTGCACGCTCGGCCCGAATTATGTCCGGCCGGAGCTGGTCGTCCCGATGGCCTTCAAGGAGGCCGCCGGCTGGAAGGCAGCCGAACCACGGGACGAGGTGACACGCGGGGCTTGGTGGGAGTTGTTTGCTGACGCCACGCTGAATGATCTGGTGTCGCAGGTAGAAGTCTCCAATCAGAACATCCGGACGGCGGAGGCACAGTATCGCCAGTCGGAAGCCTTGGCGAGCCAGGCCCGGGCCGGACTTTACCCGAGCCTTAGCGGCAATGCCGGGATGACGCGAAGTCAATCGACCAATCTGAAGGCGGGTAGTGCCAATTCTCCTGTCACGCTCAATAGCCTTGGACTGAGTGCCAGTTGGGAGACGGATATTTGGGGCAAGGTCAGGCGTCAGGTGGAGTCCGGCAACGCCAGCTTGCAAGCCAGCGCCGCCAATCTGCAGGCGGCTAAATTGAGTGCGCAAGCGACGCTTGCTCAGGATTACTTCCTGCTGCGGGTGGCCGACCGCAGCCATCAGTTGTTGACCAATACCGTCACCGCCTACCAGGCGTCCTTGCAACTGACCCGTAACCAGTACGCGGTGGGCGTGGCGGCAAGGGGGGACGTGGTTAATGCGGAGGCGCAGCTGAAATCCGCGCAGGCACAGGCGGTTGATGTGGGGGTGCAACGTGCGCAACTGGAGCACGCGATCGCCGTGCTGATCGGTAAACCACCGATGGAATTCTCCATCGCGCAGATTACCTTTAATCCCAGCTTGCCGGACATTCCGGTGGGCGTGCCTTCGGCACTGCTGGAACGTCGTCCGGATGTCGCCGCTGCCGAGCGAACCGTTGCGGCGGCCAATGCCAGCATTGGCGTGGCGCAGGCAGCCTATTATCCTGACTTGACTCTGGGCGGGTCGTTCGGTTTTCAGAGTTCCAGCCTTGGCCAATTGTTGAGCCTGCCGAGCCGGGTGTGGTCGCTCGGCCCGGCTTTAGCGCAGGTACTGTTCGATGGCGGTCTGCGGCGCGCGCAGACGGCGCAGGCCATTGCTGTCTATGATCAGGACGTGGCGCTGTATCGCCAGACCGCACTGACAGCGTTTCAGGAGGTCGAAGACAAGCTCGCCAGCTTGCGAATTCTGGAACAGGAGGCCGGCCTGCAGGATGAAGCGGTCAAGGCTGCGCGTCAGTCGGTTGACATCACCACCAACCAGTATCGGGCGGGGACGGTGAGCTACCTCAACGTGATCAACGTGCAGACCATATTGCTCACTGACGAGCGCGCGGCGCTTGCCATTTTGGGTAACCGTCTGACGGCGGCAGTGTTGTTGGTCAAGGCATTAGGGGGAGGCTGGGATAGCCATGGCTTGAATGAGGTGGTGAAGTCCGTTGCTGCGACTGGCGAATCCGTCGTGCAATAATGCGGGCGTTAACGGGATCATCGCACGACCGATTTTTACATGAGTGACGCTTACATCCATATCCGCATCAGGCGCAGCACCGTTATTGCGGTTGTCGTGTCGTTGTTGTTGCATGGGCTGATGCTGTTCTGGCTAAGTCGGCAGGATCTGCTCAACCAACATCCGCCGATAGCCGAGCAACAGTCTTTGGATGTTGAGTTGAATCCAAAACCGGCAGCGAAGCCGGCTGCGGCCGCTCCACCAGCTTCCATCATTCCCCCGCGGCCGGTCGTGCCGCAGCATGTTGTGCCTCCGCCGAAAATTCCGACGCCAGTCTTACCGCGCCCGGTCGTGCCGCGCGTGATTTCCACGACCAAGCCAGAGCCTGCCAATACGCCCCAACCTAAGGAGCAGAGCACGCCTGCTCCAGCCAAACCGGCGCCGCTCGATCCATCCCGATTTCCTGACATGGCGTCCTATGTCAAGGCAGTACAAGCCGCGCGGGGAGAGTCTGGCAATGAAGAATCCACTTCGGCCTCTCATGGCCCTTCTGAAGACGAGGTCAGGGCGGCCAATATTCAGCGTAACCTGAAACAATCGGGCACTAACGGCGTGTTCCAGATCTCGCGCATGGATAACCGCAGCGCTACCTTCTCGTTCCGTGGGTGGAAAAACGAATTCAGTTATTCCCACCGCGAGACTTATGAAGTGAGTGCCGGACCGGATGGCGATGTGGGACGCGCCGTGGTACGCAAGATGATAGAAATCATCCGCCGCTACTATTCCGGTGATTTCAACTGGGACTCCCCACGCTTAGGGCGCGTCGTTGTGCTGTCGGCGCGCCAGCAGGACAACGCAGGCTTGGAGGATTTCATGATCCAGGAATTTTTCGGCGCACGTGGGGTTTCCGCCCGTTAGGTCCTTCGACAAGCACAGGACAGTCCCTTCGATACATTTTCCGTTCGTCCTGATAAGCACCATCTTGGTCGTTTACGACCTTAGATGCTGCTTAGTTGCTTCATCAGTGCCGCGCCCAGCGCGGCGTATCGAAGGATCAACGGAAAATTACTGAAAAAATCTGACTAGGCAGCAAGCTGCCAAGTCATTGGTCATCAGCACGAACGGGAATAATCAGTCTGTGCTATTTGCTTGGGAAAAGCGCATAGGGAATATCACTAATTCGATATTTCCCTTCAAGAACCGCCTTACTTAAAATGGCCAAGTTCTCACGTTCCAGCAGGTCGATAATTTCCGACTTAATGGGTTTCCATTCGCCGTGCATAGTACATGCAGTTTCATCGCCACAATCTTTCAATCCCAGAACACAGTCCTTACAAAATTCTTCACCTTCAGTAATCAACAAGATGCGCATCAAGTTAGTGAATGATGGGTCTTCTCGAAGGCAAAAGCCGCCAAGCCGACCACGGAACGATGTCACCAACCCACCCTTGCACAGTGTCTGCATGATTTTAGCCAGGTAGGGTGCTGGTACCTGAAGTTTCTCGGCAACTTCGCGACAAAGAACAGGCGCACCCATCGGCTGGGTAGCAATGTAAATCATCGCTTGAATTGCATACTGGCTTGTTCTGGAAATTATCATACCAATAATCCTGATAGGGCATTGTCTATCTTACAGGTTCTTGTCTGAGAGAGTTCTGAAAAGTGGGGTTAGTCCAATACACTGACCGAACCCAAAACCATGTGAGTGTGAGAGCGATGAATAGAAGAGTTGCACCCCAATACCATGCGAGCGGTGCAGCCAAAACCGGAGTTGCTGACCAGATTGCATCGTATAGCGCATGTACCAATACAACTAAAAATATACTTTGAGTTGCAGCAAAGATCAGGCCGAGTATGCAGCTAATTGCGAATACTTGCCAGAAATTGAAGAGGGTGAGGGGAAGCGCTCCCACGTGCCATACTGTCATTATGGTGCTTGAAATGACAATGGCCTTCAGCACTCCCAGTCGCCTCGCGATGATCGTTTGAATGATCCCCCTAAACAAAAATTCTTCGTGTATCGCGACGACAATGCTGGTGGCTGCAAAGACAACTCGCGTGAATGGACCCATAAAGGCCCAGTTACCGATTAGCAAGGGAACGGATAAAAGTACTACCAAGGCAGCAATGAACAACGGATGCCCAATACCCTCTGGTCTTTGTTGACCAGAAAATATGATGGCGCGAAAAAAGATCCAAAGCACGAAAGTTGCAGCCATACGGCATCCCGTTCGCAGTAGTTCTGGTTGCCATTCCCATCCTGACCACTTTGCGATAATGAGGCGCGTAGCAATGAAAAGAACTAATTCAACTCCACCTACGATGAGGAGATTTCGACGCATGGTATTGGCCTAACGATGGATGCCGATACTGGGAAACGAACAGTGATTGCTTAATACTTCTCTGGTCGCAAGAAGTCCTTTACAAAAAGTGGTTATAGGTTCTGACCATTCGGGGCAAGTCATCTGAACTCTGTCGTAATTGATCAGCTAATTCATGAGAGATTAGCCGCTGAGTATTTGCTCGGTCAACCTGTTTTTTTAGCGAAGACTATAGAACCCAAAAACGACAAGAACCATAGAGATGGTTGCGGTTGTCCACAGTATCTGTGGCGCAATCTTCGGGAAGCGTATGTTGGAAATCATTTAGGGCTTCGTTTTATTTTCAAGTCGATAGTCAATATCAGTAATCACCTATAAAAAGGACGATTATCCATTTTTTAACGAAATACTATATGAGACCCAAGTTCCGCTGGTTTTTTTGAACCGAGATGTCCATTATTTCCATTTTCAGATTAGACTTGGACAGATGCCTTTTAGGGCTGATCTGTCAGCGACACCAAGTGCTGCTGAAGGTTTGAGGCCCGGCCTTTAAGCCCGAGCTTGTTACGAATATGTTTGCGATGAACATTGACGGTTTCGGTTGACACCGACAACGCTGATGAGATGATTTTTGTTGACAGTCCCTGCCTGACCAATAAGGCCACCTGCATCTCCTGCGGCGTCAGCAGACCGAAAGCAGCATGGGCGTAATCAGAATGAACACTGTAGCTGAAGAGTTGGGCCAGGCTGCTTTCAATGATGTGAAGCAACCTCATTTGCTTGGCGTCCAGATTGGTTTTTTTCATTTTCTGCAGGAATGGGCCCACTTCCCGCTTCATTCTGGATTCGATATTACTCTCCACAGAACGCCGATCAGTCTCGCCGCGCTTGACCAGGATCCGCATGCCCTTATCGAGTTGCTCAAAATCATCCTTAAGCGCCTGAAACTCCTTCAAACTGGCCAAATGCTGGGCCTGCTTGTCGGCGCCTTCCTTAGCCGTCAAGTTAGCCTGGATCAGCGCCCGCAACTGTTCTGCTTTAATGCGATCACTCATATCCGTCAGTGCAATATGGATCACGGCGGGGGCATTATGCGCGTCCTTACGCTCGCCATTCACCTGTACAGCGATAGATGTTGATTCTTCAGTCTTAAGCGTCAATTCACAAAAACCTGTTTTTCCATGCCGGCAAAGGCCCAAGAAAAACCGTTGCCAGATATCACTGCACTCAGGGTGAACGAAGGTACTGAAACGTTGCATCGGCAACTGCTTTTGCGGTTTACCTAAAACCACGGCAGCGGCCAGATTGATATTCTGAATACATCCGTTGGTATCAAGCACGAGGTAACTCGTCGGCGCAAACTCAAACAAGTCTAAATAGCGATCGTTAGATTCTTGCAATGCCAAACTGATGCGCCGCAGCTCATCATTTTTTTTCGTTAGTTCGATTTGATGCCGCTCTAATTCTTGCAGCAATTCTTCCGCAGATTTCTTCACCTGAATGACGGAATACATCCGCCTGTTTCTTTTATTTGCGCCAAGTGGCAATGCTTTTTATAAGGGTTTAGTTTGCTCAGGCAAGCATAAATATGGAGTCGTTTGCATTCGGACAAACCAGGACCGGGGTAGTCTGGAATTTGCATCGTAAGCACGACATTTTTAACCTGGCGGGTTCAAATTTGAAGTGCAACTTTTGTAAGGAAATTTAGGTGGCGAACTGCTGTAGAGTTCGTGCTGCTTAAACGACCAAGTAAAAGGAGCACGGATGAAGTACTACAAGCAGCTCACCAGTGAGCAACGATACC
>CAIJXJ010000184.1 GCA_903824575.1 uncultured Methylobacillus sp.
ATTGGACAGCCTCCAATATCAACTCATGGCATAAGCGATGAGCATGAATCCGCTTTCTGGGACGCACTCAGAAAATACGTCCTAAAAAGCCACCCCCGAAGGGGTGGATAAACCTTAGAGCACTTCTGCTGTTTCGTCAACAGCAGTATTTTCGCCCTTGCTTAAATCAAGCTCAGCCTCGATTTCTCGCTGCCGAATCTTGAGCCATTCCAATCGTTCAGCCTTGTCAAAGGGCTTGACGATTTCGTTATGTATATCAGCCAAGCGCTTCTCGGTTCTGGCCAGATACTCTGTTTCTTCCTGAAGTACCAGTTCCATCCGGTTAAGTGTGTTTTCGAGTACACGCACACAGCCTTGCGCTGATTCCGCTAGGCCGCAACGATACTCAATACCACCCATAATCACCAGTTGACTCCCTAATGCTGTCGCTTTCACAGCAATCGTGAATCCGGCAATCTGACCGATGTTCCGATCACCCTTGGCCTTGTCTCCGTAGAGAGCATGGAGCATTGCCTTACCCGCCTCAACGCGATCCGTATAACGTGTTCCTGTAACTTCAATCAGGAACTTGCCACCCGATACATCTTGTCGGGCATTTAAGTCGGACTCAATGTTGCCAACCCCGACTTTAAGATGCCCGATCCTGCCAGGCAGCGTTGCCAACTCCTGCTTGTTTCGCCATTGTTGCTGATCCCATTGAGAGCGGAGCAACGACAGCTTGGCAAGTTCAGCGTCAATCCCCGCCTTTTCCAGCACTAGCGGATTGCCTGATGCCAAGGCTTTGACTTCGGCATACGACAGTGCGGCCAATTCAACATCTTCCGCACTACGCATTCCAGTATCCCCTTGCATGACCTGAGCAATGAATCTTGCCTTGGTCTCAAGCGTTTGCCAGATATAGGCGTCAAACGAAGCTTCAGTGACGTAACGGTAGATACGCACGCTTTCGTTCAGGTTGCCCTGACGAATAATGCGTCCTTCCCGCTGTTCCACGTCGCTTGGCCGCCACGGAGCATCAAGATGATGCAACGCAACCAGTCGAGTTTGAATGTTGGTGCCCACGCCCATCTTCTGCGTGCTGCCCAGAAGGATACGGATACGCCCATCACGCACAGCCTTGAATAGTTCTTCCTTGGTGGAATCACCATCAAAATCGTGAATAAAGGCAATCTCCTCGATTGGCACACCTCGTTCAACCAAATTACTTCTTAACGCCTGATACACACTGAAACGCCCGTTTTCAAGCGGCGTGGACAAATCACAAAACACGACTTGCGTACCACGAAACAGCTTGGTTTCCCCCCAGATAGCGAAAGCCCTCTCGGCACAATGGTTCACCTTGCCATCCTCGACTTCAGTGAACGAATCAATCAGTCGCATATCCAGCGCTGCCTTGCGGCCTTCGTTGGTAATTGCCAGCATATTGTCCTCGGAGGGACTCACGCGGCCATTTCTGATTGCTTCTGCCCGCCCCACGAGGGTTTGAACAAACGCTTTCAGTTCTACGGTTGGTTTGATCGTGACCGTTTCCTTATGTGCAACTGGCACCGGCAACTTCAGCATTTCCGCTGTACGAATATCCGCCACCTCACCGAACATGGACATCAGTTCAGGTAAATTGACGAAGCGCGCAAAGCGGGTGTGCATCCGATACCCGCGACCATCCGGGGAAAGTTCAAGCGCCGTCACCGACTCACCGAAATTACCTGCCCAGGTGTCAAACATCCCCACCTGACAAGCCTCCAGCGTATTCGGTTGCAAGTACCGCTGCATCGTCCACATTTCAGCCATGCTATTCGATACAGGTGTGCCCGTTGCGAATACCACACCTGCCCTGCCCTTGTGATTTGCCATAACGTGACGAGTTTTGACGAACATATCAAATGCCCGTTCCGAATTGCTGTTAGGCAGTCCGGCAACCCGTGTCATCTTGGTGAATCTCCACAAGTTTTTGAACGTGTGTGCTTCATCTACAAACAGCCAATCAATACCAAGCTGTTCAAAGGACAGAATGTCATCCTTTTTGTTTGCCCCTGACAGTTTCGCCAGTTTTGCTTCCCATGCCTTTTTCGCACGAGCCAGCTCCTTGATGATTTTATTACCGCGATTCTGACTTTCAGCACGAATGGCATCCTCAATGAGTTCAAGTTCGTTCTGGATATATTCCTCCATGAAGTCATCGCTCATCTTGATACGTTCAAACGAACTGTGTGTAATCAGCACACCATCCCAATCGCCAGTAGCAATACGGGATAGAAGCTGACGGCGCTTATCGCCCTGAAGATCGTCTTTTGACGCGATCAGGATATTTGCACCTGGATAGGCGCGCAGGAACTCGGCTGCAAACTGGTGAAGCATGTGGTTGGGAACCACAAACATCGGTTTGCTGACCTTGCCCAGACGACGCAACTCCATACCGGCACAGATACAAGTCAGTGTTTTTCCCGCCCCGACCACATGGGCAAGCAAGGTATTTTTCAGACTTGCAACAATACGCCAGATCGCGTTTTTTTGATGATCATGCAGCCGGTATATCCGCGAAAACCCCGGCAATACCAGATGCTGGCCATCGTACTGGCGCGACACAACACAATTGAATGTGTCGTTGTATAGTCTTGCCAGCCTTATTGCCCGTTCCTGATCTTTCCACAACCACTCCTGAAACGTATCCTTGAGCAATTGTTGCTTCTCCCGTGCTGCGATGGTCTCCTTTTGGTTGACCACCCGTTTGTCGGAATCGCGAGGATCAGGATCATAAACGGTCGGCACCATCTGATTGATCGCATGATCGAACAGGCTGGTTGCATTGACCCTGCTGGTGCCAAACTTCTGTGTCGCGGGTATTGAGTATCGGGTACTGTACTGCGGCTCAACATTCCACGCCCCAGCGGCCTGATTGAACGTCACGGCGTTTCCGTTACACTCCAATGTTTCATCGAGGAATGCTTCGTAGTCGCTCGTCGGTATCCATGTGGACCCAATTCGCGCACCGATTTCGCCAGGTGTCAAATCTTCAGGTATTACCGTCTCTAACGCTTGCGCATTTCGGCTATAACGCGCTCCGGCTATCTTGGCGACAGACAGCTTTTGACGGACATCACCGGAAAGATAACTGTCCTTGGTTTCCCAAAGACTGGTTTCCGGGTCAAGGAAAACGGCTCCCTTGTCCTCAAGCTCCTTCATGACTTCACTGCCTGGTTTCCCAAGCAATTCACCTATCCGGCTTTCGACGACACAGCCACGTTCAGACAAGCTGACCAGCAGTGCTTCCTCCGATGAATCACAATGTTCAATTTTTCTGAACACGCCTACCGTTCGCTGCGAAAAAATATCGGCTTTCTCGGCAGTCTGAGTTTCCTCATCCCAACGTTCCAGCGACATCAGCAACGGCAGATCGGGATCGGCCTTGAAAGCGCCGCGATTTGCCTTGACGGACAGATGGCCGTATTTGGCAACAAAGTTGTCATACTCGATATTCAGCAGCAACCGGTACGTGGCAAGAATCGCCTCATCCTCGGTTTCAAGCTGTGACCGAATAATCTTGCGTGCTGCATCACGGATACTGCACATGCCCGCAATGCGTTCCAGAGTTTTCTGCGGTGCGGTGGATTGCATCGCCTCTACCCCATTCGTTGTTTCGTACACCTGACCGTTGATCACCCTGTACCCTGGGCGGCCTTGGTCGCTGTGTGCCAGCACGGTGGACTGTTGCTCTGGCGCTTCGATTTTCTGAAGTGCTGTATAAATGCCCTCCGGTAATAAGGACACCTTTTGAGTCAACGCGGCCTCGATGTCGCCATCGAAAACACACCCGGTAGCTTTTCCGTAACCGTTTTCTACAAGCGTGAGCTTGCCGATCACCGATTCAGGGTTGGCTTCAAAATACTGGTTACAGACGATGACCTGTTTTCTCCAGTATTCCTTGCATGGCTGGTAGATCGGTGAGGTTTCAGGCAGGCTGATTGTTTCCATCCAGCCCTTTTTACTGCCTCGACCTGATAACGGTTTCTGGAACACCAGTATGTCGGTTGTGACTTCAGTATTGGCGATTTTCTTGAAAGCACTGCTTGGTAGCCGTACTGCACCCACCAGATTCGCCTTGCTGCCAAGATATTGCCTCACCTTTTCATCGTGCTTGTCCATCGTCCCCGAAGAGGTGATGAACGCCACCAACCCGCCCGGCCTGACCACTTCCATCGCTTTGGCAAAGAAATAATCATGGATCAGAAAGTTGGCATAAGGCACGTTGCGTAGCTCAGGCACGGCGTAATTACCGAACGGAATGTTGCTGATCGCCAGATCGTAAAAACCTTCCGGCAACTTCGCTGCCTCAAATCCGCTTTGCATGACGTTTACACCAAAATCCCCGTACAAGGCTTTGAGCATGCGCGCCGATAACTGGTCCAGTTCAATGGCTGTAACCGTGCTTTGTTGCGCGATTTCCTGCGGCATTGCTCCGATAAAGTAACCCACGCCGGCGGCTGGCTCAAGAATGCGACCACCCTTGAACCCAAGTCGTTGCACCATGCGCCACATCGCTCCGATGACTTCCAGAGCGGTGTAGTGCGCATTCGGTGTGCTGGCCTCAGCAGAACGATGTTCCGCTTCAGTCAGTAATTCCTTGAGTTGTTCAGCACGCGAAACCCATGCCTGATCCCTTTGCGCCTCGTTAAAGGCTTGAGGAATTCCGCCCCAACCCGTGTAGGCGTTGAGTACATCACGTTCTTCTGTGTTTGGCTGCCGCGTCTCATCTTCCAGCTTGCGCAGCAGTTCGATTGCGGCGATGTTGGCATCAAATTTGGAGACGATCCCGGACAAGCTGGAAAACACCCCTTCATTCATTTGCGGCCATACAGCTTTTGCAACCTGATGTGCTGCCACCGGCTTGGGAAACTGAATGATTTCAGCTTTCTTTTGCGGTATGACAGGTGCTAAAGCAATGGTGTCTTCCGGTTCAAAACCCGGCAACCACATGATGGCTTCGGATAATCTTTTCAATTTCATTGGTGCCTCCTTTTTAATGAAAACAAAAAAGGGACACCAACCCCAGACGGGGAACGATGTCCCCGCGTGGGTTAATTAAAACTGTTTATGCCGCAAGCAAATCCATCTGAGTCGTGAAACTCGACTTTTCCGAAGCGGCTATTTGCCATTCGTACTGTTGAGGCTTTAAAGAACTCAACAGATACAGCGCATCATCATTGCTACGAATATCCGAGAACTTCCGGGTAAACGTGGCCGGTGCAATGGGTTCATGGCCACAACCAAGCAGGTAAGCAAGCTTGTCGAGGTTTTCCACGTTCCATTTGTACATACCATTTTCTTCATCCACTTCGCAGCGAACAAAGCGGATTTCTGCATGACCGGGAACATACGCAGCTGCCTTGCATTTTTCTCTAAAATCAGAGATCAAGGCTTTGGCACTGCCTGTCCTGACTCTCTCGCAGGGCAAAGCGACATCCATGATATAACTCCCGATGGCGCTGTATTCCCACCCCTTGTTAAGCCACGGGCCGTCACCGACCTTGACCAACCTTTCGTGCCTGTCGCCAGACTTGTACTGATCAAGTGCCATCACCTGTACCGATGGCGGATTGATTATGCCAAGACAAGGCTCCTGACCAAGTTCAGAGTGAGGGACGGAATAGCTGTAATGATGTTCAATTACACGCCATGGCGGTTCAATATTGCCCGTACCATAAATTGCCAGTACCGCTTCAATGTCATCGTGCAGTCGTAAAACAACCCTTTCGCCCAGCATTAACCACGATGCCAGGTCATTACGGCCTAAACGGGTTAATGCTTCACAAACGGCATTCAGGTTTTTTGGATTGACAGGACTCCAATCACCGACGAACAATTTGATTGAGTAATCCTCCATTAACACCGGGGCAGACATCTCGCGACGCCATGCAGCGATGTAATTTTCAGGACTGATCAACCGCCCACCTGTTCCTTGAAGCCCGCCACCTTCGCAAGCCGCTGCGTGTCCGAATATGCGCCCCATGACAGAGGCGTAATCACCGAAAGCGATGCAGCCCCAGTGGGGGGTATGCGGGTAACAGTTTTTCTCATATGTTTTCTCAAACAACGCGAAAACCTTGTCACCGTTCTTTTTGATCATGACGGCGGCATTTTTGCCGCATGTTACTGTTGCGCCCATTTTTAACTCCTTAAAATAAAATGGGACACGTCCCAACGGGAGTGTGTCCCGTTGGGTTGAATTAAATGCTACTTTGCGTAACTACTTAAATGCTGCTTTATGTCGTGCCTTAATGACGCTTTCACGTCAACTGTTTATTTCAATTGGACAGCCTCCAATATCAACTCATGGCATAAGCGATGAGCATGAATCCGCTTTCTGGGACGCACTCAACGAGAGCGTCCTAAAAAGCCCCGACACGCGGGGTAAAACTTCAGTGGTTAAGCATCATCCTTGGGAGGTTTGCACACTTACCGAGCTGCGGTTTTATGAGCACGATCATGACTCTGAACCGCACCACTTATGACATCAAGCCAGTCAACACCTTTCATTCCTTGCGGAATGTCGTTGTCGGGTAACTTGATGCTCGCTTTGATACCCTGTTCCCATAAACGTTTCAGCAGCTTTTTTGCAGAGGTTTGACCATGACCTTCAGGGTGTTGCGCTGATGGCAGGTCTTTGTCAGCATAGATCACTACATTAACAACGCCTTTGGGCGGTACAAAATTTTCCAGCAGATACGCATTACCTGTCGCCCATACCGGGATTCTGAATTCACACATTACAGCAAGTGCTGTTTCAACCCCTTCTGTAACGGCCAGGATTTTGCTGGTACCTGCTACCCCTAGCCTCATCGCGCCAAATAAATCCTCAGCACAATGCTGCATAATTTTCTTGGGTGACTGAACAGGTGCTTTTGTACCATTGCTCGTAATATAGGTGCGATGCACCGTCGAAGGACGACCTTTTGAATCGCACACCATCGTAACAATGGCAGGGTACTTATTGACCAGCTTGCCCTCTTCGTAATACTCCAGCGAAGGGACAAAGCGGATCATCGTTTCATCTATCTTGCGATAGTCAATTTGCCTGATGCCTCGATTCGCAAGATACATCCTTGCGGGTCGAGCGTCAGGTGATGAAATCGGGATGCTGTGCGACCAGACGTGATTCAGTGAATCGCGGATGGCCTGAACAGCCTCGGTCCATTTCTTGACGACCTTGGGTGTTATCACGGGTGGACGGTATTGCTTCCTACTATCCCCAAGCAACAGATCATGGATGGCATAATGGGCCGTTTTGAAATCCCACCCATTCGCCCACATGATCAGCGAGTATCCATCATGCACAATGCCGCATGTATTACAGACCCCGCCACCTGTTTCGTCAAAATCCTTAAATAGGCGAAAACCATCTACGCCGCCATGCACGGGGCATGAAACGTGATGCGGTAATCGCTCGATGGCTTTTTCCAGTTGAGGAGCAAGCGATGTCACAATGCTTGCCCAGCGCCCGGACGCCATTTGTTTCAATTCTTTCGCTTCCATGATGCCCTCCTTGGTTAATCCCGCATGGGACACACCGAAGCACCCAACGGGATGTTTTGGTGTGTCCCGTGTCGGGCGGGTAGTTTTTAAGCCACCGGCAAAGAAGCCATCCCCAAGGGAATGCTTCCCCCTTGGGTGATTGCTTCAATTAAAAAGGTTCAGGGCCAGCATTGGATGCGGACTTGTAACCTTTGCTATTCCGTGCGTTACTTGCCACGGGTGTCGCGTCCTGGTGCGGTTCGTCTGTCACTTTGCTGCCGCCGCCCAGCATTTTCATCTCGCTAACCGCAATTTTTGTGATGTAACGATCCTCTCCAACTTTTTCGTACTTTTCGGTCGTG
>CAIJXJ010000185.1 GCA_903824575.1 uncultured Methylobacillus sp.
GCTGCTTTTTTGGCCCCATTTTCTCTCACAAATTTGCAAGGAATCAGGCCGTTATTATCTCATTTCTTGCAATTTATGACCACTAAAAATACAAATTTATATCTAATAATCAATGCGTTGTTAATTATTCAAGGTCGACTATGTATGAAATTAACCCAAAGTTTGCTGCCATTGCCGGACGGTCGCAGAAGGAGATGACTGGCATTGACTGGATAAACATTACTCACCCAGATGATGTGCAGGAAGGCCTCGACAAAATGGCGCTACTGAATGCCGGAAAAATCCCGGAATTCAACATTAACAAACGATACATCTGGCCGGATGGAAGCCATGTCTGGATCAGCATGAAGGTTGTTCCGCTGAAGGAAAGGGATGGCACGCATACACGGCATTTATCCATGATTGAAGACATAACTGATCGCAAGAAGGCCGACTCTTCATTGCGGCTCTCCGCCAGTGTGTTTGCGCATGCCCAGGAAAATATCATGATTACTGATGCCGACCACATCATCGTTGATGTGAATGCTGCGTTTACGCGTGACACTGGATACAGTCGCGAAGAAGCCATCGGCAAGAATCCAAGCCTCCTCAAATCCGGCCATCAAGGCAGTGAGTTTTATCGGGACATGTGGCAGCACCTTGAAAATATTGGCTACTGGCGCGGCGAACTATGGAACAGAAACAAGAACGGGGAAGTTTTTGCGGTGTTGCTGACGATTACAGCAGTCAGAAATGAGTTTGGCAAGATCACTCACTACGTTGGAATTTCTGCCGACATTACCCAGATCAAGCAGCATCAGCAGAAACTGGAGCACTCAGCCCACCATGACGCGCTTACCGGTCTGCCCAATCGCATGTTGCTCGCCGACCGTTTGCGTCAGGCTATCGCCCAATCTCAGCGCAACGAACAGCTGATGGCCGTGTGCTATCTTGATCTGGACGAATTCAAACCGATTAACGACTCCATGGGACATGACGCGGGCGATCTGGTGCTGATCGAAGTCGCCACGCGTATAACGGCCACCATCCGTGGCGGCGATACCGTGGCGCGTCTCGGCGGCGACGAATTCGTCATTTTGTTGCTTGGTCTGGAGCAGGTGGATGAATTCAGATTGACGCTGGACCGCTTGCTGAAAGCGATATCCCGGCCCATAGACATCTTTGGCAAACAAGCCCAGATTGCTGCCAGCATTGGCGTCAGCCTGTTCCCCATCAGTTCAGAAGATCCAGATACATTGCTACGGCAGGCTGACCTTGCCATGTACACTGCTAAACAATCGGGGAGAAATCAGTACAAACTCTATAGCTGGGAAATTGCAAACTAGAGGGTTTGCGCCTCTTGACTAGGAAAAGTCATCAAATGGCCTGATTGAATCAGGTTTATACCGGGTTTTCGTACTCCACCATTACTTCGTTGCGTCTGAAAAAAGGTAAAGTCCATGGCGGGTTGTAGCGTGCCAGTTCCGGATTAGAGGTGGGCTTAAGATGTTTGGTATCCATCCAAGCTAGAAGTTCTTTGGTCTTCTTTTCGGTCTTCGACTCGTCAGCTAAGCCGGAGAATGTTATTACAGCAACATTACGCGCCGGAATTACCCTTAACATCACCTGAGAGTTGTTTGGCACTGGTAGCGACTCCAGACTGTATTTGGCTGGCATTACAAAATACATGCGCCAGTTGCCATGTTTTTGTTGCACTGTAACTGGCGCCGTCATTGCAATCTTCTCTGAGGGAGATTCCACCGTCACTGACGCGGTCATGGAAATCTTCTCGCTAGCGCCAGATTTAGCCTTGTTGTTGCCAAAGATGTAATCCGCAATCAGTCTGAAACCTTTGCTAGATATTTCATCCAGGTTACCCTCTAGCGACACCTCGGCGATAACCATAGTGGGGTATTGGCGAAGCTCAATAGCATCCGCCTTTTCAAGCAGTTCAAATTTTGGTTCTTCAGTTGCCATCGCTATACTTTGACCTATTGTGATGAGTAATATCGAAACTAACAGTTGGCGGTAAATCATGACACCCTATCTTCAGTAAAATAAGATCTTGCCCAAAATTTTGAGCTGTTCGCAGGCATAACGCCTATCTGCAGCCTGTGCATTTTCCCTTGGTAGATGACATCCCCTTCACCCGATCTAACCCTTTGACATTATTAAAAATGGCTCCATCCACATCAGCACTATCCAGATTGGCGCCAGTAAGATCAGCGCCAGTAAGATCGGCCTGAGCAAGGTCCGCGCGATACAAGTTGGTGTTTCGCAGATTTGCCCCGGTTAAATTGGCAAAACGGAAACCGGCGATATTGAGGTCGGCGCCTTCAAAGTTCGCGCCCTCAAAATTGCCGCCGACCGAATCAAACTTCATTTGCCCCATTGGCTGGTTCCCGACATCAAGGCCAAATCGACCCTGACTTATATTTGCACCACTCATATCCACATTACCGAGCGTGCCGATGACACGCGCATGAGTCAGGTTGGCCCCCTTGAAATTGGTCTTGTCGAAGATTGCCTGGAAAATGATTGCATCGGTCAGGTCGGCGCCACTCAGGTTGGTATTTTCAAGTCTGGCGAGATTCAAATAGGCACGCTGCATATTGGCACCACTCAGATTCGCGCCCCTTAAGTAAGCACCGAAGAAACTGGTATTGACCATCTTGCAGTGCCGCAAGTCCATACCGTCCAATTCCAGATAGCCGGCATCCTTGTTCGACAAGTCGCACCCCTTGCTCTGAATCTGCTTCACGGCATCGGCCTGGCTTATCTTGTCACGTTCAGGCTCAACATTTTTGGAATAGAAGGCAGTCGCTTTTGCCACCGTCTCTGCGGGATGCATGAGGAAGCCGGATTTTGACTCCTCACTGCCGAAACAATAGGTCTTCCCTTCGTACATCGCACTAATCGAACAGTCAGTTTCGATCATTTGACTGCCAGATAAGCTGGTGGTGCAACGACCACCAAATTCACCCGCCCAGGAGAAATTGGTGAATATCAACAATGTCAAAACCGTAACTAACTTCATGTTGCGCATGATGGTCTCCTGTTTATGAGCCTATTGACAGACGTGGCAGTGACACACTGTGTAAGTTGACGAGATTCTACAGCCCCGAACGAACCATAATAGTTTAGTATTTTAGTGTGGAATTGCAAGCGCTATATTTAAACCGTAAATTGAGCATGCTGTCACTGCTACTTTAAGTACTGAGCCAATCTTATTTTTCAGAGATGGGCGTAACCAGTTTATTTATTGTCTGTGCAGCACGTTGTTCGATAAGGTTGATGATCTGCTCGACCATGAGGTGATTGGCAAATCCTTTGCCTTCGGTTGATTGGAGTTTGCGGGCAGTCAAGGGTAACTGTTTGGCCAGTTCCAAGTAGCAAGCCTGAGGTTTATCGTCCGGCTTTCAAAACCTTGAAATGTCCGGATAAGCCATAATCCAGAAGTTTTTGATCATCGGTAATCAGTAGCGCACTAAGATGGCGTGCTGTTGCCGCAATCAACCGGTCTGCCGGATCGAGATGCAGTTCTCCAGGAAGCCGAGTGCTGGCAACGGCAATTTCCGGAGAAATGGGTTCAATGCGGATGCCCGAAATGCTGGTCGCGGTTTGCACCCATTCACCTACATCACGATCCAGTGTCAGCCTTCCTTTACTGACCAGCATAGCGACCTCCCAAGGAGATATGGCAGACAACAGCACCGCCTCCTCAGATAAGGATCGCTCAATCGCTTTCAGTGCTTTCGGATTCAGCTTTTGATCGCCATTGAGCAGCCATACCCAGACATGGGTATCGATCAATACCAAATTCACTTGGCAGCATCCCATTCAATGTCGATGGGCGAAACAATATCCATCGCACTGACTACGCTTCCCTTCAGTGCTCCGAATAATTTCTGTTCAGGCTCAACCGGCACCAATTTTGCGACGGGCTTGCCATGCTTGGTGATGACCAACGTACCGCGTAGTAAGGCAACATCATCAAGAAGCTGCAGACACTTTGCCTTGAATTCTCCCGCTCCGATAGATGTTTGCATTACCACCTCCATATAGTCACATTATATGGTCATATTGTAGCAAGCCTTGCAGGTAATTAACACCACGCCTGAAATCGGCAACGCCAAGAGAGGGGACCTGATTAACGATAATTACCCTTATCGTTTAACTAGCTTTCAACATGCTTCCTGATGGTAAGCTTTTGGGAGAGCTGCTTATCAACCTTGGCGTATCCACCCCAGATCTGATACAGATTTGAATGGCTCAGGCTGACGCTTGTTTCATCAGCCTGAGGCTTTACTGGGGCACGGACGGTCTCTCTTTTAGCCGGCTGACGGGATGGTACGGCATACACTGAAACGTGTTTCCCGTGCTGTTTTATCTTGCCTGACACCACGATCTGCCCGGCATATACCAAGGATGCTAGAGCACCGGCAACCTTGGAGGGGGGCACATTTAATTCACTGGCAATCTGCAAGCGCGACTTTTCACCAAGGGCGATGGAGGAGAGTATTGCTGAACAAGTTTCGGTCATGAGCTTGTATGTTGAGGTCAATGTCGCGAATTCAATACCAGTGACACAATAGTGCCTGATATTTTAACCCTGCAACGTGCATTCGTTTAAAAAGGTTGTATATACCGGAAGTTTTTATTTGTTATGTTATTGAATATTAAAATAATTTATAAATATAAATTAACAATACAATCAGTAGTGTCCGGCAATTCTGGTTTAATAACATCTATTTTAGAATATTCTGTAAGTTTTTTATGACTTCATTGATTAAGTCGGCACATATCATATGGTATCATATGGTATCATATGGTATCATATATTTTATATAAATGATATTTTTGAAAAGTGGCGCCATGAGCAGGGCGCTTACGTCCGTGAGCAACTGTTCGTCAATTTGTATAATCAATATGGAAGTGGATACCCGTCGGGACAACGATGGATGTTGCGCGCATATCGAATGTTTTGCGTGAACTCTTTCCTCGTCTGGAGCAGAGCCAGTTCAACGCCATTACAAAATTCAGAGAGTTAGAAGAACTGGTTGCCGGCAATGAAGTGTCTGCAGAAGTTACGGATGTCGGTCGTCAGCTAAGGCTCATGCAATTCGATGTGGCGCTTGATCGCCTCAACTCAATAGCAACCAAATACGATTGGACGTCATGATAATCAGACCTGTTGCTGAAATTCTTGCCATTGATGACCAACCGGCCAACTTGTTCGCGCTGGGAGAAGCATTAACTCCGGATGTTAACGTTAGGATCGCTCTTAGCGGAAGTCAGGGGCTCAGGCTTGCCTCAGAATGCATACCGGATTTGATTCTGCTTGACATCATGATGCCGGAAATGGATGGCTTTGAAGTCCTTCGCCGCATCAAGGCAGTGCCGGAGTTGAGTAAGGTCCCTGTTATTTTTCTGACCGCAGTAAATGATTTTGGATCGGAAATCTCCGGACTGGAACTGGGTGCTGCTGATTACCTGATCAAACCGTTTAATGTCGCTCTAACAAGGCTGCGTATCCGTAACCTGCTGGACCGTGAGCGATTGCGTAAGGAGGTCGAGCAGCATCGTGATCATCTGGAGGATATCGTTCAGGAACGCACGAAAGCATTGTCGATTGCCAAAGAAGCCGCTGAAGCAGCAAATCGTGCGAAGACCACTTTCCTCAGCAACATGAGCCATGAGTTGCGCACGCCCATGAATGCCATCATTGGCATGACCGATTTGGCGCTTCGTCGCGTTACCGATCCTAAGGCAATCGAGCAGCTTGGCAAGGCCCGGCAAAGTTCTAACGATTTATTGTCCATCATCAACAACGTCCTTGATCTCACCCGATTTTAAGCTAGCCAGCTGACTTTGGAATCGGAAGACTTTACTTTTAGCACGCTCATTGAGCCCTTGAATCGACAGTTCCTCCATGAGGTGAAGCTAAAAGAGCTGGAACTCATGATCGACATCGCACCGGAATTGAACCTTAGATTGCTCCAGGGTGACCCGAAGTGTCTGGGGCAAATACTTAGCAACATGATCGGCAACGCCATTAAGTTCACTTCAACCGGGAGCGTATGGGTACGAGCCACACAAGAGGCTGAGCGCATGACGGATGTTCTGGTCCGCTTTGAAGTACAGGACACCGGTATTGGCATTTCTTCTGAAGATCAGAAGCGTGTGTTTGATGCCTTTGTGCAAAAAGATAGTGGAATGAATCGCAGTTATGGCGGTACGGGACTTGGACTGGCCATTTGCAAGCACCTGGTTTCTTTAATGGGGGGCGAGATCGGTGTTTACAGCAGCCCGGTGGTCGGCAGCACATTCTGGTTTACCGTCCCGCTATTAAAGGCCGGCCCTGTGGACAGGTCGGCGCTTGCCGGTTCAGCTTGAATAGGGGCCGCTGAGCATTTTTACTATTATCGATGCCAGCTAAGAATCTTTGGAATTGATCCTGACAAGCGAACGGACACTCCAACCTCAGGAAATCAGTTGAGGTAGTCATGGAATCAAATTCTCTCCATAACGTCAGTGAATTTGCAGTGCCAGATTGCGAAGAAATCACGCCTGTAAACATGCGCAACCAAAAGGGGCAGTCTTTTGAGTTGCGAGGCAGTGGTTTAGCTAACGCAAGAATGGACAATAATTTCGCTGTCACCACTGGTAGCAAGGCTGGTGTTGATAATCAGCAGCAGGCATGTCCTTGCGCCCTTAAAAGTAACAAGAACAATGGTAGCCAATTAAAATAGGCGGGTTCAAATTTGAAGTGCAACTTTTGTAAGGAAATTTAGGTGGCGAACTGCTGTAGAGTTCGTGCTGCTTAAACGACCAAGTAAAAGGAGCACGGATGAAGTACTACAAGCAGCTCACCAGTGAGCAACGATACCA
>CAIJXJ010000186.1 GCA_903824575.1 uncultured Methylobacillus sp.
GACAACATGCTGCAGCCAATGTAACCAATGATCTTGAGGCCAGTACCGACGTCATTGCAAGCACCATCAGCCGTCTGGGACTCGACAATGTCATTGGCAACAAGCTCGGATTCTTCAACCTTTCCTACGAAATGTTGCACAGTGACATCATCGAGCTGTTGCCGCCAGATCGGGTAGTATTGGA
The DNA here is from genome assembly GCA_903824575.1 of uncultured Methylobacillus sp. Lineage (GTDB taxonomy): Bacteria > Pseudomonadota > Gammaproteobacteria > Burkholderiales > Methylophilaceae > CAIJXJ01. Next base: position 185 of record CAIJXJ010000186.1, read on the forward strand.
AATCCTCGAATCCGTGACCATCGATGATGCTGTGATCGAGCGGTGCCGTGAGCTCAAGGCCTGCGGCTACAAAATTGCCCTGGACGACTTTGAATACAAGCCCGTTTATGATCCGTTACTGGAAATTGTCGACCTGATCAAGATCGATCTGCTCATTACCAGGGGCCAGGATCTACGTGCGATGATCAACAAGATCAAGCATCTGCCATTAAAGTTGCTGGCGGAAAAAGTTGAAACCGAGGAGGAATACCACTTCTGCAAGTCCCTTGGCATGGAGTATTTCCAAGGCTATTTCTTTGCAAGGCCAGTAGTGCTGACTTCCCACCGGGTTGACCCGGAACAGACCACGCTCATCAAACTGCTCAACCAATTAATGTGCGAGGATGAAGTGGATGCCATTGAAAAGACGTTCAAGACATCACCCGGCTTGAGCCTGAATTTGCTTCGCCTGGTGAACTCTGTCGGCATTGGACTGCGCTCATCCGTCAATTCGATTCAACGTGCCCTGGTGGTGATCGGGCGCCGTCAATTGCTGCGCTGGGTGCAATTGCTGATGTATGCAAAAAACAATCCGTCCAGTTCCAACCCTTTATTGATGCTTGCAGCGCAGCGAGGGATGTTGATGGAGGGCCTGGCACAGGCATTGCCAGTAACCGTGACTCAGGATACCGAGTTCAAGGATCGCGCCTTCATGGTAGGCATTTTATCTCTGGTTCACGTCGTGATGGGCGTCACCATGGAAGACGTTCTGCAGCAATTGCCTATCTCGCAGGAAATTCACCTGGCCTTGCTGGAACGCAAGGGGCAACTGGGCGAAATGCTGACGGTCGTGGAACTGGTCGAACAGAGTGCATTTGATCAGGTATCAAAGCGCATTGCCGGGCTGGGAATTTCCAAGCAACTCTTTGATCAAGCTCAGGCCAGAGCACTGCAATGGGCTGAAGGCTTGGGAAAAGAACAGTAATCTCAGGCGTCAACAGACGCTGATCGTGACCGGCACAGGCTGTCAAGCAAGGATCAAAACTCAACATCTTGTTTCATCATGACGAACAACCCTAAACTGCGGAGAAACTGTTATAATCTAGCGGCTAGATTTGCCTGTACTGGTGAGCCAATAGGAAAGTGGCCTGCAGCGATGCGGGCCGCATTCAATTTAAGGTCGAGACGAATCGAAGCCAGCACTAATGGTTGATTTCAGCATGATCAGTCATGCATGAATTGGACAACACCTACAAATTTCAACAGAGGAGCACTTCAAATGCACGCCACCCCCATCCTCCAATATCTGAAAAAACACGGCCAACTTGTCGATTGGGAAATCGCTGCGGCAATGGACATCCCGTTGCCCAAGGTTCGTGCCTCCCTGACCGAACTGTCTGAAAAAGGCGAAATCTCCCGCTGCAGCGTGACGCGTTACAATGACGGAAAACCAGTTGAAGGCATGCTGTGCCGGGCCGCCGGAACCATCCCACCCAAGGCGCCAGGTAGAAAGCCGGGAGTGCCGGTCGCCTGAGATTTACCATTGCTGGATTTGCAGCGGTTCAATTAACGCCATGCTTGAGAATAGACGGATGCAATCCGTAAGGACTGCATCCAGAATGGCTTAACAATTTTCTGCTAGCTTTGTGGAAGCGAGAGATGATTACTACGATAGAGATTGATGGCCTGAAATTCACGGGTCACGAGGATGGTGAGATCACCATTGAGCGCATTAACGAATTGCGCAAGAATTTTGTGATCACGAACCAGAACAGAAAGGCTTTTGACACCTTTCTGGCCGGTGTAAAGAGGGGCGATGACAGCAAGGTTGCCGGGGCCCAAGCAGCCAGGCGACCGGCACGCGTCATCGATCCATCCGCTTCCCCACGCGCCAGTGTAAGCGCCAAGCCAAAAAACAACGAACATCCAAAACGTATCTCAAAAGATGATCAAGGCTGGGGGGTTGACATCAAACTGGCTTCCGGCGATGTTGTTCGTTATTTCTACGGAAAAAGGGATGAGGCCAGAAGCGGTATTTTCTCTGACGAGATTGGTATCCGAGGTCGCGTGGCCTGACTGACGGCGCCAGCCTGCTCGACCGAAGCCTCAGTTCTGGTATTTGTAATGATGACTTGCGATAATTCTGGTGCTTGCAATCAGACTATTCAGGCCCAACACCAACTGTGTCAACACATCGCCCGGCAACACCCAAATCTGCCCTGACGGCGCTGTGATGCCGGTTGCAGCACTAAGCACCGGCACCAGCCACTCCGCGTCTGGCGTCACGTCCAGCAGAATCGCACACTCGGCCGTATGCATGAAAATCTGGCCGCCGTGCCGCAAGCAAAAACACACACCACAGCCTGCAGCATTACGCTTCTGAATGTGCAGCTGCAAGTCCCGGTTATACTGTTCCACCCAGGCCTCAACCTCTTCCACAGTGCTCAGTTCATTCCACGGTTGGTCGGCAAATGCTGCACTGTCGATGGTCTTGCACTCCGCCAAATCGGCGCCCGCTAATCCGTCCGTCATTAAATCGCCACGATGGGTTCGCTAGCCTGGTACAGTGACTCCAGACCTTGCACCGTCAGATCAAGCTGCTCCAGACAAAATGCCTGGGCCTTCACCCATTCTCCGGTCTTGCTCAAGCACGTATGGTATTGCAGCAGATGTTCAGACAGCTGGGAAATCGCGATCAAGGAAAGAATGGTCTTGTTTTGCGGCGCCGAGGGTGGATATTCATGATGGAACCGAATGGCCAGGCAAATCTCCTCTGGCAGCCACCAGCCTTGGGCCAACAGGCAACCGACCACGGCGTGGTTAGTTGGCAGCGCAGCCTCCTCAACCGCCGTAAAAGACAATGGCGATTCTTCGTTGGCCCGGCTGAGCAGGTCTATATATTCAGGAAAACGATTGATCAACACGGCGATGCCGGCATCCCGGAACAGGCCGAAGGAATAAGCGTCCTCAGGATTCACTCTGCAACCCTCCAATCGCTGTGCCAACCAACCGGAAAGCATTGCAATCCTGGCTGAAGCACTCCAGAACCGCGTCAGTGTCGGTGTGGCTGGAAATATCTTGTGCAGCACCAGACCGGCAATGGCCCGACTGGTGGAACTGAGGCCTAGCATCATGAGCGCCTCATTGACTGAACGCACGCGCTTACGGAGGCCATAATAAGGTGAATTAGCCAGGGAAATCAGGCCTGCCGCCAATCCAACATCGGAGGCAATGACAGATGCGACCTGATTGAAATCGGGCTCCTCGCGTCCCATCTCGACGTTGATCCGGTTCAAGATGGCAGGACAGGGTGGAATCCCGATATCACGCAGAGTATCCACCAGCATTCCCGCAATAAGCGGAGATTCCTCAAGGACGCTCATAGTTTGTTTCTTTCTCTCAGCCAAGACACCAGAGCGACTTCGTCCATCGGTTTGGCATAAAAATAACCTTGAATATAGTCCACTCCAGCCTCCGTCAGCGCGTCCACCTGAGCCTCGGTTTCTGCGCCTTCTGCCACCACAATCATGCCGAGCTCCTTGCCCAGTTGTGTCATCGCCTTGACCACGGCCATGGCGCGCCGATCCTCTGGCAGAACGATGACGAAGGCGCGGTCAAGTTTAAGCTTGGTGGCTGGAATATCCTTCAGATTGGCGAGACAGGAGTATCCGGTGCCGAAATCATCGATTGCAAGCCCGATGCCGAGGTCGCGCGCCTCGCGTAGATTGTTCTGCACCGTGTCCGAGATATCCATGAACAGGGATTCAGTCAATTCCAGTTCAATTAAATCAGGCTGTACGTTGGCACAAATAAGCGCCGCGTGCAGCGCCTGAGAAAACTTTGCATTCACCAACTGCGAGCGCGATACATTGATGGCCGTCTTGGTGGGCAAGCCCATGTTGCTCATATGGCGGGCAAAACGAGCGCCCTGCAACAGACTCCACTCCCCCAGCCTGACGATAAGGCCGGTCTTCTCAGCAACCGGGATAAACTTGACCGGCGAAATATTCTCACCATTGGAACTGCATCGCATCAGAGCTTCCACTGCCTGAATCTTGCCGCCCGGCCCGATGATTGGCTGATAGTGCAACTGCAGACCACCGCCTTCGAGCGCGATATGCAGCTTGTTTTCAATTTCCAGTTCTTCGCGCACCAACATGCTGCCCATGAGACCAGGCAAGGGCTCCGTGCCGGAAACGACATGGCAGTTGCCACCCTGACGCTTGGCAGCGATCTTTGCGCGATCGGCACGCTCGAGCAAGACAAAGGCGTCGTCGTCAGGTCCCAGCATGGCAATGCCGATGCTGGCGGTGGGCCGGTAACGCAAGCCGCCGAGATCCACTTCAGGCTCTATAATGCGCATCAACTCATCGGCGAAACGTTCTGCTTCTGCCAAGCCGGCACTCGGCACCAGACAAACGAACTCATCCGCGCCAACGTGCCCTATCTCCGCCCGATTGCCAAGCTTGTCACGTATCCTCTTGGAGATGAGCGCGATGACATTATCACCGCCCAGGTGACCAAAGGATTCATTGATCTGCCTGAAACGATCTAGATCCAGCCACAGCACGGCCAAGGGCTGACCCGATGCCCGGACGCGACTGATCAGTTCTTCCGCCATGTGCAGGCAACCGTTCCGATCCAGAAATCCGGTACTTGAATCCAGCTGAAATAATTGAAATTTCATGTAATGACGAATTTTTATGATTTATGGTGCTGCCAACCTGAGGGCGTCAAGTTGATTATGCCAGTATGCACTACTCGCCATGTTCAAGCTAGCTCTGAGAAAAAACTTTTATCTCCCTGCCCTGATTAAGAAATCCATTCTCATACGGCGCTAGATTAAAGACTAGACAGTAGCATTCGGGAGCTCAAACCGGGGAATAACTTGCGCCTTGGTATGCATCACGGAACTCCAATCAACCCATTCACGGGCGGCACCATTGGCAATATTAACCACCAACTCATCACCAAGATTGAGTTGGCCGTTGCCGCACTCCATAATGTCCAAAAACATCGAGTCCCTGACATCGGCAGGCGAGAGGTAGACATTGCTCAGTTGCGCCGCAAACCGCAAGGCCATGGCGAGCTTGAACTGGCGTGTCCCGGCCACCAGACCTTGAGACTCCGGGGCGTCCGAGTGTGATACCGCGTCGATGAACAACTGCGGCATGCCCCAGTCCGCCATCATATTGGCAGTGAGCTCACCACGCCCGATGCCGAACAATTCGGTCTCGGCCTGTACCAGTTCAGCCACCGGCTTGCCGGCATGCTGCCTGATGAGTGCCGAATAGGCCTCAGGCCTTGCCGTAGCGAGCCCAAGCTGACCGACTTCGGCCAGCAGGCCACAAGTAAAGAGCTCCGCAACCGGAGCAATGCGCACCACAGCGCCGGTGGCCTGCGCGATACAGGCCATGGCGGTAGAACGTGCCCAGAAACCGGAATAATCAAAAGCCTTGCAGTTGCCCGCCTGATGTCCCGACACCAGCGAAAAACCAAGTACTGCCTGACGGATGGTATGAACGCCTACCAGAATCAGCGTATCGGGCGTAACCGAGGCAATCGGCCGACTGCGGTTCGGGTTAACGCCATTGGCCATCTTGATGATACGCCCGGCCAGTACCGGGTCACCCAGGATGGTATGCGCAAGCGTCGGCAGACTGACGTTCTCATCCTGACATTGCGCCATGACGGCCAACGCCACCCCTCTCGGCGAGGGCAAGCGACCCTCGGCCTTAAGCTCCTGAAAGTCTATCCTGTCAGTCATGAATGCAACCGCTCAGGTTCAGCATATCCGGTTTCTCCCCTCATGCTTGGCCTGATACAGGCGCTGATCAGCCTCTTCCAGTAGTGCAGCCTTGGCCTCCGGACAGGTCGCCGGAGCAAGGCTGGCGCAACCAATACTAACCGTAACAATGGGGATCACGGCGGATTTCGCGTGCGGCAAATTCAGGTCACGCACGTTCTGGCACAAGCGTTCCGCAATCAGGATCGCTGCATCCAGATCAGTTTCCGGCAGCACCACCACGAATTCTTCCCCACCATAGCGCGCTACCAGATCGCCGGGGCGCGAAACGCCGGACGCCAACGCAGTGGCTACCGCTTGCAAACAGACGTCGCCGGCACCATGACCATAGCTGTCGTTGTATTCCTTGAAATGATCGATGTCCACCATCAACAGGGATAACGTGGTGTTTTCTCTGCAGGCACGCTTCCATTCGACATCGTAACTTTCATCGAAGCGACGGCGGTTGGAAATCTGGGTGAGCGCGTCAAACAATGACAATGTCTCCAGCAAGTCGGACTGCTGCTTGATGCGCAGGTAATTCCTCACGCGCGCGCGCGTGGTTGCAATCGAAAACGGCTTGGTGATGTAGTCAATGGCGCCCAGACTGAGACCAAGCTCCTCATCCACCTCGCTATCCCTGGCCGTCACAAACACCACCGGGATACCCCAGGTCATCGGGTCCGCCTTCAGACGCCGGCAAACTTCAAAGCCATCCATCTCCGGCATCATGACATCGAGCAAGATGATATCGGGCTGGGGTTCGTGTCGTGCGATTTCCAGCGCACTGATGCCATTATTGGCCACCTTGATGCGATAGTCGCTGGACAGGGCATCCGCCAGAATTTGCACGTTGGTCGGGACATCATCTACCACCAGAACCGTGGCACGAGACGCAATCTTGCGCATCATGATTTCCCCTCCGCCGGCAGATCGGCAAGAGAACGCAAGATCGTGCGTGCCTCCGCATAGTGTATGCCGTTGACCGCCTGGCATAGGCGCGCGAACGCCTCAAGCTTGTGCGGCGGACAATGCAGTTTGAATTCGTTAAGCTGGGACTGTGACACGAAGTCATTGTCCAACAAGCGCAAATCAAGTTCAACAACTGCTTGCTGAAATTCTGCGGAATCATTGGCGATGTCTGGCCTCACCGGCTGCTGCTCGGGTAAATGCAGTCTGCCGATGACCGCCATGGCCTGCTCGAAAGCCTGGTGGAAGGCGTTGAGGGTCGCATCCTCACACTGCCCGGCCTTGAACTCGGATTCCAGCGCCTTCGCCGCCAGATGCAAGCGCATGGCACCGACATTACCGGATGCCCCTGAGATCTTGTGTACTGCATTTCGCGCCGACTTGAAGTCGGCCTGCGCCACAAAGCCCGCAATCTCCCCCGGCAGCGCCGACATGTCATGAGCAAAACTTTGCAGCAACTGGAGCATCAACAGCTGGTTGCCGCCCAACATCGCCAGGAAATTACCGAGATCGAAGCCCGGCATTTCATCGGCCACCAGACTGGCTTCAAGCGAAGTCTTGCCATCGCCTGCCGCCACCGGGTGAACAATGTCAGTTTGAGCAGCATCCGGCTTGATCCAGTGCAACAAGGCGTCAATCAACTGTTTCGGCACAATAGGTTTGGTCACCATCTCATTCATGCCAGAAGCGAGGCATCTCTCGCGCTCGTCCTGCGTCACGCCAGCGGTCAGCGCGATGATGGGCAGGTCGGCATGGCGCGATTGGGAACGGATTTTCAGCGTAGCTTCCACCCCGCCCATCACCGGCATGTGGACATCCATCAGAATGGCATCACAGTCGTGCTGTTCAAGCCATTGCAGGGCTTCCAAGCCATTATTGGCCAACTCCACAATGACGCCGGAGAGTTGCAGGAATTCACGCACCACCTGCTGATTGATGCCATTGTCCTCAACCACCAGCACGCGTAGCCCGGCCACTGAGCGAGCCAGCTGTCTAAGCCCGGACGACAGACCGCCAACATTCGACGACAAAGGGTCAGCCTCTGCTTTGGAACGGGATTTTTCTGTGCGTGCTGACACATCCAGGTCGAGTTCAAAGCTGAAAGTGGTGCCGCGTCCCGGAACACTTTCCACGGCAAAGACGCCTCCCATCAGTTGCAACAACTCCTGGCTGATCGCCAGCCCCAACCCGGTACCACCAAAACGGCGCGTAATGGAAGCATCAGCCTGGGAAAAGGGCTGAAACAGGATCTCACGATCTTCTATCGACATGCCAATACCGCTATCGATGATACAAAACAGGAGACGCGCACGCGACTGTTCGATATGCTTGAGCGAGATTTCAAGCCGCACCGTACCGCGCTCTGTGAACTTGATGGCATTGCCCAGCAGATTGGTCAGGATCTGCTGCAAGCGGAGCGCATCCCCAATCAGCTGGCGCGGAACATCGGTGGCCAGATTGATGGTGAAATCGAGGTATTTCTCCTCCGCCCGGTGGACAAACAGGTTATGCAAGTTGTGCACCACGGCTTCCAGGTCAAAGGCACTATGACTGATACGCATGCGACCAGCCTCGGCCTTGGACAGGTCGAGGATGTCATTTAGAATGCCGAGCAGGCTGTCGGAGGAGGTGCGAATTTTCTCCAGATAGTCGCGAACTTCCGGCGATGTTTCCCGGTTCAATGCCAGCTGCGAGAGTCCGATAATGGCGCTCATTGGCGTGCGTATTTCATGGCTCATATTAGCAAGGAATTCGGCCTTGATCTGCGTGGCATTCTCGGCCATCTGCTTGGCTTGCCGCAGGTCGGTTACGTCATAGAACCAGCCGAGGACGGCGGGCTGATCGCGATAATCAATCATCAGGTAGGAGGCCATGACCCAAGTGATCTTGTCCCCCGCATGGTGACCGCTGTAAGCCTCTGCGGCGCTGCCGGGGATAAGCAGTTCAATCAGCTGGTTGACAACCGACTCCCCGGACGCCAGGCGCGCCAGCACCTCCTCGTAATCCTGCGGCCTGGCGTAATAGTTTTTGGGATTGGCGCCTACGATATTCTCGGGCGCCACATTGATCAACTCGGCATAGCGCTGGTTGGCAAACAGCACATAGCCGTCACCCTGCAGAGCAATCCTGACCGCGATGGGGCTGGTTTCCAGCATGTGTAGCAGGCGATCCTGATTCTCGCGCAGGGTTTGCTCCACCAATTTCTGCGCACTGATGTCACGCGCAGTGATGATCGCTCCCCGCACTCGGCCGTCACTGTCATGGAGTACGCTGGCATTGCACAGCATGTCGATGACATGGCCATGCTGATGGCGTATCGACAGTAAGCAGTCAGTCACGGCACCATCGATGAACACCTGCTCACAGACTTTATTCGCCAGCTCCGGCGGGCCAAAGAAATCGGCAAAATCGCTGCCCAGCAATGCCGCCCTGCCGCAACCGGTCACTGTTTCGGCGACCTGATTGACATCGGTGATCTTGCCGTCCGAGCTGATGGTCAGCATGGGATCCAGGCTGGCCTCGATCAGGCTCCTGGTATAGAGCGCCGCCTGCTGCAATGCAGCCTCTTGGCGGTGGCGGGCACTGATATCCTGCTTCACTGCAACAAAATTCGTGATCTCGCCAGCTTCACTAATGATAGGCGTAATCGTCATTTCCTCGTTATAGTACGTGCCGTCCTTACGGCGATTGATCAGTTCTCCGTGCCATATGTTCTTGGCCAGCAGGGTGTTCCACAAATCTTTGTAAAAGGCTTCATCCTGGCGCCCCGACCTGACCAGATCGCCGGGACGATGGCCGTGAGCCTCTTCCTTGCTGAAACCGGTAAGCCGGCTGAAGGCCTCATTGGACCACTCGATATGGCCATTAGTGTCGGTGATGACAATGCCGTTACCGGCGGCATTGAGCGCCTTGTCTTTCAAACGCAAATCACTCAGGGCCTGTTCGATGCCCGTCACATAGCTGGCATGGGCCATGCCGATCACCGACAGGATCAGCATGTAAGCCCAGTAGTTATGCATGCTGGCACGCGCAATCTCATGGGCGAAAAAACCAACACCGGAATACGCGCTCACCATCGCCTGCACTGCGATAATCATCAAGGCGAGAGTCAAAACACGCGCGCCCAAACGCATGGCCACCCAGAAAATGAACAGGACCATCCAGTAATCCTTGGGGGTGTCAGAGAGCCAAGCGTGAAACCAGTCAAGGAAAACGATCTGTCCTGCCAGAAAAACCACAAGCAACAACAGTGACGCTTCAATCCATTTAGCCGCAGTGGTCTGCTTGCTTTTCTCCTGCTGTAACCAGACCACCATCAAGGGGGTAATCATGACGACGCCAAGCGCATCCCCCATCCACCAGTGCAGCAGGTTGCTCAGGTAATCGGCGGGCGCAATAAAGCCTGCCAGCAATAGCGACATGGCACCAATGATGGCACCCAGAATGCTGGCGGCGAAACCGCCCAGTACAATCAGACGCAGAAACTCGGACAGCGTTTGCACAGACAGGCCGGTGCGCCCGTTGCGGGTGAGCAGCCAGAAACCGAACCAGGGCTCCAATACGTTGGCCAGGGTGATGCCGACAATGGTCCAGGGAGAATCGCCAGCGGTGGCGTTGAGGAGCAGGGAACCGAGCAGCACGCCCCACAAGTAACGGCGTCCACCCAGCAGCAGGGCCGCCAGCGCCAAGCCACTGCCAGGCCAGAATACGCTGACGATGCCAAGATTGGTAAAGTAGTGGTGAATCAATATCCCGCACAGCAGGTAGCCCGCCGCCACGCCGAGCTGCTTTGACCAATCAATCCTAATGTCGCGATCCTTGAACTTGTTGGTGAGCATCTGCTTGCTGGTTCTTCAAGCTTAAGCCCGCACTATATCAATTCTGCGGATTCAAGGATAGCGACAGATGGCGTCAGCTGTTAGTCTGGAGCGATACGACGGTCACCACGGTATTACCATTGCCTCGATATTCCAGGCGATCGAAGCTCACTACCCGTGACATGGCAATGCCACGTCCGTGCAGATCGAACACACGCTCCGGACTGAATTCCAGGTAATTCTGCCAGTCGAAGCCTTGGCCCTGATCGGTCACGGTGACGGTACAGTCAGAATCTGTCCTTTCCACGACGACATGCACCCGACGCCCGGCATAGTCGGCGTGTTTCAGCCGGGATTCAACTTCGTCGTGCCACAACCCGTCGCTCAGCAACTGGCCCTTTTCGGCATAGGTGATACCGAGGTTGCCGTGTTCAACCGCATTGATCAACAGCTCGGAATAGCCGGATTCATGCTGGCATCCGCCAACCATAAGGCCAGATCACGGGCTTGCTGCAGGGTCTGAAAACAAAATTCCGCCCGTCGCAACAAGGGCAGGCTCTTTGCCTGCTGACCGACCTGGGAACGCAACTCCCGCTTCTGGGCAAAGTCGTTAAGAGCGTTCCTGATGACCTGCTTCAACACTTGTTCAGTCGAGGGCTTGGTCAGATAATAATAGGCGCCCGCGTCCAGTCCATCGACGACATCCTGAGGACTGGTATCTCCCGTCAGCATGATCACCGGGAATTCCCGAAAACGCGCATCTGCCTTCATGCGCTGTAACAGAGCAATGCCATCCATGCGCGGCATGTGTTTATCCAGCAACATCAACTCGTATCCGGCGTGATTGGCGCTAATTTTTTCCCAAGCCTCCAAACCGTCATCGGCCGTTTCGACGCTGTAGCCAACTTTCTCCAACACTTCCTGTGTGATCGAACGGATGAATGCATCATCATCCACCAGCAATAATTTTTCAGCCATGTTAAATGCCCCTTGCAGGTCTTACATTTTTCCTATCGCTTGCCTTTTTTTAATCCTGCGCCTATTCCCCATCAAAACCAGCTTGCCTGATTTTCATTGCCGCAGCATCGAAAACTCGCTTCAGACTTTCAACCAGTGCCTGACAGGCCGCACCGTCTCCCTCCAGACCAAGGGTTTCGATTTGCTGGCAAAGCTCACCCAGTTGCATGGCGCCCACCGTACGTAAGGAAGATTTCAGCGCATGCGCGATCCGAGCCACCTGCTCGCAATTCGACGCTGCCGCCATAATCTCTTTAATCTGCCGTTCCGCGTTGGCAAGAAATTTCTGTAGCAAGCGCGCGTGCATGGCGGGGTCATCGCCCACCATGCGGGTCAAGGCTGCACCATCCCATTGCGGGAATTCATCGCTCAGCTGATCATTCGCCAATTTCTCCAGAATTGCGACCTGCTCACCCTCGCCATCCGGCCTGGGTAGCCATTTCTCCAGAGTGGTTAAGAGATTTGTCAATTGTACGGGCTTGGTCAGGTAATCATCCATGCCGACGGCCTTGCAATGTTCGGCCTCACCCTTCAGGGCATTGGCCGTAAAAGCGATAACGGGGGTGCGCACTGCCGCGATTTTGGCCTCGCGTGCGCGAATGGCGGTGGTCAACTGATAGCCGTCCATGTGCGGCATGTGCAAGTCAGTCAGCACCAGGGCATAATCGCCAGTCAGCCAGGCCTCATAGGCCGCCTGTCCATCGGCGGCGATATCAGCGGCATAACCCAAAAGATCCAGTTGCTCGCGGATGACATCCTGATTGGTCTCATTATCTTCGGCCACCAGAATCAACCGGCGCAGGTGACGTGCAAGTTCGCGTGCGGGGGTAGCCTTCTGCCGGGGAAGCGGCACGACTTCAGGCGGACGCGATTGACCACTCGTCAAGCCGGCACCATCGACGTGAGCGAATGGAATGCTCACGGTAAAGGTGGTGCCGACTCCGGGGGTGCTGGCCACCTCGATTTTGCCCCCCATCATGCGGGTCAGCATTCGGCTGATACTCAGTCCCAGTCCGGTACCGCCGTAGATTCGGGTGGTAGAAACGTCGGCTTGCGTGAAGGGCTTGAACAGGCGCGACTGGGTGGCATGACTCATGCCGATGCCGTTGTCGTTCACGCTGATTTTCACCCAGATGCGTTCATCGGCCTTATCCATGCAGAGGGCTTGCAGCATGACGCGACCCTCATGCCCGAGGCCACTTGAGAATTTGACGCCGTTGCTGACGAGATTGGTAATAACCTGGCGTAGGCGCAAGGCGTCACCCTCCAGCAGTTGCGGCACGTCCTCACCCACGGACCAGCTCAAGCGTACCTGTTTTTGCAGCGCATGAATGTGGATCAGCGAACAGGTCTGCTCCAGAACTTCCGCAAGCGAGAATGGCTCACGTGACAGTTCCATCATACCGGCCTCGATCTTGGAAAAATCAAGAATGTCGTTGAGGATGCCGAGCTGAGTATAGGCCGAATCCCGAATGACGCGTGCCATTTTATCCTGCTGCGCATCGAGTGCGGTGTTGAGCAACACATCCACCATGCCAATCACTCCGTTCATCGGGGTACGGATCTCATGGCTCATGTTGGCGAGAAACTCGCTTTTTGCACGATTGGCAAGATCAACCGCCGCCAGCGCCTGTTTGTGCTCCGTGATATCTTCAACCATGGCCATGATGTAATCGATTTCGCCCTTATCCCCTCGCACGCAACGCACCACCAGTTTGGTCGGAATGACCCTGCCGCTCCGCGCGACAAAGCGCTTTTCCAGGCTGTAACCGTCGATCTCGTTGGCCAGCAAGCGCTCGAACTGGGCCACATCGGCGGCCAGATCATCCGGGTGCGTCAACTCGGCCCAGGTCTTGTTGAACAGTTCTTGTTCGGTATATTCCAGCATCTTGCACAGGCAGGCGTTGACGCGTAGCCAGCCCTTGTCTGGGGAGGTGATGGTGAGTCCCACCAGGTCAAGAGAGTAAAATGCCCGCAACTGTTCTTCGTTGGCACGGATCTGAATCTCGGCCTGGCGGCGGGCGGTGATGTCGTGTCCAACACCCATCACGCCCACCAGCAAGCCGTCCACCATCAACGGCGTCTTGGTAGTCTCCAGCAGAACACGCTGGCCGTTGTCGGGATACGTAATCCATTCTTCGTTGATGGTCGTGCCTTGCTCCATGGCCAGCAAGTCATGCGCGCGGAAGGCATCGGCCAGTTCGGCCGCGACGAAGTCGTAATCTGTCTTGCCAACAATCTCGGCCTCACGTACGCCGAAGAAGCGCTCGATCTTGGGATTGCAGGCCAGATAAACGCCCGCCATGTCTTTCATCCAGACCAGATCCTGCATGGTGTCGAAGATGGTACGCAGGCGGTATTCATTGGTACGCAATAGCGCGGTCTGCTGTTGCAGCAACTGCTCGAGGTCCTCGCGATAGCTCTTCAGATCCTGATCGGCCTGCTTGCGTAATGTGATGTCGGCATGCGTGCCGATCAGGCGCAATGGCTTGCCCGCCGCATCGCGACTCACCACCACGCCCCGATCGAGGATCCACAGATAACTGCCGTCCTTGCACCTGACCCGATGCTCGCTGTTATAAACCGGGGTATCGCCGTCAAGATAGGCCTGCACGCTGGCAAGCGTCGCCTGCCAATCCTCGGGATGGATGCGTTTTTCCCATTCGTCCAGACTGTTACCGATCTCGTCCTCACTAAACCCCAGCATTTCCTTCCAGCGACTGGAGTAGAACACCGTGCCGGTGGCTACGTTCCAATCCCACAGGCCGTCGCCTGCGCCTTCCAGAGCAAACTTCCAGCGAAACTCGCTCTCCAGCAACGCCAGCTCCGCCAGCTGGCGGGAGGCTTCCCGCTGTGATAATTTTTCCAGGATGCGATTGAAGCTCCCAATCAGCTCACCAATCTCGTCCTGCCCGCTGACGGCCAGAGGACAGGGAATTCCGGGCGCATTCGACTCTGCCGCCAGCGTGCGGATCGCGCTCAGCATGGGCGATAGCTGACGCCGCAACATCCACTGGGTCAGCCCACCGGCCAGCAGGGTCAGGCACAAGGTGGCGAACCACATGCGCTGTTGCATGGCACGGATCGGTGCATAGGCCTCCAGCGTCGGCAAGGCCGCCGCCAGATACCAGCGGGCAACAGGAATCTTCCTGACGGACGCCAACTCTTCCACCCCGAGTGGATTGACCAGGGTCAGGGTGCCTTCAAAGCCTGCGATCACCTTGTCGATGTCGGGGTTGACGCCGATGCGAGGCAAAGGCTGCATGACGCGGCGCTTGTCGGTCGCGGTGACCACCAGGCGCAGCTGGGGAGACACCACCAGGTATCCGCCGCTATGGCCGTAATGACTGTTAGTAATCTTATCCATGAAATTGGGCCGAGCCAGATCGGTCACGCCAATCATGGCACCGACTACGCGACCATGGTCGTCATGAATGGGCGCCGCCATCGCCACCAGCGGGGACTTCAGACTCTTGCCAATGAACGGCGCACCGATGCCTGACTTCCCTGCATGGATGGCTAAGAAAATATGATCCCGTTCCATGTAATTGACACCCACTCGCTTCGCCGACAGCGGCAGGGATGCGATCGCCCTGCCGGCTTCATCGGTCACGAAAATGCCACCATTGAATTGCCGCTGCAAGGCGGTGAATTGTTCCAGTTGTGTCTGCATGGCTGACGCGTTCCTGAAGACGCCCGGGCGGATGCCATTGGCCACAACCTGCAGGTCGCTCAGACGATCATCCAGGCCCTGCTCAATCTCGCCCGCCAGGATGGAGACCGTGGCATATTGCTGCTCGCCCAACTGGCGTTCCATCTCGCTCCTCAGCACGCGGCAGAGATAGGAGGTCAGAGACCACAGACCGGCGACGAAGATGGCCAAGGTGAACAAAATCAGCTTGGCCTGCAGCGTGTTGAATTTGCGGGGAATGCGCCTCATGGTTGCAACCCCGACCTGACATCGGCGTCCACTGCAGAGAATTCGCCGCCCAGGCCTAGCGCCAATGCTACGCAGGCCACGCCGTCACTCGGCATGACGGCGCAATCGCCGCCGCGAAATTGTCATCCTCTACAAGAAGATTGGTGGATCGGCTGCTCATAATTTTCTCCCATTCAGGATGAATTTTTATGACTTGATAATAGGGCCTTGTTGTACACTTTGCTATTATCTATTTGGCTAATAGCTGATAGCAATCAGCTATTAGCCCATGTAGGGAGGGGAAAAGTGCAAGATCGTTTCAATTTACTGTCACCGCGTCAACGCGAAGTGGCCTTGCTGCTGATTGACGGCTTGACCAACACCCAGGTAGCAACACGCCTCGGCACGACTGTTCACACAGTCAAGGCGCACCGTGCCGAGGTAATGCGGCGCATGCAAGTCGCATCCTTTGCTGAACTTGTTGGCAGACTTAGACAGCGGCGAGTGGAGGGTGCCGTCTCCGGCAAGTCAGGACCATGCCGCATCATCATCGTGGAAGACGATGACTGGTACCGGGACTACCTGACCGACAATCTTAACGCGAGAGGCTTCGAGGCCATCGGTGTAGCTGATGGCGAGAGCTTCGACCTTGCGTGGTCGGCGTCGCCGGCAGAGATGGTAGTTCTTGACATTGAACTGGGAAAGAACAAGGAAGACGGCGTTGCCATTGCCAGCCGACTGCTGCAATCCAGCAGTTGCGGCGTCATCATGGTAACCGCACGCGGCAAGCTCGAAGACCGTCTGGCAGGCCTCAGCGTCGGCGTGGACGCCTATTATTCAAAACCGGTCAATATCAATGAACTGGTACTGACCATGACCAATCTGAAGCGCAGGCTCAGATAGGTCTTGCCGCAAGCCTCAACATCACGCATCGCGCCAGCCGGAAATTACGATGAAACTTAGGGGTGCGCTACGAAATGCCGGCAAGCCGAACCTTAAAGAATGGAGATGATGAATAAGCTGATCCAATTTGCAGTATTTCCTCAAGCTTGATGCTTCCATGCCGATAAATCAGATAGAACCCCTATAAGCCGTATTTCTATATTGATCTGAAAATGAATTGGAGTCGCAAGATGTTAAATCAGGATCATGTGAACGCGAGCACTTTGTTCAGCCTTCCACCAGAGTTTGTGCGGCATGAGAATGAAGAACTGCACGATCATCCCTATGACGCTGGCGATACGGCAGAGCTTGAGATCAAGTCATGGTTTTATGAGATCACCCACAACTTCAGATAGCGTGATTGCAACAGCATAAAACAACTAAGGGCAGCACCGAAGCACTGCCCTGCAACGGCCAGAGGGCCTGGTATTACTTGGCTGCCGGTTCTGCGTCAGCCTTCTTTTCCTGCTTCTCCTTCTTGGCATGTGCCTTCTTGGCCGGGGCAGCTGGCTTGTCCTTGGCAGCGTCAGCCGCAGGTGCAGCGGCTTCGGCAGCAGGTTTTGCTTCAGCCTTCGGGGCGTCAGCGGCTGACACATTCATGGAGACAGCAAACAGACCGGCGATCAGTGCAGCGATGAGCTTATTCATGGTATCTAATCCTTTAGCGTTAAGTTGATGTTCCGGTGTCACCCTGTGTCGGGTCACCGTAAAAAGAACTTTACGCCCCTGACCTTTCTGCAACCTGTCCCGAAACTGTCCCCAAACTTACATTCAACCCGGATTAAATTAAAAAACAAAATCACTCGTGACGCTCCACAATCACGGCTAAAAAAAGGTTCTAGCCGCCTCCAGATGATCCTTGAAATATCCTGAACTTAACGAATCTGTACGAATTTTGCCATTATGTTTGGGGGCATGGATAAATCGGCCATCGCCTATATAAATGCCGACATGAGAGAACGATTGCCCATTGGTATTGAAAAACACCAGATCGCCCGGCAACAGTTCGGTGAATCTGATCACCTTGCCTGCCAGGGCGATCTTCCGTGCATTGTGTGGCAATCTAATGCCGACTGATTGCTGAAATATGTAGCTCACCATGCCGCTACAATCAAGCCCGGTATCGGGATTGCTGCCACCAAATTTGTAGTCCCTGTCCATCAGATTGAGTGCGTAAATCACGACTTCATTGCCCTGCCGTGGCATTGCAGTTGCGGTGGTCGCAGGGGGAAGTGTTGGCTGAGTGGAACAGCCAATCAGAAGGTGCAGGGCCAGCGCTAGTGCAAGCCGATTTCCGTAAAGATTCATGAGAACTGAGACGATTCAAATCCTATTCCATAGTTATACCACATCACGGATAATGCGTCCCGACGCAACGTGAAGGCTTCGGTTCGCAGCAACAGCTAAGGTCATCACCACGAACGTCTAAATCAGCACTTTTTCACGATAAAACCAGGGCAACTCTTAATTCCCCTAGAAAATAAAAATAAAAAAGTGGCTGGCCTGCTGTACCATGAGACGGTATCTTTTCTCCAGTTTCGGCCCATAACACCACCCATTACGATAGATACTCAGCCTGCAAAATGACAGCTAAAGAAGAACTCAAGCCCCAAATTCTGAAGAAAATTAATGACCAGGCTTTCCTTGCCAGTCTGGAGCAGAGGAACGCTATGTATCGTGGACTTTTCGCATCCAAAAAGTTTGCGGCTAACAGACATGAACTACCTTCACCGCCAAATTCCGTCACGACAACAGAGAAATTGTTCTGGTTTACCGGCGTCCATGTCGGCATGGATCAATTTGATGAGCAAGACACTTTCGAGCCAGACCGATAGGATCGCCGAGGATGTTTCTGGTCGTTGATGACACCTCGAAAAATGCCTTTGATCAACGGGTTGGGTTCAACTGTTTGTTGCAGGTTGATGGGCATCAGTATGGATTGCGTGCAGGAAGGAGCCGTTCGGGTTAGAGAGGCATCGGCTGTTCCCGAGCCATCAGGGACAATGGCCAGAATAAAAACCGGACATTCTCCGGCCGCGCTAAAAAATCGAAGCGGACACCCTCCCTGCATGCTCTGATGTTACTTGATGCCTGCCGTTCAAATTTGGCAGACCAGTTGTTCGGCTTCGATGCTTTAGTCTGTCAGGTAGGCCCTGACTTCATCCAGCAACCCGGTTAGTTGATCGATTAGTTGCTGCAACGCTCCTTCCGGAGCCGCCTCCCCGATACGCCAATATGCCTCTGCGTAAGCCGCAACTTCCTGCAGGTACAAGTCTCCGGTCTGACCGGACATTCCCTTGATGGCATGTGCCAGATTGGAACATGCAGGCCAATCCCGCTCAGACTCCGCGGCTCGCAGGTATTGGGCATCGTTCGCGTGATGATCTACGATTTTCTGGAGAATGCGCCTTGTTGCACCAGGCCGGTGGAACAGCTTTTCCAGTTTTTCATAGTCCAAATGGCGCATTACTGAGGCAGATTCAACACGTTCAGTTAAATCCTCGCGGTGAACATCTCCGCTTGTACTTTCCTGTTTTACCTTCTCTGACTGCACGATGTTTTCGCGAATAGGACTTTTGGCTGGCAGCCAGCGCAGAAGAGTTGCATAGAGCACCGCCGGGTTGACCGGTTTGGCGATGTGATCATTCATCCCTGCCGCAACGCAGCGCTCCCTGTCCTCGTCAAATGCATTCGCCGTCATTGCAAGAATTGGCACTGTCTTGCCCGAAGGACGATTGCGTATCTTCTGGGTGGCTTCAATGCCGTTCATCACCGGCATCTGCATATCCATCAGGATCAGATCGTAATCATTGATTGCAGATAGTTCAACCGCAACATTTCCATTCTCTGCAAGATCCACGGTGATACCTACCTCACTCAACAGACCCATGGCCACTTCCTGATTCACCGGATTGTCTTCTGCAAGCAGAATATAGGTCGTTTCACGCAGCCGCAGCAATGCCTCGGCATCGCCTGTCCTGTTGTTGTCAGCAACAGGGTCTTTTACGGATCCACCCAGGAATAATTCCTGCAGTTTTTCACTCAGTCTCGAGGGGGTTATGGGCTTGTGTATGTGGCCGGCAAGGCCATGGGATATCAACTGATGGTCATCGGGGCTTTCTCCATACCTCGTCATCAACAACATGGGTGTATTATTTCCGGGGCTCATCTCGACCAGGCGGCGGCCAAGTTCCAGACCATCCATGTTGCAAAGCCCGGAATCGATCATGGCAAAGTCAAAGCTATCTGGGCTGGATTGTGCTGCGGCAGCTGATTCAAGGAAGGTTGCTGCATCGGCCGCAGCAGTCACATTTATTCCAAGCAATTCTAGTGTGCCTGTCAGCACTTTCAAAGTGTTTGGCAACGGGGAGACTACCAGCGCTCTTTGGCCGACCAGTTTGAGGCCGGCGGCATGAGCAGGTAGAATATTGACGCTGTATTTGAACCCTATTTCCACCCAGAACGTGCTGCCCTCCCCAGGCCTGCTTATGACACCAATTTTTCCACCCATCAGTTCAACCATGCGCAAGCTGATCGCCAATCCCAGCCCCGTTCCGCCGAACTTGCGGGTGGTCGAGGCATCCGCCTGCTCAAAAGGCTTGAACAATCGGCTTTGCTCTGCCTCTGTCAAGCCAATACCGGTATCCGAAACCTCAAAGCGGAGGCTCAAGCCCTGATCATTCGCATCCTGCATCAAGACACGTAAAACAATCTCGCCGCTCTCAGTGAACTTGACGGCATTACTTGCCAGATTAAGCAGAATTTGCTGCAGGCGCATGCCATCACCCTGAACCTTGAATGGCAGAACTGAAATATTAGCCAGCAACTCCAAGCCCTTCTCCTGTATCTTGGGCTGAATCATGTTGCAAACGTTTTCAATAATTTGTTCCGGTTCAAAATCGATCTGCTCAAGTTGAAGCTTACCCGCTTCAATTTTGGACAGATCCAGAATGTCGTTGATCACGGACAGCAAGTGATCGGCCGCAGCAGATATCTTGATCAGACTGTCATTCTGTCGTGGGGTCGGATTACCCCGGCGTAGCATGTGAGTAAGACCAATAATGGCATTCATCGGCGTGCGTATTTCATGGCTCATGTTGGCCAGGAATTCACTCTTTGAGCGGTTAGCCTCTTCTGCATGCTCTTGTGCATCGACCAACTCTGCTGTGCGAATTTTCACCAACTCTTCCAGGAGGAGGTGATGGTGCTCAATTTCCAGTTTCATGGCATGCTGGGCACTGATGTCTTTCTGTACCGACACGTAATTCGAGATCACTGCATCCGCCTGCCGTATTGGGGCAAATACGGTGTCGTACACAATTTTGGAGTCGTCATGGGATTGAACGTGGAGTTCGCCACGCCACACATGGCCAAGTTCAAGCGCAGACCAGATATCCGCAAATGCTTGCTCTGAGAACTTGTTGTTATTGAGCTCACGAAAATTCATTCCGAACAACGCATTCATTTCAATTCCACTGCTGGCGCAGAATGCATCGTTCGCGTATTCAATTCGGCCAAGCGTGTCGGTAATGCATATGCTGTCCGGGCTCTGGCTGATTGCCATTGATAGCTTATGAATATCCTTTTCGGCTTCCTTACGTGCAGAAATATCGCGCAGGTTAAGCACATATCCGCCGACAGCCACGTCAAACAGAGCATTACTGGCGTTCGTCTCAATGGTGATCCAATGCCCGTCGATATGGCGAACACGTTGCTCGAAGCTTTGAAATTTGTGAGGGTTTTTAGCCAATGAAACCAGAATAGACTCAACTCTTGGCCGGTCATCCGGGTGTGTAAGCTCCAGGAAAGACTTGCCGACTGTGCCTTCTGCTTTGAATCCACAAATCCTCTCAATGGAGGGTCCTGCAAAGCTAATAAGGCCATCCTCACCGACGACGATCACCGCATCAGACGCGTGCTCGATCAGCGCCTGCAGTCTCGCCGCACTATCACGAATTGCAGCCGTCTGTTCAAATACGCGCTGTTCCAGGGTTGCGTTAAGATCCTTCAGCGCTTCTTGTGATTTTTGAAGTTCCCTGTTCTGCTGAACTGCGTTCTCATAGATTGACAACAGCAGACTCATCATTCGCTGAGAACCCACACGCACCCTGCATGGCTCACCGTCGATCAACACCTCGGTTTCACGGTCTTCATCATCAGTCGCATGGGGGTCAGTCCGGGTCAAGAGATTATGTATCCATGTGAGCAAGGCCGGAATGTTATAGGGCTTGGTAAGGTAAGCATCCGCACCAGCCTGTATGCCCTTCAGAACGTCGTTCGGATCGGATAGCATCGTTACTAAAATGACGGGTATGGTTTTTAACGAAGTCTCCTTACGCAGCGCTGGGCAGAAGTGGTATCCGTCAATAACCGGCATATTGACATCGCAGAGGATA
>CAIJXJ010000187.1 GCA_903824575.1 uncultured Methylobacillus sp.
GCGGGGTCTGAACGAAAACAGCAACGGATTGCTACGGCAGTACTTCCCCAAGGGGATGGAATTGACAGAGATCAGCCAGGAGCAGGTGAAATTCGCCGTGGATCGGCTCAACCATCGCCCCAGAAAAGTGCTTGGCTTCAAAACGCCATTTGAGGTATTCTTTTGCAAGACAGTGCGCTACACCAAGCACCCATTAGGCGTTGCACTTCGAAATTGAATCCGCGCCGGTAAAAGCAGTTCAATTAAGTTTTTTAGGATGAAGCGGCCATTGCATGTAGGATATACAATACATCGGATTTGTAATCCATCTCTAAATGAGGCCGCCCCATGAGACGCAAATTAGTTGTGGCAAACAGAAAAATGAATGGCTCAATTCCAGAAAACAAAGTGTTCCTGAAGGAGTTGATTGCAGGGACCGAAGATTTTTCCAATGCTGATTTTGTGGTTTGTTTTCCTCATCCCTACCTCGGCCAGGCGCAAGATATTTTGACTGGAACTCCTATCGCATGGGGTGGCCAGAACATGAGTCGATATGACCACGGTCCATATACTGGATCTGTTTCGGCAAAAATGCTGGTGGAATTTGGCTGTCAATACGTCATTATTGGACACTCCGAACGACGGGGCCGTGGCCATGATAGCGATAGTTCAGTGGGGGAGCGTTTCCAGGTTGCAGTTAAGGCAGGGCTCAAGCCTATCTTCTGTATGGGTGAGACGCTTGAGGAATTTGAGCAAGGTTTAACCGATCTTGTCACTATACGTCAGTTGAATTCTCTCATACAACAGGTCGGTATAAAAAGTCTGACTCAGGGCATTCTGGCCTATGAACCGGTATGGGCCATTGGTACTGGTAAGGCAGCCAGTCCAGAACATGCGCAGTCCATTTTGCATTTTTTGCGTGGATATCTAATTCTCAAAGACCCTGAAGTTGGCAAACACATCAGTATTCTTTATGGCGGAAGCCTGAATAGAGGCAATGCCGTTGATATTTTGTCGATGCCTGATATTGACGGTGGTCTGGTCGGAACAGCATCATTAAATACTGAAGAGTTTATTGAGATCTGTCAGGCAGCAAATGCTTTCATGGTATGCGATGTCTGAATCGCGAGATGCCGCCGAAGGGTATTCAATGGTTATTGAACGCTTAGTCTTGCCAACTGACTGTTTGACTAACCAGTATCTAAACTAAAACTTCAGTGCATCTGTCAGCGATCGTACTTCGTTGGCAGATTCTTCCAGGATTTCACTCAAGGTTTCTTCACCGATGACCATTTCGATCCGCGACATGGCCTCATCCCCGCGCTCGATATTGGTGACATGGTGAAGTGGGGAGGGGATCGGCGCCAGGTTTTCCGCAAGCAGCAGCGTATCGGCCAAGGTTTCTGGTGGCATGGTGAGAAAGCCATCCCAGTAGATTTCGATCGCTGTTTCAATTGATTTTGGCACGGCTAGTACTTTGAGCACGGCGCGACCAATTTCCACTTCACCGTATTCGATCCATTCTGAAAAATCATTTTCCAGCAAGGTGGGAAATTCGTGTGCGCACGAGATCAAGAAGAATCCGCCAACCTCATGAATGATGCCGGCGAACATGGCCGCTTCGGGGTCCTGGTGTGTCACTCGTCGTGCGATCACTTGCGCCAGAGAAGCGACGTGCGCGGTATGTTCCCATAACTGGTCGGCCATGTCTTGTTGTTCCCGCGACAGGGCATTGCCGGCCATTTGCCGTGTCACCAATACCATGGCCAGCGAGCGTACAGTTTGGAAGCCGAGTCGTGTGATCGCTGTCCTGATGTCGGTGATTTCTCGCCCTGATCGGTTGTAAACCACTGAGTTGGCGATTGCAATGACGCGGGCGGCCAGCAGCGGCTCGGCCTGAATCAGCTTGGCAGCGGCATCAACTGGACAGTCTGGATTGTCCAGGGTCTGCCGGATTTTGAGTGCCATCTGCGCGCTGGTGGGAAAAGCCAGTTCACCTTTAGCAATCCGGCTGATGAGGCTGTCAAAGATTTCTTTTTTATCCATGAGAGCAATCATACCTTTTTATCGGGTTTCTGGTGAGATATCAGCTAGTTTGCTTAATAGCTTACTATCTCGGTAGCGCCTCGCCGGTTTGAGAATCGAATGGTGGCATCGATCTTCTCCAGTTCCAGTTTGAAAGGTCGATTCGCATAAACATGTTGCCGTAAGGCGTCGATTTCACTCGCCAGTTCAGTCTGTGGCACCGACCCGTTCCAGGTCTTGCGTTCTCCATCCCAGCGATAGCCGCGTTCTTTCAGTCTGTCCTTATGGTCGAATGGGGCATTCAGCGCCCAGACCTTGATCTCGGGAATGCGCGCTCTCTCCAGCAGAATTTTCATCACCCGGTCTCCGGAATCCGGCAGGTCGGATTGGAGGACTTCCAGCAAGGCATGGCAATCATTGGAGGCACGGTGGCCGGAAAAATGGAAGCCGAAACGGTAGGCCAGAAACTCCAGGCTGGCGCTGCCTAGGCCTTCGCTTTTCCATGGTACCTGGGCGTAGGAACAGGCCCAGGATTTTTGTTTGAACAAGGGCCAGCGTGACTCGACAAAACCACGATCAAACTTGGCGTTGTGTGCGATGACCAGGGAGACATCGGACATTAGCAGATCTACCGTTGCATCATCGATTTTTTTGCCACTCACCATGGCGTCTGTAATGCCATGTATTCGGGTTGATTCGGGTGGAATGGGCATGCCAGGGTATTCAAGTCCGTCGAAGGTCTGCAGCACGCGATAAGCCTGACCTGTTTCCGGGCAGTATTCGACGATGACGATGCCGAGCTCGATGATTCTGTCGGTAGTCGGCTGGACTCCTGTCGTTTCGGTATCCAGAATCGCCAGTTTGAACAGCTTGCCTGGCGGGGTTGCGTTGGAATAGAAATCGCGGGCGGAAAATGGACGACTCACCCTGTGGTCATTTGCCTCCAGCCAGGCCAGGACATCCGCCAGATCATATTTTGTCGGGTGCGTCATTTGTTGTCCTTATTCCATGCCGAATCGAGGGCCTTTTGTTGTTGATCAAGCTTGGACTGAGTCTGGTCGAGATGTGCTTTGGCGGTGGTCTGCTTCTGCTGCAGTTCTTTCAATCGTGACTGTTCCTGAGCCACTCGTTTTTCCTGTTCCTGAAGAACTTTCGACGCCGCTGCATAATCTGACTGCGCAGCGTCATAGTTCTTCTGCGCGGCCGTGACACTGTATTGCAGGGTGCTGATGTTATCGGCTCTGGCTGGTGTCGCCAATAATAAGCTCAGTAGCAGAGTTGGAAACAGTTTTGCTTGAAGTCGAATCATGTTTAAAAGATACCTCTGTGCGCTTTCAGGGCTGCGTTAAATTGAATCAGAATGGTCTATTATCAGGGTGGAGAGTCGTGTATGAGAAAAAATTCATTTCACTCTTGCGGAGATAATACGGGTTGTAGGTGCCTGGTTTGACATGAAGTTGGCCTGTTGCGCAATTAAAGTTGAGACTTGCTCAAGCGTCAATATCCAGCTGGTGTGCACTGTTGTTGGTGGCGTAAGGATCATGCGTATATTCGAACAGTTGAAGTTGCCGCTCATGGTTGTAGATGTTGGCCATCGTCGGACTCGGTACTCTGCGCGCTTGTGGTAGCAGAAATTCACGTATATCGGTCCATCTAAGCTCGCCATCGGACAGACTATGGAATAATTCCAGGGCCATTTGGTGCGTCAGCAATTGGTCGCCATCGCCTTCTACGACATAGACTTCACAGGCGTAATCGCCGCCATGCGCGGCAAGAATTTCAATGCGGTCATGCTGGGACAATAGCGCGTTATGTAGTCCGAGTCGGCTGGCTGGATGGGTCGAATAATCGACCAGGCGCGGCGTGCCATCCGCTTCACGGTACTCCTCTGGGAGAGAGGGCGACCAGTAGCGAACTACGAATTGCATGTGGCTAACACCATGGCATGGCAGCTATCCATGCGCCACAGTCGCTGCTGTTTTCAGGGGCCCCCGGCATGTGTGTCATGATTGCATCCTCGGTTTGTCATGATAGGCACGCAAAAAAATCAACCTGAGTCATGTTTAACGATAATGCTAATCATATCCTGTGTTGACCTGGATCGGACTGACTATTAGTCGCCGCGATGGACTAAAATTCGTACCATTGATCTGTATGGGTTTTATTTTATGCTGAGAATTTTAATCTTGATGACTTTGCTGGCCGGTTGTACCGTTGC
The DNA here is from genome assembly GCA_903824575.1 of uncultured Methylobacillus sp. GTDB lineage: Bacteria > Pseudomonadota > Gammaproteobacteria > Burkholderiales > Methylophilaceae > CAIJXJ01. The sequence continues at coordinate 4,223 of CAIJXJ010000187.1, forward strand.
CCCGACAGTACCTGAGCCTTTGGCAATGACGCCGCTGACCGTGCCGCCGGAGAGCGCTGCCACGGTGGTTAAGCCTATTCTTGTCCCTGGCAAAGCGCTCCCGCCCAGGATCGCTTTGGTGCTGGGCGGGGGTGCCGTACGTGGCTTTGCTCATGTTGGCGTAATTAAGGTGCTGGAAGCACAAGGCATCGTTCCGGATCTGGTCGTTGGTACCAGTGCCGGTAGCGTGGTGGGAGCGCTTTACGCCGCCGGTTATGGCGGCTTCGAGCTGCAGAAGATTGCGTTCAAACTGGAAGAGGATAGTGTCGGTGACTGGATATTGCCAAGCCGTGGTTTTATCAAGGGCGAGGCCTTACAGAATTACATCAACCGTGCGGTGCGGGGGCAGTCCATTGAGAAGCTTAAAAAGTTGTTTGCTGCAGTCGCTACGGATTTGCAGAGCGGAGAAATGGTGGTTTTTCGGCGTGGCAACGTCGGACAGGCTGTGCGTGCCTCCAGCAGCGTGCCGGGGGTGTTCCAGCCAGTCAACATTAATGGTCGTGACTATGTCGATGGTGGCCTGACTAGTCCGGTGCCGATTCATGTGGCGCGTAGCCTGGGTGCAGAGGTGGTGATTGCCGTCGATATTGCTGCGCGGCCCAGTAGCGCAAAAGTTGAGGGTCTGATGGACATCATGTTGCAGACTTTTGGCATCATGGGGCAGAGCTTGCGTAATAACGAGCTCACGGATGCTGATGTGCTGATCAGGCCCAACACCGCAGGCTTTGGTTCAGCCGATTTTACCAAGAAACATGAGGCGATGCTGGAAGGGGAGAAAGCGGCCACGGCCGCATTACCTCTTATTCGGGAGAAAATTCGGCAGGCGGCAGAGCGGAAACAGGCAGTCGACGCGCCCCGTTGAAGCGCTTGGCCCAATAGCTGTCGTTCATGTCGACGATGTGCACGCCTCCACCCGAGGCCGGTGCATGAATGAAGCGGCCCTCGCCGACGTAGATGCCGACATGGGAAAACGTGGCCTTGAGGGTGTTGAAGAATACCAGGTCGCCCGGTTGCAATTGATTAAGGGCAACCACCTGCCCCAACTGGCTGATGGCGCGCGCACCGTGTGGCAGGGTCAGGTTGCCGGCCTGTTGAAAGACGTAGCGCACGAAGCCGCTGCAATCAAAGCCGGTTTCAGGCGAGTTGCCACCATAGGTGTACTTCACCCCGGTCAGGCTGAGCGCACCCAGCAGCAGATCCTGCACGCTGCTGGACCACACCGATCCCAAGCGAGTGATGCTGGCTGAGAAGCCCTCATCAGGAGTCTCTTCAGCATGAGTGGCGCCGGCAAATAGCGCCATGCAGAGGGCGGCGATAGGGATGTAAATTCGCATGGGACTGAATTGTAAGGGGAAGTCACCATAAAGGGCAACCCGAATTTATGCCAGAGGCAGGGCCCGGCAGATTGAACCGGGGCAACATAGGGCGGCGGCTGAATTTCAATCGAGGTCGTGGCCGCCGCTTGGTGCAATTCCTTGTAGAATAAGCTTGTTATCCACCTTGGAAGGAGACTGCCATGAGCCACGATCAGGAATTTTCACTGGAAGACATCAAGGCCAGCGCACGACGTCTGGTCATGGCTGGTCAGGATGTGCGCAAGAAACTCGATGAGCTGACGGTACAGGCGCTGACCCGACGCGACCTCGCTGAGCAGCAGGTGCGTGAGGTGCTGGCGGCGATTGCCGAGGGAATCAGCCTGGGCACGGCCGAGCGTACCGACGAATTGCGTGCAGCATTGACCGATGCACTCTCCGGTATGGATGATGCGTTGGGACATGCGGCGGAAGCCATACATCTGGCGCTGGGGGAGGCGCATTCTCGTGCCCAAGAATTTACCGAGCAGGAAGTCAAGCAAGGTTGGTTGGAGCTCAAGCATCTGGAACAGACCTTTCTGGAAATCGTGGGCGATGTGGCGCAAGGCGCGAACGATCTGGTGCGGCAGGAAATGACATCTATGGTCGAGCATGCCCGCCATAGCGGAACTGGAACCGGTAACCGGGTGCGCGGGGCGGCGGAAGAGCTTGGCAATCGCCTGCGGGTCACGGCGCACGAGGCTAGCGATGCCGGTCGCCGTGCTGCGCTTGAAATCGGCTCGCGCGTCGCTACCCTCGCCAGTCGCAAGCTGTCGGAAATTGCCGGGCGCATCGGCAAAAAGGCCGAAGACCTGAAGCCAAAATGATGTTTTTACCAGTCCCAAGTCCCCAGCCCCTAGTCCCTTTCCTATGATTCGTGAAACCATCTCCGTCATGCGCGACTTTGGTCGATTGCGCGAAATCGCCGGTATCCTGATTCATTACGGCTGGGGCGACATCGTCAAGCGCATGGGCCTCGGTAATCTGTCCGAGCGGGCGGAGACCTGGCTCAATCGCAAGCAGGCTGACGAGATCTTGCACTTGCCAGCCGAGGTGAGGGTGCGCCTGGCGATGGAGGAGTTGGGCCCGACCTTTGTCAAACTGGGCCAGGTGCTGGCGACGCGTGCGGATATTTTTCCTTCGCCGTGGATTGACGAGTTTTCCAAGCTGCAGGACGAAGTTCCGCCGGAACCATTTGACGTGCTGCTGCCGGAGCTGGAAAAGGCGCTGGGTCGCACGCCATTCACCGTATTCAAGGATTTGCAGGTTGAGGCGATTGCCGGCGCCTCCATCGCCCAGGTGCACCTGGCAAAATTGCAGGATGACACAAAGGTGGTGCTCAAGGTCCGCCGCCCTAACATAGAGCTTCGCATTGATGCGGATCTCCGGTTGCTGGCTCACCTGGGTCGCTTGCTGGAATCCGAATTGCCTGAGTCACGGCGCTTCCAGCCAGGCCGTGTGATTGAGCAATTCGCCAAATCTCTGCGGCGCGAACTGGACCTTGCGATGGAGGCGCGCAATACCGAGCGCTTCGCCCATAATTTCGCCGAGGATCCCAATATTGTCTTCGCCAAGGTGTATTGGGAATATACCAGCGCGTCCCTGATGGTGATGGAATATATCGATGGCATCCCGGGTAATGATCTTGAAGCGGCCCGATCCGCCGGGTTCGATCTGAAGCTGCTGAGTGCACGCGGGGCGGATGCCGTCCTCAAAATGGTGTTGATCGATGGCTTTTTTCATGCCGATCCCCATCCCGGTAATATCTTCTACTTACCGGGCAATCGCCTGGCGATTATCGACTGTGGCATGGTGGGTCGCATCAGCATGGAACGTCGTGACCAGATAGCCGACACGCTGGCGGCACTGGTGGCCAAGGATATTGAAACCTTGCGCGACATTCTGGTCAACTGGGCCGGCGACGTCCCAATCGATGACGCCAAGCTGACCAGCGATCTCGATGAACTGATCTTCAACTACGACAGTGCCCCGCTCAAACAGATCCGTTTTGGCGTGTTGCTTAATGATCTCATCACCGTCATGCGCGAGAATCATCTGGCGGTACCTCCCGACCTCACCATGTTGTTCAAGGCGCTGATGACGCTGGAAGGGTTGGGTCGGCAATTGGATCCGGATTTTCAGATCGTGCGGCATCTGACGCCCTTCGTGAAGCAAGTGATTATTGACCGCTACAAGCCCGGGGCGATGCTAAAACGCGGGAAACGCAACCTGATGAATGTGGTGGATGTGGCGACCGCATTGCCGCGTGACGTATCAAAGCTGTTGCGCGAAATCCGTCGTGGCCGCGTCAAGATCGATCTCGACTTGAAACGCCTGGATCACTTTGGTCACCAGTTAGATCACAGTACCAACCGCCTGACTCTGGCGCTCGTGATGTCTGCGCTGATCATTGGTTCCTCCATCGTCATGACCGTGCGGGGGGGGCCGACCCTGTTTGGCTTGCCGGCGTTCGGTTTTCTCGGCTTCTTTCTGGCGTCCCTGTTTGGCGTAGTCCTGATGATCTCGATCTGGCGCTCGGGCCGCGACTAAATTCTTTTAAATTTCGTGATTTTGCATGCGTAAAAATTATGTCCTGATTCCCGCCGCCGGTAGCGGCAGCCGTATGGGGTCGGGGTTACCCAAGCAGTATCTGCCTTTGCTGGGCCAGCCGCTGATTCATCATACGATAGCCATCTTCGCAGCTCACCCTGCGATCGAGCAGATTTTTGTGGTGCTGAGTCCTGAAGATGTGGACTGGACTGCCCCGGCCTGTGAAAGGCTCACTGTGCTGCGCTGCGGAGGCGATACGCGCGCGGCATCGGTGCTGAACGGACTTGTGGCCATAGGCGGCTTGGTGGATTCACTTGATTGGGTGCTGGTGCACGATGCCGCGCGCCCCTGTCTGTCACAACAACTGCTGGAACACTTGCTTGATGAATTGCAGCATGACGTTGTGGGCGGCTTGCTGGCAGTGCCGGTTGCCGACACGCTTAAACGTGCGACTCGGGATGGGCGGGTAGATCATACGGAACCGCGCGAGGGCCTGTGGCGGGCTCAGACACCGCAGATGTTCCCTTATGGGCTGCTGCGGCAAGCCTTGCAAGCCATGGACGCCAACGCCCCGACCGACGAGTCACAGGCAGTGGAGTTCCTGGGTCACGCGCCCAGGCTGGTTCTGGGTGACGGCCACAACCTCAAGGTCACCTATCCCGAAGACCTGCTGATGGCCGAAATGATTTTAAAAGGAAATTTATGAGTTTCAGAATTGGCCACGGTTTCGATGTGCATCGATTGGTAGCGGGGCGCAGGTGCATTCTGGGCGGCGTTGATATTGCCCATGACAAGGGTCTTGATGGCCATTCCGATGCCGACGTGTTGTTGCATGCCATCTGTGATGCGCTGCTTGGTGCCGCCGCGTTGGGGGACATCGGCCGGCATTTTCCGGATACCGACCCGCGCTTCAAAGGCATAGACAGCCGGGAATTGTTGCGCCATGTGGTGGTATTGCTGCAGGAAAAAGGTTTTCAGGTTGTCAACATTGACGCCACGGTGATCGCAGAGGCGCCCCGCCTGGCGCCACACATTGCCACCATGTGCGCCAATATTGCGCACGATGTCGGCCTATCAGCCGATGCCGTCAACGTCAAGGCCACTACTTCCGAAAGACTGGGATTTACCGGACGCGGAGAAGGGATCGCCGCCGAGTCGGTTTGCCTGGTTGAGCTGGGTTGAATTTTTAAGGTTTATGACATTGTTTCAATGAGATTGCGAATATTTGTCATGTTGAGTCTCAAGAAATCAGAAATCCTGCCGACAAGGGAGTCATAACCCGAAAAACAGGCAGGTAGTGACATGACGATGCACAGTTCGATAAACGGAGCCCTTGGCGCCATTGATCATATCAACATGCTGGCGCGTAGCAATGAAGCGGTCAGGCAACAGATCGGCAGCATGGCTGATCGCAACAAGTCGGTTTTTTCCGGCTCTGTGAAAATCAGCCTGGAACCGATAGAATTCACCGATGCGTCACTTGGTAAATACGGTGGCATCGAATCTCATCCAAACATGATCGTGTTGTCATGCCTCGTGGCAATGGTCGTCGTCTGCTGCATTGCCCTTTGATTCTGTAGGGTACTATCAAGTCCAGCTTTTGCGTATTCCAGTCAAATCAGTCATCAATAATGACGGCAAAGGTGTCAGCTGTCATTATTACGGACTGGTTAGCATTTTCTGAGACTCCAAGCGGAGTTTTGAACCGCCGCTATCATTTAGCTGATGGTCAGATTGGCTGGCTCGACTGGCCGGTATTGAGCATGGCAAATTTCCGATTAGTGTTTCAATTCCTATGTAAGGTAGAACACGCGGTCGTGTCAGCAGTCGCCATCTGGACTCCTTTACGCCTCCCACGGATTAATGACTTTAATGCTAGCTGCTTCATAGGGAGCCGTATCACGTGACGCCACGATGAACCCCCGCGAGGCTGCGATTGCAGAAATGTAGCCGTCTGGTGTTGGAAATCCGCGCCCGGCAACCTTAGCTGTTACAGCCATATTGGCATAATGCCGTGCTGCATCGATGTCGAATGGAAGTATCCGATCCCTGAATAGATCCATTAGACCGTCAAGGGTCTGTGCCAACATGTCCTTGCGCTTGCCTGCCGGGAGTGCCCCGATGCCAAATAGAAGCTCGGCCAGCGTCACGCTGGACAGATACAGCGTTTGGGCTGCTTGAATGTTCAGCCAGGCCCGTACAGCCGGGTGCGGCTCGGGTTTCATCGCTTCGGAAACGACGTTGGTGTCGAGAACAATCATTTAAAACTCATCGGCTTGGCCGGCGTCTTGTCTCTCACTTGCTGGAAGACCTCAAAATCCTCGTTCGTAAGGCCGACCTTGCGGCCCAATGCCGCGAGGGCTTCACCCAATCGAACGCGAGTCTCTGGTTTGACCGCGACTGCCAGAATCTCACGGACCTCGGCCTCTGTGCTGCGCCCATGTTGAGCGGCCTGCACTCGTAACGCGCGATGCACGTCGTCGGGCAGATTGCGTACTGTTAGCATTGCCATAGCACCACCTCATATAATGCATTCAACGCATTCATTTTAGTATTACGAATGCATTTTAACAAGAGGCGTTACCATGTCGCGATTTGTTTGTTGGCTGCAGTTGCGAATTCCCTGTTTTGGGCTTTTTTGGGGGCTAAAGGAGCCATATCTGAATGACAGCTCTTTCAAGAAAGTCCATCGGCCCGTTGCGGTCACTAGCGGAAATAATTTTCTGACATTCGGCTGCGGCGCTAAAAAATGGAAGCGGTCATTGATGCGGCGACAATCAAATTCATCGTGCCAAGTAGTGGCAAGGCAGACTACCGGACTCTAAGTTACATGGAATCTAAAGAGATCTCCATCTTTTGCTTCTAAGCCTTTTACCTGGATAGATGTAAGGAAATTGCTTATATCCATTCATGTTGAAATAACGGGCGGGTTCAAATTTGAAGTGCAACTTTTGTAAGGAAATTTAGGTGGCGAACTGCTGTAGAGTTCGTGCTGCTTAAACGACCAAGTAAAAGGAGCACGGATGAAGTACTACAAGCAGCTCACCAGTGAGCAACGATACCA
>CAIJXJ010000188.1 GCA_903824575.1 uncultured Methylobacillus sp.
ACGTTTTCTGCTGATGAATGACAACTGGCGTGGAATGATTATCGATGGCAGCAAGCAACACATGGATTCCATTCGCACTCAGGATATTTACTGGCGGCACGACCTGACAGCAGTGAATGCATGGATTGATCGGGACAATATCAACCAGTTGATTGGTGATGCCGGGTTCAGTGGCGACATAGGCATTCTTAGCGTCGATATCGACGGGAATGATTATTGGGTTTGGGAGCGCATTGAAATCGTCAGGCCTGTCATTGTTGTTGTTGAATGGAATAGCCTATTTGGAATGTCACACGCAGTTTCTACTCCTTACGATCCGGCTTTTCAGCGCGAAAAATTCCATTATTCCCATCTCTTCTATGGCGCGTCCATTGCAGCATTTGAGCACTTGGCCGTCAAAAAGGGTTACTCGTTGCTCGGCTCCAATACGGCCGGCAACAATCTGTTTTTTGTTAGAAATGATCGTCTTGCCAGGCTGACACCAATGACCGCTTCGGAGGCGTATGTTGAGTCACGTTTCCGTGATTCTAAAGATGTTGCAGGAAGATTGAACTTCCTTGGCGGCAATATGCGCCGTTTGGAACTTCTTGATTTGTCTGTTATTGATGTTGTGAGTGGTACAACAACTACTTTGCGCGATTTGGATGCTTCCACCGCGTGATAAATAGAGGTTGAATCTATGAGTTTGAATCTATGAGTTTGAAGAGTGGGGGAAAGACAGCCTTAGTGACCGGTGCATATGGTTTCATTGGGCGTTATGTCGCCCGACAGCTGGCACGTGATGGCTTGCGCGTGATCGGCCTTGGCCATGGCTCGTGGGCACGCGAAGAATGGCAGTCGTGGGGCATTGCTGAATGGTACTGCGTTGACATTACACTGGAGACATTAATTACCTATGCAGGCGAACCAGATATTATTGTTCACTGTGCAGGGAGTGGTTCGGTCGGATTTTCGATGAAACATCCCTATCAGGATTTTCAACGAAGTGTTGCAACGTCGCTTGCTGTTCTGGAATTTACACGTCTGCACGCGCCGCAGGCCCGAATCGCTTATCCGTCCAGTGCTGGAGTATATGGAATAGTGCAGAAACTACCCATTGTGGAAATTGATCCGCTTTCCCCTGCATCTCCTTATGGCGTGAATAAACGTCTTGCCGAGGAATTATATGAGAGTTACGCCAAGAATTTCAACATTGCTGCCTCTGTGGTTCGGTTGTTCTCGGTATATGGAGTTGGCCTACGCAAACAATTATTGTGGGATGCGTCTCAAAAAATCATGAGTGGTAATAATTGCTTTTTTGGGACGGGCGACGAAATTAGAGATTGGCTGCACGTCGAAGATGCCGCTAGTTTGCTAATTACTGCGGCAAGCCATGCATCGACGGCGTGCATGACCTTGAATGGGGGCTCGGGCGTGGGTGTCACGGTGCGTGATATTTTGACGGAGTTGTTTGCATGCCTTGGACGAGAGGAAGCGCCAATTTTCTCCGGTACTAAGCGCAGCGGTGATCCTGCTGGATATGA
>CAIJXJ010000189.1 GCA_903824575.1 uncultured Methylobacillus sp.
TTTTGGCGTAGAAGAAACAGCCAGTCCGCATTATTGATAGTGGCTTTGGTGGCCTCAGTCTTGTAATAATCATCTACGCTCTGGGTGATGGTGCCGAACGCACCGCCATACTTACGCGCGCGGCGATAACCGGCCTCGATGAAGTGCCCGCTGCTGCCGCTGCCCATCAAGTCCCAGGCTTCATCGATAATCACGATCTTGCGCCGTGAACGATCCAGATACATTTCCTGAGTAATACGATACATGATGATCTGCATCACAACCGCCTGCAGGTCACGTTTGCTCTTCAGTTCCTCCAGTTCAAGGACAATAAAATCCTTGGTGAACTCGATATTTGCCTGTCCCTCAAAGTAGCTCGCATAGACCCCGTACTTGGTATAAGACTCCAGCGCAATGGCCATGTGCATCAACTCCGGTTCTCTATCCGCAGTATCATTGATTTTTCCGGTGCAGAGCAGGTCGTACACGTCAGTAATGGTCGATTCTTTACCCGTTGCTTCCCATACCCGTTTGATTGCTGATGCCAGTGAGGTGTAGCAATAATTATTCAATGGCTCGCGTGGACTGGCCATTTCAGCGAGTAAGGGCAGCAACATTTCCATGTCATTGTTGATGTCCCGGACCATCGAAAACGGATTGAGACAGATCGGATTATCTTTATGATCGGTAAATTCAATAAACTCGCCGTCCATCAATTCACAAAGATTTTTATAACTCCGTCCAACGTCAATAATCCAGACCTTAGAACCTGCTGCGCGATAGCGATAGGCCATTTCATTCACAAAAACGGACTTGCCTGAACCGGACAAGGCAGCGACCGCAAAATTATAATTACCGCCCTTGTTATCAAACAGATCAAATCCCATAGGCTGTCCACGCCGGCCAAACAGCGTAATCATCGGGGTGGACGTGCCCTTCCACTCTGCGAGCAAGGGCGCAGTCATTACGGCATTGTCGAGGGTTTTGGTGTACACCCTGCCGAATGACATCAGGTCTTTTTGCATCGGCCTCCCCAGTGTCATCGGCATTGACGAAGCGAATGCCTGCGTTTGCAAGTAGTAATCCCTCGTAATGTCGTAACCCCGTGCACGCCATACAGCTCGAACGGCATGTTCTGCGCGAGAAGCTTCCTCAATGCTCGAAATCAGGCATATCTGGTGATACATACGCAGTGTGCTTTTGCCATCATCAAACGATTGGAGCACCGCTTTCCAATCCGCTTGACGCTCTTGAAGGTCGGTTTGAAACCTTGCCATCGGCGATGCCGCATTTTGCGTTGCCCGGGCCGATTTGAGCTGGGCATACGTTCGTGCCGACTCATGATCCTGCACAACAGTCCCCATCGTGATCAAGAACGGGCACGGCATGGAAAGTGCGGATTGATATTGGTCTCCAATTACATTGCCCATGTTGGTTAATCGACTAAATTTCGGGTAGTTTCTGACCGAGAAAAACTGCATCACCGTTTCCTTGCCACCACTCTTGGTAAAGCGTATGGCTTCATCACTTAAACATGAGGCAATTTCTCGGTTGGCGAGTTGTTCGCGCATGATCTGGTTAGGGTCATATTTTTTGGTAAGCCTGGCCCGCGTACCCTCTTCCGAGTTAAAAACCCGTTCGTGATCGAAAAAATCACCGACAAAATCCAAGAGGTGATCCGGCGTCCAATCAAAACCATCCAGATAGGCGGAACGCAGTGTCGCATGAACACTTTCCCGCGTTCTGAGCGCTTGTTCAACGTCTGTTGCTTCAAACGGTGAAAGCGGTAATGCAATCGAAATGACACAGCGGAAATTTCTGAGCAAATATGCGGAGCTTGCCAGCAGCGATTTTGACGTACCACCCTGATAATATTTGTTTCGACGCTGGGCGATTCCCCTTAGCTCTTCCTGTTTCACCAACGCGGATTGTGCATCCAACGTTTCACTAATATCCGGGCAGGCGTACAGGCTGATTTGTATGCCTGAATCCGTTGGGCACGAAACAAACAAGCTGGACAGGATTTTTTCCATTTCATCCGTCGCACCCGTTTGAGGCGTGATTTCAATAGCAAAACCGATTGAAAAAA
>CAIJXJ010000190.1 GCA_903824575.1 uncultured Methylobacillus sp.
ACATCGAAATGGTTGATCTTGCCGTCGCGCACGGTGGTCACGGTAACAGTGTCTGATCCGGTCGTCGGCACGATGCCGCCGGCCATGCTGAGGAAGTCGGCGACGGTGCGCACACTACCCACTACGGAATACTTGCCGGGGCGCAATACCTGGCCCATGACAGCGACATCGTGTGCGTGCACGTAGATGATGTCGCCGCCGGCAATGGCAACATTCTGTTCGGCGTCCCCCTTGTCGATGACACGACCGAGGTCATATTCCTTCTTCCCATTCTTGCCAAAGATGGTGACGAGATCGGAGCCGTCCGGCGTGGCGCCGCCCGCTTGCGCCAGTATCTCGGCGAGGCTGGTAGCACGGTCGAGCGGATAACGTCCTGGCTTGTAAACACTGCCGAGGACAGACACCAGCGCGCTTTGGAAAGCAGACACCAAGACATTGACCTGCGGTTGCTTGACGAAACCACCCGTTTCAAGCGCGTCGGCGATCATCTTTTCGGCAGCGGCCGGCGTGAGTCCACCAACCTTCATCTCTCCCACCAGCGGGAAACTGAGCGTGCCACCCTCCGTCACCCGGGTCTCGAGCGAAAGGTCCGGATTGTTATAGACCGTGATCTTGAGGACGTCACCCGGCCCCAGCAGATAGTTAGCTTCTTCCGCCCGCGCGGTGTTCAGCCCTGCACTCATCACCAACGCCAAAAATCCGGCGATCAAATATTTCATGTCATTCCCTTAAAACGTTTGGATTACGACAATATCAATCGAATATTACAACATCTTAATTATCCGCGAAGCGGGTTATTTTTTATGCTGGATTCCCGCCTGCGCGACGAAGTTGCGCTACCTAACATTTTTTTAACTTATGCTAGAGACCGGACAAGCCTTTTTCCATATGGTTTACTGCCGGATCGGCAGGCTTGGCATTACCTGCCGGTTTGGCACCCTCGGCCGGTTTGGCGGGCTCTACCTTCGCTGCTGGCGCTGGCACCTTGTTGTCGCTGGCAGGGTCAAATTTCTTGTTGATGTAATTGATCTTGGCGGCGGTACGCAGACGGGTCATTTCATCCTCGGCCGCGAGTTTGCGCTTTTGCTCTTGCAGGATGCGTTCGATCAGAGGAATGGAATCCTTTTCCGAGATCGGCTGATCTTTAATCTCGAGCATCCGACCGGCGACAGTGTGACCGTTGGCATTGATGAAGATGATGTCGCCGTCCACCATCTTGCCGAACTTGGCAAGCAATTCAGGCGGCAGGGTTTCCGAGGCGTGCGACGCCTGAGCTCGCGCGTGTTTGATCTGGTTCGCGTCCAGCCAGTGAATGACGTCATCCAGGGTCTTGGCCGAACCGCTCACCGCCTGGATGTCCTTGCCCTCCGGCGCGAAGGCCAGCTCATCCATGATATAGACCTTGCGATTGGCAAAGATGTCGGTATGGGCGGAGCGGTAAGCATCGACCTCAGGGCCGGTGGGCTTTGGCAAGTTGGCCAGCTTATTCTCGAGATAGGCCTGGGCCAGGATCTGAGTCTTGGCGCTTTCGATGGCTTGCATCACCCTCGGGTTGCGATCCAGCTTGTCCTTATGGGCGGCCTGCGCCAGAATCTGGCGATCCACCAGCGCCTTGACGATCTGCCGTCCAGCCTCATCTTGCTGCCCCGCCTGCACGTTGGCGCGTTGCAACTCGTTATTCAACTGCAACACCGTGATTTCGTCACTATTCACGCGCACGATGGATTGGCTGGCTTTTTCCTCGCCCTTGCCACAGGCCGTGACCAGACCCAGTAGGGTCAACATCAACACCACGCGGGCCACAGCACCAGCCGCCAATAATTTTGTTTCGAATCGCATCAGGATGCCTTATATGTTTTATATAACAACAAATACAAAAGTCGTATGACTTTGTCAGATCGACATTATCTACGAAGCACGGCCACAAACCCTATAGTCCGAACGGACTAATGCATAATATTGACAGATCACAATAACGGAAACAAGGGGGGGGGAGGTTCCAGGTTAAATGCAGATGTATTGAGCGCCCTATGTATTCCGATAGGCAGAGGTCAATCATTCCATGGGTTCTGTATCATAACGCCGATTTGCTCGAAATCTGCCATGTTGCGCGTTCTTTGAAGGCGGTGCGGAATTCCCACGATTTAAGAAGAAGGGGCGGTCCGATAACGTCAAGCAAACAACAGGAGAAATCATCAAGATGAGAATTTGTGCCTTTAAAGAAAGCTAAAATTCTCTACAGCGACACCAGGATATCGAATAGGAACTTGGTCTGTTCCAGCTTGCAGGTTTACGATTCTCCGGCAAGAACCAAAACGCGCCGTACAAGTTCTTCGTTGAGCCTGTATCCAAGATCCTGCCATTCACGCAAAATAATCGCGACCGATCCTATCACGCCTTTCTTCTTTGCGGCGACCAGCAGACCAGAGCTCCCAATGATTTGAAGCCCAAGCTTTGAGGCAACTTTTTGTCCGCTTAGCTCATCAATCAGGATAACCCTGACTTCATCCACAGCCATGGCGTAAGCAATCGTTGCTTTTTCTCCAGCATCAAGCGGAATACTATCGATCTCTGGAGAGATTTCCGGATCATTTACAACGGAAATAATTTCATTCCTGACGGCCTGGAGAATGGCGGTGGCGCCTGGTTTGTTTGTGTCTGAAGTGCATTCCATCAGCACTGTATTTGTAATGACGACATCCCTCGCCAGCGCCTTGATAATCCAGATCTTCTCACTCTTTGCAAAAATGATAAGTGGACCAGCATCCGCAATAATGCGCTTCAATTCAAAAAGCCCTCAACTTCATTCTCTAAATCTTCTGGAGCGTAACGAATAACCGCAACCCCCATTCTGCCAAGCAGGTCCATGAACGACTCCAGGCCCATACCAGCAAGTTTTGCAGCCTGCGGAAGAGTGATTGTATTGTCATCGTAAAGTTTAACTGCCAGGGAAACATTCACTCCACTGTCAAGCAGTAGCTTGGTGAACGGGACCGCCAAGAATACCGGCGCACCATGTTTGGCAACAACGGACAGATTTCCTGCTTCTGCAGTGCGGACAAGCTCTCCTGTGCGTTCGCGGAGATCTCTTATCGAAAATGTATTGACTGTGCTCATGACATCGCTCCATAAATGTGCCATCAAATGATGGCACACCTCATGGGGCGCGTCAATTTAACAAAATGCGCTGTAAAGTTCTCACCAATAGGCCCAGTTTCCGCCGTAGAGGACCCATGCGCCGAGTAGGGCGTTGGTTACGGCGTGCGCTATCAAGGGAGGCCACAAGTTACGGGTGCGCAGGTAAAGCCAGCCATAGGCCAGACCGGCGACAAGACCCGCGAACCAGAAGGTATGTTCGCTGGCGAACAGCAGGGAGGACAAGAACAGGGCCTTGAGGCTAACCCGTTCCGGGGACAACTCAAGAAAATCGGCACGGTCCAGCCAGCGCATGAGGAAGGATCGCCAGAAAATCTCTTCCATCAAGGGCACGACCAGCACTGCGCCGGCCAGCCGCATCGCGACCAGAGGAATATTGAGGTGTCCATCCGCCATGCGCGGATCATAGCCCGTCGCCGGCCCCAGCAGCATCCAGCTCTGATCGAGATGAATCCAGCACAGCAATACCGCCACGCCGGTCAGAATAGATAGCAACAGCGTGCGGAGGGAAATGGCCGGTGGCCAGTCCAACTCGCTATATTGGTGGCGCAGGAGAAACAGTAGCAGTGCCGCGCCACCCGCCCGCAAGGTATAAAGCCAGCGCACCTCGAAACCGCGAGCATCCAGATAGCTGGAGGCGGCCATGACCAGGATATAAAACACAAAAGGGGCTGCACGGGCGGTGACGGCCAAGCGCAGGGAATGCCGGAGGGTCGATTTAATGCCCATAGGGTGCCGCCAGCGGTTCGCCAATAAACAGCCCCTGGGCTGGCCAGGCGACGCTCTTCCAGTAGGCCTCGATGGCGGAGGCGCCATTGGCATACCATTTCAGCAACACCGAGGGATTGGGGAATTTCTGCCAGTAATTGCAGGGCTCGGATACCGTGCCGTAACTGGCGGTGGCACCGGCATCCAGCCAGCGCAGGATGCTCATCTGACCGTGGCCCAACAGGTCGCCGCCAACGGAGGTCAGGTGATCTGCCAGAGCGCCGGGCAGAAAATTGAGGCTGTCGAGACCATCGACCCAGGCCAGCCCGGTTTGATAGATCATGATGTCGCGTGCTCCCTCCAGCTTGTCAGACTTTGTGCTGGAAACCGTGAGGCCGGTGCGGGCAAAACCAAGACCATTGGGCGGGAAGAACTGGGCGCGACTGCTGCGATTGGCATCGGTCGTCGTCAGATAATAAGCGGTGGCGCGGAAAACACCGGCATCGCTCTGCACACCGCGATCGATGACGGCCTTGGCCCGCGAATAGGAGTCAGTGGGCAACAGCATGGCCGGTCGAATGCCATGATCATCGAATGGCCGGCGCGATGCCGAATCAAAATAGGGGTTGGACTTGCCAGCGGCGCAGGTGTTCTTGCACTGCTCGGCGTCATAGCCCAGGGTGAGGGCGCTGGTGATGGAATTACATTCCACGGCATAGGGTGTCGTCCACGCCAGTAGCAATACCTGCTGGTCCGGATTGAGTTGTTTCTCGATGTCCCGTTGCAAACGGGTGAACGCAGCCAACGTGAGTTTGCGCGGTGCATCCGGCATTCGCACATGAACCACGTTTTTTGCCGGGATGCCACGCGCCTGCCGGTAATATTCGCCGGCCTGAACACTGCCAGGATCGGCATCGTTGATGACCAGAGCAACATTGTCCGGTCCCAACCCACCGGCCCCATCAGCCATGGCTTGGAATGGCAGCAGAAATAAAAACAGACTTAAGAAGGGCAGATTCAAGTTAAATTCAGATCCAAGCCACAAGGTTCAAGTATTAAAGGCAGGGTCAAAAAGGGGCTGAGGGCCAGGGAAAATCTAAGGGACGAAGGCCCAAGACCGCTTTTATGTTTTTCCTCAAACCTTGCCTCTGCCTCTCTCCTTGATCATATTTATTCCGAACCAATCCAATCGCTAAGACGGCGGGGTATGCAAAATAAGCGATCGTCGCTGATGTTACCAATACTGCCTACCATGAGTTTACATGCCAATACGGCCAATCGGGATATTCGTAGAACGCTTGACGTTTTGAGGCCAGATCCGAAAAAATCGTCATCAGTAACAGATATCGGCTCATCAAAATCAGGTTCCGAATGCTGAAGTTGTGATGAAACCATGCACACCAGCCAATCGTCGTGCTGCGCAGATGCCTTTCTAAGCAGCAGGACGGGTCTTAAGTTTTGTTCCAGTTAGATCAGTATAAGGGAATGGCGTCAGGACGATCTGTCCGGCACGCTTCATAGCCAGCGTTCTTTAAGGTCAAGGCTTGTATAATTGAAGGGCTCATGCTCAATACCTCGTAAGGCTTGATGCATTGAAAGCTCAGAAAATGTACTATCCGTCCATTCTCCAGGTTCGAGCACGTGCTCAGAGGCTTCTCGATGGCGAGCAGCAATGAATTCAACAAAGTCGAGTATTTCCACCTGCTTTTCGGGCGGCAATGTGGCAATTCTATCAACTATCGACTGAGCGTAATTCATGCACTAACTCTTCCTAATCTGATTCAAGTTTAGACTATTTAGCAAAGTATTCGCCACTCAAAAACTTTCCCTTGCCTCTGTTTTAAAACGCGAGATTTGCACTCACGCCGAGCGAGGTGTCGTCGAACTGGAAGCCTGGGGTAGTGGAGTTGCGGCTGCTCTGCTGGACGTTGGCGCCAAGGGTCACGCTGCGTTGAGGGACCCAACTGACGCCGAAGCTGGCGGTCTTGCTGGTGTCAACCCGGGTACTGCTGGAAAACACCCCGTCACCAAGGAAGTAACGTTTGGCAATGCTGGCACTGGCCTGCAGTTCGAGCTTCTCGCTGAAGGCGTAAATTGGTGAAATACTATAGGTGTCGTTACGGTTGTAACTGCTGTCGGTAACTTGATAACTGGTGAGGGTTCTGCTCGCTTTAAGATTCAGGCTGGTTTTTCCTCCGGGCGCCCAAGTGTAACTGGCATCACCCACCGGCCCGGAAAAATTCCGCTCGTTAAAATGATCGTGCGTGCGATTGAGGTAAGCCATGCGCAGACTCAGGCTTGATTTTCCAGAAACCGACCAATCAAGTTTGGCTTCAGCTTCTTGTTCATCAAAACCGGTATCGATAAACCGACTCGGGTTAAGCACGCTATTCAAAGTTGCTCCCTTGCGGTCATGTCCCATGAGCGTCACTGCGCTACCGGAAGAAAACACATACTTTACCCCGGCATCGATGCTATCCGTGGTATAGCCTGGACTTGCTTGGAAACTTTGGGTGATCTTCGAGGCGTTATGGGTAAAACCGGCAAGCAGGTGCCAGGTGTGTTGCGGAGACCAGTCGGCGGAAAATCGACGATTTTCCACGGTGTTGATGTTCAGCGACTTGTAGTTCTTGTAATCATTGAAGCCATAGGGCGACTCGTTACTGTCCGCTGACACGGTCCCGGTCAGATAGGGCGTCAAAGACCACAACCAGGCCGCCTTGTATTGGGTCGCCGTAAACTCGAGGAACTTGTAGTTCTGGTACTTGTAGTCGTTCAGGTTGTAATCGAACTGGAAGGTCTGTAGCCCATAATGCTTGTTGACCTTGATGCCAACACTGGGGATCGTGATGTTGTCCGCTTGGTGCGAGCTTCCAGCCACCGCCAGCATATTGGTGCCATTGGGCACGCGAAAAAGGTTGCTGTCGTGCTGCCAGTTGATGCTGGCCAACAGGTTGATGGGATCGAGTTCATCGGCCTGTGCCGGTAAAGCCAGCAACATGACCGGCAGTTGCAACAGTAAGGCCAGAACGGCTGTTGACCGCAGTTTGAAATTCACAAGACTCATCCTGATCAATGATCGACTTGCGTCAGACCGTACCACCACGGGCAACGGGCAACGCGCGATCACAGGTATCACGCAAGCGCACACAAATGAGGTGCAACAACGTCAGCAGAAACTTGTTCCCGAGTCGTGGATGGTGAACCAGAATCTCATTGAGGCCGCCTCGGGTCAGCACAGCAAAGTCGGTCGGCAAATCGCAGCTACAGGTCGCATAACGAGGCCGACCATCGATCAATGACATCTCCCCCAGCAAGTCTCCGATGCCTACATCAGCAATGGTGGTCGATTCCTGATCGGATATCTTCTTTTTAACGCTGACCGAACCATTCAATACCAGGAGCAGAAAATCGCCATCCGCGCCTTCTTCCAGTAGAATGTAATCGCGCGGCGCGGCATAACAATCCATGTAATGACAGAGCACCCTGATTTCATCCACACCAAAATCATCGAATAATTTTATGCTCTCGATCACTTCCAGGATGTCTTCGACAAACCCGTCTGCCCCCCCGAGATACTCCAAGTCAGCGTAAATATTTTTTTCTGATCTACTCATGGCCTTAATCATAATTCAGGCAGCGTTATATTTCAATTGATTATTGTAAAAGTCGCGATAAAATAGGGTTAATTTACAGGTAAGCGGCTTTTGGACAATAAATCAAGGTTTTTGACCATATCGATCAAATAAATCCTGATTAGCAATGTGTCAGCCCAACGAATGACATCACCCGAAAATTCGTCATTCCGGGTTCCGCTGCGCGGCTCTGGAATGACGACTGATGATTCTTTCTTTGCAGGAAAATAATGAGGTCGCGCGCGCGGCTCTGCAGGCGGGCCGCCTGCGCTACCAGAAGTTAAGGCGAACGGCCTGATTTCTAATAAATCATTTTTTAATTAACCTATGATTTTCTGCCGGCGACTTACCCCCTGTTTTAGCGACCGATTTGCCGCCGGCGACAATAAAAATCCTTAAAGAGTGTTTTTTTCTTGGTTGTATAAAGTTGTGAACGTGCTAAAGTTCTGAATTAAGTGTAGCCTCGGACTGTTATTCTGTAGGACAAGTCTGCCTAACCAAAAAGAAATTATGCCATTCGACACGCAACTTAATAATGACGAAAGAGAACTGCTCCTGGCGTTGATCCATGAGTCGTTGCGGGTGCAGAGTCATTTTGAACTGTTTCTCTGGCTACAAGGCAAACTGCAGGTTTTTCTGCCGCATGAAATCATGATCGCCGCCTGGGGGGATTTTTCCCTGGGGCTGGTCTATTTTGACATCGTGTCATCACTTCCTGGACTGCGCACCAAAGGCATCTCACAAAACGAATTGACGCCTCTGCTCAAACGTCTGTTCAGTTTCTGGTGCAATCACAACCAGTCCTCGTTTACCATCACGATCGATCAAGGCCTGTTCAAGAATGATGAACTCGAGTATTCCATTCCCAACGAAGCCCTCGGCAATATGACTTCTGCCATGGTTCATGGCATTCAGGACTGCCGTGGTCACCATGACTGCCTGTACGTCCTGATGACCTCCAATCCGCAGCCTGCCTCATCACACAAGATGCTTGAAGCGCTACTCCCCTACATCGACTGCGCCTTGCGTCAACTCGACCACTTTCCGGAACAGTTGCCGTCCACGCCCCCGCCGCCTGTTATTGAAATACCGGAGGAATTGAGCGATATCGATACTGCATTGTCTTTACGCGAAACGGAAATCATGGGATGGGTCAAACAGGGCAAGACCAATGCTGAAATCGGCATCATCCTGGACATCAGCCCTTTCACCGTCAAAAACCATTTGCAACGAATCTTCAAGAAGCTTGACGTACTCAACCGTGCACAAGCCGTTTCCAGCTATAAATAGGTAATCACCCCTTATGATCGCAACAAAGACCCCCCCTCCGATCCGCAAGGCATCCGGCATTGCCATTGCCCGTGACAACATTCTTTACTTGACTGAGTCTTTGCTGGAGCCGCTGGTCATCGTGTTCACCCTTTGGGCAATTGCCATCTGGGATGAGGGCGATCTGACGCCCCACTACCTGATGTTTTCAGTCATCCTGTTTTCACTGACCTTTCCTGGGGGCGCCATCATCCGCAAGTCGCCCTGGAAAATCTTCAGGAACACCGTCATGTCGTGGGCACTCATCGCCGGACTCTCGCTTGGCTTCGGTATTGCCACCGGTTACGTCAATGCCTTTTCTCCCGAGGCCCTTCAATTATGGCTGGTGTTGACACCCACCCTGCTGTTGCTGTCTATTTTTTCCCTGCGCGCCTGCACGCCCTTGGTTCTAGCATTGCAGGGCCCGCACAAAAATGCGATTGTGGCCGGCATCAATGATCAGGGTGTGGCGCTGGCAAACAGCCTATCCCTCAACGAATACAGCCGTTCAACCTGCCTCGGCTTCTTTGATGACCGCCAACCAGACCGCCTTCCTGAGGATTTCCACTTTCCCATTCTGGGGAAAATCAATGACCTTCCTGAATACGTCAAACTTAACGATATCAATGTGATTTATCTCTCCCTGCCGATGTCCAGTCAACCACGCATCATCAAGTTACTCGACGCGCTAAAGGACACCACGGCATCGATCTATTTTCTACCGGATATTTTCCTGACCGACCTGATTCAAGGTCGCATGGGGCAAGTCGATGGCATCCCGGTCGTAGCAGTCTGCGAGACGCCGTTTACCGGAGTCAACGGCATGATCAAACGGATCGGGGATATTGTTTTTTCCTGCATTATTTTGACGCTAATCTCGCCGATCATGCTCGCCATTTGCCTGGGTATTAAACTCACGTCGCCCGGCCCGATCATTTTCAAGCAGCGCCGTTACGGGCTGGACGGCAAGGAAATCCTGGTTTACAAATTCCGCTCCATGACGGTTACTGAAGATAGCGGATCAGTGATTCAAGCCACCAAGCAAGACAAGCGCATCACCCCGCTCGGTGCCATCCTGCGCAAGACCTCTCTCGATGAGTTGCCGCAGTTTATCAATGTGATTCAAGGACGCATGAGCATCGTCGGCCCCCGTCCCCATGCCGTTTCGCACAATGAAGAATACCGCAAGCTGATCAAGGGCTACATGATCCGGCACAAGGTTAAGCCCGGTATCACCGGATGGGCCCAGGTCAACGGCCTGCGCGGAGAAACCGACACGCTGGACAAGATGCAGGCGCGCATTGAGTTCGATATCGACTACTTGCGCAACTGGTCTCCACGCCTCGACATGTACATCATCCTGAAAACTATCTGGGTCGTCGCAAGGGGGCAGGAGGGGGCGTATTAAAAGCAGGATCAAGCTGTAGCGCAGGCGATCCGCCTGCAGAGTCGCGTGAGCGATCTCATTGCCGCGTACATTGGTTTAGCTGTCAATTGTCGTTCTTAACATGACCCGCACCGGGATGGACGTCTGCGCAAGTAATCGTTATACGGCGCAATGCGCTTTGCTTATTGCGCCCTACGGCTCTAAGCCTCCCGCGCAATCCCATGGCTCATGTAGAACAGCAGGCGGGCCGGGCCGCCTGCGCTACCACCATCTGGTAATTCAATCAACAGGGAAAAAGATGCCTCCATGTTGTTAAAGCATGATGTTGCGATATAAATGCAAAAAAGCCCCTTGCGGGGCTTTTTTGTTTGTATTGCGGCTAAATCACAAATATTTAAGCTTCATCATTCCTGCGACGACGTGCGATGAAACCCATCAGACCCAGACCCATCAACATCATGCTGTAGGTTTCGGCTTCAGGAACTGGAGTTACCGTCAAGTTCCCCGAGATTCTACCTAAACTACGTTTTGCCTCATTCCCAATAATGAACAGTTCATAATTACCAGCTGCCAATTTATCATAACTGAAGGCCGGGGCAGCTTTAGTGGAACTATAGAGTTCGGTTAAAATATTACCTGGACCAACTTTGTCAAGGGTATAGAAAAAATCGACATTAGCCTTAGTTGTTGTTGTGGCAGAAAAAACTGCATCGCCACCTTTAGTCAGGGTAAACAACAAACCATCAGAAAAACTTTTTGATGTAGTAAAGGTATTAGTGATTACATCAGAAAAGCTTGCCCCATAAGTCTTAGCGACCGCATCATAAGTCACGGACGTGATTTTGGCGGTAGTAGTTATAGATGGTGCGGGTGCGGCTATTGCATGACCAGAAAATGCCGCAACTGCAACCGATCCGATTACAAATTTTGATATCACTTGTTTCATTTTATTCTCCATTCAAACTCAGCACTGCTATTAGCAATGAATTAAGTATAGTTTCAATCAATTAGGCTTTAGGCTGCCTTGCGAGCGCGGCGTGCGGAAATAAAACCAAGCAACCCAAGACCTGACAACAAAAGACCGCCTTCCGTTGGTTCTGGAACAGGCGTTATACTTATTGTGCCATCATAATTTCCTGACTGACCAGCCAGAAGAGTACCTGCTGATACTGTCAACTTGTATGTGTCTGGGCCGAGGATAAAGCCAGTTGGCGTATCTACGCTTGTTGTTTTTGACGCTGAATCATAGCTACCTGTGAAGGTTTGTGGTAACGCACCAGAAGTCAAGTCAGCAAGTGTAAACTTTAATCCTGTCAAGTACTGACTGGATGTAGTAATGGAAATGACGGATGGGCCGGAATTTACACTGCTCAACGAAAAAGTATAAGAGTCACTCTGATTCGCAGGGGTAAGTAGTCCACCTGCTGTAAGGTTGCCACCAATCCCTGCAGCAACACCAATACTAAAGCTGTACCCTCCAAAAATGTCCGCAGCAGCAAGCTGGTCATCAATCACAGCACCAGAAAAGTCTGTTGCAGCAGCCTGACCCGAAAAAGCCAGAGCGAGAGCCGAGGCAACAAATAACTTCGATAATTTCTTATTCATAATATCTCTCCAATTTATAGAGTGGTTTGTGTTTCACAAGTTAAGCACCGATCAACCTGGTGCCCTTTTAAAAAGCTGAAGCAATTTTACTTAAACTTCACACCTTATCAATAGTCCGTTCGGACTAATGGGGGGGTGCGACACTGCGTTTTCTCTAATACGAAATATTTCTTAATTTCATTTTATTTCCCCACTATCAAAGTAAACCCTTTAGATTCGGTTGCTTTTCAGCTTGGGCGAATTAAACCCGAATGTGACCAAGCCTTCAATAGTCCGTTCGGACTAATGACCGGGACTGAAACTGATCCAGTCATCACTATTGGTCATTCCGAACCACCACCTTGCTGAAGGTGCAACAATCTGTTTTGCGTGCGTATTTCAACATCTGTTAATCATTGTCGCAATAGTCCGTTCGGACTAATGGGCAGGAACAGGCACAAGGTAAAAGCAGGTGCAAGATTCAAGGGAAACCCGAAGGCACAAGACTTTTTTTGTATTTCCTTGTCACTTGTGCCTTGCGTTTTGTACCTATTCTTTAGGTTAGTCCGTTCGGACTATTGACGAGTGGCGGTCAACCGCACGAGAATCTTGAGTCAAATTTTGTTTGTGGAAAGTAATTCGTGTGTTGCATCAACCGGCCGCAATGAACAATGAATGATTTATCAGCCGATTTATCCGGCCAGGAGTTGTTGCGTTCACTTCAGGAGCGGCAGCTTGCCTTGAATGCGCAAAATGGTGCGTTGCGGAGCGCTCAACTCGCGCTGAATACTCGCCGCGAGCATTATCAACATCTGTTTGAATATGCCCCGGTCGCTTATCTCACGCTGAACGCCGATGGCCTGATTACAGAAGCCAATGTGGTTGCCGGGGAGTTGCTGGGTGCTGATCCGGTTAAATTATTGCTGCAGCCCTTTTCCAACTTTGTGGCCACCGAGTTTGCCGATACGCCGCACCTGAACGGGGGGTCGGATAGTCTTAAGCCACACGACTACGACATCGGAGTCTGCCGGAGCGACGCTAGCTCACGGCATGTACAGGTCAACAGCATCAGGTCGGAGGACGGCACGGTTCGCCTGACCTTGACCGATATCACGGTGCGTCACCAGCAAGAACATGATCTCCGCATTGCCGCGATTGCCTTCGAATCCCAGGATGGCATCTTCCTGACGGATGAAAATCACCGGATCATCCGGGTGAATCGCGCTTTCACACGCATTACCGGCTACAGCGAGCAGGAGTGTATCGGCCAGACGCCGCGCCTGCTTCGCTCTGACCGGCATGATGATGACTTTTACGCATTGATGCAGGAAAGCATTGAGAATACGGGTGGATGGAGTGGTGAAATCTGGAACAAGCGTCAGAATGGTGAGGTCTATCCGGCACACCTTACTATCACCGCCGATTGTAGCCAGAATGGGTTACCTGGAACCTATTTTGCCACCCTGGTGGACATTACCAACAGCAAGTTGGCTGAGGACGAGATCCGAAGCCTGGCCTTTTATGACCCGCTCACGCAATTGCCGAACCGGAGACTGCTGCTGGATAGGCTACAGCAGGCTCTGAGCGGGACTGTTCGCAGCAACAAGAAAGGCGCGCTGCTGTTCATCGACCTGGATAACTTCAAATCGCTCAACGATACGCTGGGTCATCACGTCGGGGATATGCTGCTGCAACAGGTGGCCGAGCGCCTGAGGGCGTGTGTGCGCGAAGATGATACCGTTGCCCGCCTGGGCGGCGATGAATTCGTGGTGGTGCTGGAGGGCCTCAGCACGCAGGTTGTGGAGGCGGCGGCGCAGACGGAGATCATCGGCAACAAGATCCTGACCGCGCTCAACCTGCCCTATCTGCTAGGGGTCCATGAACACCGCAGCACGCCCAGCATCGGCATCACGCTGTTCAACGAACATGATTGTGGCATGGAGGATCTGTTGAAACAGGCCGACATCGCCATGTATCAGGCCAAGAAGGCGGGCCGCAACACCTGGCGCTTCTTTGATCCAAAGATGCAGGAAAGTATCAATGCGCGCGTCAAGCTGGAAGCTGAATTACGCCATGCACTGGAGCAGCAACAATTTCAGCTGTTTTACCAGATCCAGGTTGATAGCATGCATCGGCAACTGGGTGCCGAGGCATTGATTCGTTGGATACATCCGGAACGAGGCATAATCTTTCCGGTCGAGTTTATTCCGTTGGCGGAAGAGATCGGGTTGATCCTGCCCATCGGCAAATGGGTGCTCGAAACCGCTTTTGCGCAGCTCAAGGCGTGGCAGGCCTCTGAACTTACGCGCGATCTGGTATTGGCGGTGAACGTCAGTGCCAAGCAATTTCGCGAGGCTGATTTTGTAGCGCAAGTGAATTCGGCACTGCACCATTATAATATCGACCCCAAGCTGTTCAAGCTGGAGCTGACTGAAAGCTTGTTGCTCGATAGCCTCGACGATACGATTGCAACGATGGGCGAATTGAGCGCGATCGGGGTCAAGTTCTCGCTGGATGACTTCGGCACCGGATATTCCTCGTTGCAGTACCTTAAACAACTGCCGCTAGATCAGCTCAAAATTGATCAATCATTCGTGCGCAATGTTGCTACTGATCAAAGTGATAAGGCGATTGTACGCACCGTCATCGCCATGGCGCAGAGTATGAATCTGAATGCCATTGCTGAAGGGGTTGAGACGGAAGATCAGCGGCAGTTCCTGATTGAAAACGGCTGTACACATTATCAGGGCTATCTGTTCAGCAAGCCAGTCGCGCTGGAGGAGTTCGAGTCACTCCTTAAAGAATTGCCAAAAATAACTGAAGGTGTACCGGTCGGCATTTTTTCAAGCTGACCTTGGCTATCCTTTAAAGCTTGCCATGCACGACTTAGGACCTAAGTATAGGTCCTAAGTCGTTACGCATATTCAAATTGGAATTCTTCTTCGAATTTTTTGGCTTTCTCGACGATACCGCGGCGTTTCAAGTTGTTGAAGAAGTCGATCCCGTTCTCGTTTTCAATTATTTTTGCCAGATAGGCGATATTCTTGTCGATCGAATCAAGGTAATAGTTATGCGGGATGCCGAACCAGACATTGAAATGATATTCCAAGTACTGATGCGTGCTTTCGTAATCCTGATCCAGCTTTTTCCGGGACATGCCATAAAAATCACGGGTACGCAACAGCATGTCGTTGACGCTCTTGAAGTCACCAATATGCGCTTCCCTGAATTCAAAATAGAGGAACAGGAGCTTCTCCAGATACGAACGATCAGCCATCTGACCAGCAAGATCAGCCGTACCAACTAATCTTGCGATGAGCCGCTGACGTAGGTCTGAGAATACGATGTCGTTAAATTTAATGGCGGGATTGGTGCAGAGTATCGCTTTTTCCACGGAGTCAGCCCATGCGGCCGGGTAACGTTTTTTCTGGAAATAACTCTTCATGAAATCGATGCCGCGACTGACGTGCGTCTGAGTAAACTGGGCACCACTTCCGTTGTCTTCGTCAATGCGTTGCGCATAGCCGATGTCGTGCATCAGGGCGGATACTCCTACCATAAAGATCTCATCCTCGCTCAACGATTCGCCCGAGCTGCGCAGGCCATGCGCCATGCGTAACGCACACATGAATACGTCCATAGTGTGCCGAAGGTCGTGGTAGGGGGTCCTGACCCTCTGGTAGCCGGGGTAATCTCCATAAAACAGATTGACCACATCGTTAAACACGAAGGACAACTGGTCGATCACTGCATTGATGGTGATCTTGCTGAGAATCTGATGCGCATTTGCCCAAACCTGATCTGGATGGTCATTGTCGAAAAGGTAGTGCAGTCGTGAAAGTTCACGGCTTGTATATGGAATTTCAGTCATCGTTCCCCCCCTAAGAATTACGGCTATTACATGCGTGCATCATATTGATTAATGGGTGGCAGCTCTATAGTCCATACGGACTAATGCAATCGTTTCACTGTAGTCTATTCGGACTATTGATTTAGCGATCAGAGCTGGCACTATTTACCATCTGCATTGCCTGGCAGTCCTTAACTGCATCAATTATTGTATTTATTCCGAATGGTCAATGACGGTGCTAATGAACAATTTTGGTTTAGGGTTTGTAGCCTGGGATCTTACTAACGTCGACTTCGTCTATCTGCTCTGGATCTAGAAACTGCTGCGCGTAGCTAAGATAAACTTGCTCGCGCACAAAAATATCAAACAAGTCAGGATCGATATGACCATCAAGGTTGAATTTGCCGAGGATTGTGAGTGCTTCGGTAAGCGTTTTACCTTTTTTGTAAGGTCGATCCTTGGCGGTTAGTGCTTCAAAGATATCGGCGATCCCCATCATGCGTGCCTGCCATGACATTTGTTCTCGTTTCAGTCCGCCGGGATAACCTTTGCCATCCATGCGTTCATGATGGCCACCGGCATATTCGGTGACGTTCTTGAGATGTCTGGGCCAAGGAAGCGACTTTAGCATGTCGATGGTTACATCAATGTGGTGATTAATAATCTGACGCTCTTCTGTATTTAATGTACCAGCACGAATGCAAAGATTATTAACTTCCTCCGGAGTCAGAAAGTTGCATACCTCGCCATCAGTATTACGCCATTGATAAGCTGAAATTTGACGCACACGTAACTGTGATTGCTCAGACATGGCTTCACCACCGATGTTGCAGTGGCGCAAAAAATCACGGTCATCATCAAGTTGCTTGATTCTGGATGTAAACTCGCTTCGTATTCGCTCAGTCTCTGGACTATTTGAGCTTTCAAGTAAGGCACGCAGCATCTCAATTTCGCAATCACGTTTGAGTACTTCAAAGCGAGTATCCAGCATATGGATGCGGTCAAACAATGTTTGCAGCTTGGTAGATTTATCCACTACATGAACCGGCGTGGAAATTTTGCCGCAATCGTGCAGTAATCCGGCGATCTTGAGTTCGTATCTATCACGATCATTCATGGAAAATGTGCTAAGTGGCCCTTGATGGGTGCGGTTAACTGCTTCAGCCAACAACATGGTCAAAACAGGCACACGTTCACAATGCCCCCCGGTATAAGGGGACTTGTCATCAATTGCAATATTGATCAGGCCGATAAAAGATTCGAACAATTCTTCCAGTTGTGTGATCAGGCGTCGGTTAGTAAGGGCAATGGCGGCCTGCGAGGAAAGCGATTCCGTCAGACGCACATCATTGTTAGAAAAAGGAATGATGGAGCCAGTTTCCCGATCCAGTGCATTGATAAGCTGTAATAGGCCAATGATTTCACCTTCATGGTCGCGCATTGGTACAGTAAGAAATGAAGTGGAACGATAACCAGTCTTCTGATCAAACAATTTAGTCCCTGTGAAATCGAAGCCCTCGGCAGTATAGGCATCAGGAATGTTCACTGTTTCACCACTTAAGGCGGCGTAAGCACCGACATTTGCATGGTTGGGCTTACCTGCCTTGTCATAAAGCGGAACCGGATAGAACGAAATGGGATTCCCCGTCATACCGCCCATGGCGATGCCTAAGGAATCAGTGCGCATAATCTCAAATCTTAGTGCTTTTTGCTCCGCATCCAGCAAATAAAGTGTGCCTGCATCAGCGTGGGTGATTCGTTTTGCTGCAACCAAAATGATTTCCAATAATCGGTTAATGTCACTTTCGCTAGAGAGTGCAATACCTACTTCATTTAACTCATCTAATCGTTGCAGTAGATTGTTATTTTGTGACATGCGATCAATCCTTGGTCTTTGCGGTCGAAGGCTTAAGCATCAATTAGTTATGTCGAAAAATGAAAACAGTTACATTATTTTAGCATCAGGATAAAACAATGCCTCAACATTGAGAAGGGGTGCAGACATCAATACATTACATTCTAATGAACCCAATTTGATTCTTGTGCTGAGGTGGATTTTGCCTGAAGATGTGACTACTCCTTCATAACCCTTGTCAGGTGGTATATGGTTGTCGAGACTGGGCTGGGCTGGTTGGCGCTGCTGGCATACACGCTTGGCATGAAGCACGGAATGGATGCCGACCACTTGGCAACAATAGATGGATTTGTGAGAGCTAACGCATCTCTTCGACCGCGTTTGGCGCGATATAGCGGGCTGTTATTTTCGTTTGGTCACGGTTTGGTCGTCATCACCGTGGCAACCTCTGCCGCGTTAATGTCAGGATCATGGAAGCTCCCGACATGGCTTGAAGATATCGGCGCATTGGTATCCATCGTGTTCCTTCTACTACTTGGCGCTTACAACTTGTATGCGGTCATACACACTGAAGCTGGCACAGTGGTCAAAACCATTGGCTTCAGGTCAAAACTTTTCCCCTCCTTTAAGGTTGGGAGTCCGTGGGTCATCATGGGTGTTGGTGTGCTGTTTGCCTTGTCATTTGACACATTGAGTCAGGCTTTGTTGTTTTCCATCGTGGCTACGGGTAGTAAAAATGCAGGGGTTCCACTGATGCTGGGGTTTTTATTCATGATGGGCATGATGACCACGGATGCGCTCAATGGTGTATGGACTGCTTGGCTTATCCGGCGCGCCGACAGAACGGCGGATATTGCTTCACGAATCATGGGTGTGGTCGTTGCTTTGTTGAGTATAGGGGTGGCGATGTTTGGCATTTGCAAATACTTGCTTCCTGAATTTGCAAAGCGTTCCGATGCCTTCGGCCTTTGGGTTGGTGCTGGCGTGCTGACTTTTACGCTGATGGGTTATTTTCTAGCCATGAAAGTGTCCGGGCAGCAATCCTTACGCAAATAAGCCAGTAAACAGATGATCTGGGGCAAGGACTTCAATTAGCCGGGTTTTTGTACGGCCGCAAAGTCCGGTGCTGCGTCCCCCCGGGCTGTCAAAATCGAGTTGGCGTTTTATGGGAACTCGAAGCCCACATCGAACTTTACCAGCCGGTTATTTTTGAAGTGGTATTGGCCGTAATAGGCCGGGGCACTGTGGCGTTGCAGCATGGTGGAATCTTTGTCGTCGATGCGATAGCTGATGATTTGTTCGTCAGTGTGCGGGTGCTCCTGAAATCCCTTGCCGAGGATGTCAGTGACTTCTTTGCGGCTCATGCCAAGATGTATGCCCTTGCCAGAGGTGAAGTGCTCTATGTGCTGGGGGGGCACCATGCAGTCGGCATGCGGCGTGACGACGTGTTCGACATGTAGTTCACTGATGATGTTGGCGGTATCGCGCTCGTAAAAATCAAGGGTCAGTTTTTCATGTTTGTCATGATCGCACAATGACATCCTGGGGCGAATGGCATCCGGATCATCTGGTTCCAGCTTGATGCCAAAGGCATACTGCGCGCTTTCGGTGTGGTCGAGGACGATACCTAGCACCATGGGATCTGCCTGCCGGGGGAGATCCGGATCGATGACAGCATGAACCATCCCCGGAAAAGAGACCAGCATGGCCGCGATGCTACAGAAACTCGATTTCTTCGACATCATCTGGTGCCTCCTTTCGGCGGGATCGGTTGTCTGACTACTCAACCAAGCCATATAGCAGGCCAAGCTGATCCTGCACGTACTCCATCGGTTTGCGTTTGAAGCCACTCTTGGCGAACTGGTGCCAGCGACCGATGGCAAAGCAGAGTAGCAGATTGGCCTGAGCCTCGGGATTGAACTTGCGACCCGTTTGTGTTTCGGCAATGCGTAAAGATTGCTTGAGAGTGGATTCTAGGCGGTCGAACAACTGGTTGATGCGGGTTTGCAGGCGTTCGTCTTCATTCACCAGGGCGTCTCCAATCAGCACGCGCGTCATGCCGGGGTTCTTTTCCGCGAATAGCAGCATGATGGTGAGGATGCGGCGTACTTGCTTCAGGCCATCGGACTCTTCACTGGAAATCTTGTTGATGAGGCCGAACAGGCTTTGCTCGATGAATTCAATCAGTCCCTCAAACATCTGCGCCTTGCCGGCAAAATGGCGATAGAGCGCCGCTTCCGAAACGTCGAGCCTGGCGGCCAGAGCTGCAGTGGTAATTTTTTCACGTTTGGGAGACTCCAGCATTTTCGCCAGGGTTTCCAGAATTTGTTGTTTGCGTTCGCCGGGCTTGGTGGCCATGACTATCCTTAAAATGGAACTGTAATATTGGGTAAAGCTAACACGGAGTTGAGGCGCAAGTCCACAAACGAAGGTCGTCGTGCCCCGGAATTGATGTAAACAGTTTTCATGCCGAGACGTTTTGCGGTTTTCAGCGCGGGCAGGCTGTCTTCCACCATGATGCAGCGCGCGGCTGGAACATTGATTTTTGACAACAGTCGCATGAAGCCGGCGCGGGCAGGCTTGGGTTGGAACCGCGTTGACTCGATACTGAACACGCGCTCGAAATATTGGCGTATTCCCAGGATGAGCAGTACGCGCAGCGCATACTCTCTTGGGGCGTTGGTGAAGACTACCTTGCGGCCGTGCAATCGTGCCAGCATGCTGCGTAATCCACGGTCGGGTTGCACCATGGATGATAAGTCGCTGAACTGGTGGGTGTGGTGCAGAAAGTGTTGCGGATCGGTACCGTGGTGACGCATCAGGCCATGCAGCGTGGCGCCATATTTTATCCAGTAATGACTTCGTAATTCGTTGGCCTGTTGCTGGCTCAGACCCAGATGCGTCATCACGTATTCTGTCATGGCGCGATTGATGTGCGGGAAGATGTGAGCGCTGGCATTGTGCAGGGTGTCATCCAGATCGAAGATCCATAGCCGGTCGTCGTTGCTGGCGGACATTCGGTATCGACTTGTTAATGCTGGAAGCACGGGCAACGCGTCGATGGAACTAGCCTTGAGGTCCACGGGGTCAAAACAGATGAAATCTGAGCTCGTGCCATGTTATCGAGACTTGCCCTGTCATGGATCATGTTTTTTACTTTGCCTTGATCAGCGTGCCGACGCCTTCGTCGGTCAGCACTTCCAGCAGCAGCGCGTGCTCCACCCGGCCGTCGATGATGTGGACCGACTTCACGCCGCTGCGCGCCGCATCCAGTGCCGAACTGATTTTTGGCAGCATGCCGCCGGACAGGGTGCCGTCCTCAACCATGTCGTCGATCTGTCTGGGCGTGAGGCCGGTCAGAAGCTTGCCGGACTTGTCCAGTACGCCGGGGGTATTGGTCAGTAACACCAGCTTTTCAGCCCCCAGAATTTCAGCCAGTTTGCCGGCGACCACGTCGGCATTGATGTTGTAGGTTTCGCCATCGACGCCAACGCCAATCGGTGCGATCACCGGGATGAAATCTCCGGTGTCCAGAAACTCGATGATGCTGGGGTCGATGGAGGTGATGTCGCCGACCTGACCGATGTCGATAAATTCGCCGGGGACTTCCCGGTTTTCCATCAGCAACTTCTTGGCGCGGATGAAGTTGCCATCCTGCCCGGTCAAGCCAACTGCCTTGCCGCCATGACGATTGATGAGATTGACGATTTCTTTGTTGACCTGACCGCCCAGCACCATTTCCACGACATCCATCGTTTCCGCATCGGTCACACGCATGCCCTGGATGAACGTGCCCTTCTTGCCCAGACGATCCAGCAGTTCATTGATCTGCGGGCCGCCGCCATGGACGATCACTGGATTCATGCCAACCAGCTTGAGCAGTACCACGTCACGTGCGAAACAATCTTGTAGGCCGGGGTCGGTCATGGCGTTACCGCCGTACTTGATGACGATGGTCTTGTCAAAGAAGCGCTTGATATACGGCAGTGCCTCGGCCAAGGTGTGGGCTTTCTGGGCCGCAGTGGTTGTGGTCAGCATTTACTTCCTCGATCAATGAATCGTAATGCCCATATTTTAGCTTATAAAAAGCGTTCGAATCGTGAAGCCGCACTGAAAGAATAAGCCTGATCTTGGTCGTTGATGAGGGCCAAAAAAATGCGGCCTTGCGGCCGCTCAGGGAGGAGAGTTCATGGATGAACTTGATGGCAGGCATTATACATAAACAGGATATTGATGACAAGCATGTCCTGTTATTTTTGGGCATGATGAAAATCAGATCTGCTTGGTAAATACCTTGGAGCGGCGTTGGTAGTTATACAGTTGTTGCCGTTCGGGCGGCAGGGTTGAAACATCGGATTCGACATAACCGCGTTCGACAAACCAGTGGGCCGTGCGCGTGGTCAGTACGAACAGCGAATGGATGCCTAGTCGGGTGGCCTCTTCCTCACAATAGTGCAGCAGACGTTCGCCTCGCCCGCTACCACGAAGGGATGAGTGCACGGCCATGCAGGCCAGTTCCGCGCTGTGATGTTGTGCGAATGGATACAGTGCCGCGCAGCCGATGATGCGGCCATCATGTTCCATCACCCGGAAATGACTGATTTCCATTTCCAGGCGTTCGCGGCCACGTTTGACCAGGATGCCCTCAAGTTCCAGCGGTTCAATCAGTTTCAAGATGCCGCCTACGTCACCAATCTCGGCCTGGCGTAAGGATTCAAGCGGCATTTCCGTAATCATGGTGCCGATGCCTTCGTGCGTGAATAGTTCTTGCAGGATGGCGCCATCCGTGTGGCGGCAAATCAGGTGGGTACGCGCAACCCCGTGTTCGCACGCGCGTACCGCGGCCGGCAGGTAGTAGCGTTCATCTTCAGTGATGTTGACCGCGTCCGCACTCTGGGTGTGGCGTAACAAATTCCTGGCTTTCTCGGCGGTCATTTCGCGTAACAGCTCGCCACGCGCGTTATGCACGCCAGGCGTGTCCATTAAAAAGATCAGCTTATCTGCGTCGAGTGCGATGGCTGCACTGGTTGCGACATCCTCCAGGGTCAGGTTGAAGGCCTCCCCCGTCGGGGAGTAGCCAAGCGGGGATAGCATCACCATTTCACCATCATCGAGACGCTTCCGGATGGTTACGGCATCGATCTTGCGAACCACGCCGGTATGCTGCAGATCTACACCTTCGTGAACGCCTATGGGGCGTGCCGTGACAAAATTTCCGCTGGCCACGTGAATGTCGGCACCTGCCATGGGGGAATTAACCAGTCCCATGGAGAGCAGTGCTTCGATTTCTACCCGGATGGAACCGTTAGCCTCTTTGACGGCCTCCATGGTCGGCTTGTCAGTAACGCGCAGGCCGGCAACAAAATTCGAGGCTATTCTGGAGCGTTTGAGTCGCGTTTCAATTTGCGGGCGTGCGCCATGCACCAGTACCAGTCTGACCTCCAGGCTGGTGAGCAGGTTGAGATCATGCGCGAGGGCGACGAATTGGCCGTCATCCACGACTTCACCGCCGAATGCAATTACAAAGGTGCGACCACCGAAGGCGTGAATATAGGGTGCGACTGAGCGGAACCAGCGGACGAAATCGTCAGGTTGCAGCAGATTGAAGCGCTGAACGGTTTGAGATGTGGCGCTGGATGACGCTTCCGTTTGCCCGTAGAGAAAGGAGGGTGAGCAATCGAGGGCGACGCATAGACGGTTTAGCATGCCCTCGGACAGCCCCTGCTGGTCGCGTTCAATGCGCGACAGGTTGCCGGTGTCGGCCCCGGTCTTGTCAGCAAGTTGCGCGAGCGTCAGGCCGATGGCTTTCCGGCGCAGCTTGAGGGCTTTTCCGAGGTGCATGGAGGTTCCATAAAATGTATTTAACGCAATATACAGTATATTCTGCGTTTAAAGCAAAATCAAGGCTGTTCGATGAGTGCTAGCAGGGTGGTAGCGACATGCTCTGGATCGAGTTCATCCAGTCGGCTGAAATTAAGAAAGGGTGGGGCGTCTGGCTCTGCCCTCACCCCGAAAAGGGCGGGATCAGTTGCAGGATAGAGGCCTACCCCGGGCCTCTTGAGGGCGGCGGCCAGATGCATGAGGCCGGTATCCACTCCAATGACACCCTCACTTCGGCTGATGATGGCAGTCAATTGGACGAGGTCGAGCCTTGGCAATACCTGCCCTCCGGACAGGCTCAGCGTATCTGCGCGATGCTTCTCAGCAGCATTGCTCCATGGCAATAGCACTTCATGGCCCGCTTGTCGCAGGCGGGCTATGAGGGTTGCCCAATCAGCAGCGGGATATTCCTTTTCAGCTCTGGCCGTACCATGCAGGGCAACCAGATAGCGCCTTGGCAATTCCAGGCCGATCGCGGCGGCTGGCAGGTCCAATCCATAGCGAATGGGCGTGAGAGTTGATGGCGGGTAGCCAAGGACGCCGGCGGTGACCAGCCGATTGCGGTCAATGGCATGCAGATCCCGTGGCGCGAGGATGCGCTTGTTCAGGCAAAGAGAGGAGATGGATTCACGCGCAGAACTGAAGGCATGGCCACCGCGCCGGCCGTGCGCTAGCAGATCGACGAGCATGCTCTTGATGAGGCCTTGGGTATCGACGATCCAGTCATAGTGTTCGAGCCGCAATTGGGTGATGAAATGAATCATTTCCTGTCGGGTGGAGGCAGAGGTCAATGATTTGCGCCAGCGCCGCAGCCCGATGGGGATGACCTGCCGCACCGCCGGATGCATGGCGGGAATTGCAGCAAAATGCTCTTCGACCACCCAATCAACAAGCAGATTTGGAATGTTGGATACGGCGTCGGTCAAGGCGGGGAGCATGTGCACCACGTCACCCAAAGAGGACATTTTGACGATCAGGATACGCATTATTTAGCCCGAAAGCGCTTCACCGTTTGGCAACCACTGCCTTGATGGCATCGAGACGTGCGGCAGCTACCGCATCACGAATTTTATCAGGGGAGTCGAACTGCCGCGCGATTGAACCGGCGTCAACGCTGGTTGCGACTTGCAGCAGTTGACGCAAAAAATCAGCTTGCGGGTAGGGTTTTTGCTCAAAACCAGCTCGCCCGCGCGCATCACACTCACAGGCCTGCAGGAATTGTTCGAAGCGTTGTGGCTGGCGCAGGGCGTCAGACTCTTGCAGCAGGCGCAGCAAGGTGTCGGGGCGCATCTCGAGGGCGCGATGCATTTTTCCGTGAAAGCGGGCGACGATGATTGCAAGGTCACGGCAGTCATTAGGAACGCGCAGACGTTGGCACAGGATTTTTACCAGTCCGACACTACGTTCTTCATGGCCGATATGGCGTGGCAGTGTGTGCACCGGAGTCGTGCCCTTGCCCAAGTCGTGAGTCAGTGCGGCAAAACGAACCGGCAGGCTATAGCCGTGTTTGGCTGCATGGTCGATCACTAGCATGACG
Source organism: uncultured Methylobacillus sp. (assembly GCA_903824575.1). Lineage (GTDB taxonomy): Bacteria > Pseudomonadota > Gammaproteobacteria > Burkholderiales > Methylophilaceae > CAIJXJ01. Next base: position 24,901 of record CAIJXJ010000190.1, read on the forward strand.
TGCACACCGGTATCAATTTCCGGGTGGTGAATACCAGGCTGCGGCACCCCCCACAGGGCATTAAGCTCTGGCAAAATTTTGGATAGAGCGCCGCATTGTCTCAATATCTCAAACATGCGCGATGGCCGTTGCTCCATCAGACCTTTTGCCAGTTCTTGCCAAACGCGCTCGGGTACCAAGGCATCGACTTCGCCGTTATCAACCATTTGGCACATCAAAGCATGAGTCTCGGCGACAATCGTGAATTGGGTAAAGCGGGCGGCAAATCTGGCCAGGCGCAGGATGCGTACCGGATCTTCGACGAAGGCAGGGCTGACGTGACGCAACAGGCCGGATTTGAGATCCGACTGGCCGCCATAGGGGTCAATCAATGCGCCGGTATTATCCTTTGCGATGGCGTTGATGGTGAGGTCGCGCCGCGCAAGATCCTGTTCCAGGGTTACCTCAGGCGAAGCGAAGACCTGGAATCCCTTGTAGCCTTGAGCGGTCTTGCGCTCGGTGCGAGCTAGCGCATATTCGTCATGGCTGTGTGGGTGCAGGAACACGGGAAAATCACGACCGACCGGGCGGAAGCCCAACGCCACCATCTGATCGGCTGTCGCGCCCACCACGACATAATCCCGGTCCTGCACCGGCAATCCAAGCAGTTCGTCACGGACCGCCCCGCCGACACAATAGATATCCATACGCTATGTTCCGCCGGAGCCACTGCCGTGCGTGCAGATGCCCGTTGATTGATAATGGCTTGGGTCGTCCGGTGGCAGTGGGTGCATTGATCCGGGTTTCATCGCGCTATTATAAAGAGGGGTGGCTTTTAAGCATCCGTTATTCGGCGTCGTCCGCCGCTGCCACACCGGTACCACCCCCCGCGATCTGGCCGAGGCGTTGTTTGAGGGTTTGAATCTTGATGCCGACCTGATGCGAATAGTAATGGGCGTTGCTCATCACTTTTTCAACGTAATTGCGCGTTTCATTAAAGGGGATGGTTTCGGCATAGATCGCGCCTTCCATCGGTTGAACATCTCTCCAGCGCTTGGCCCGGCTGGGGCCGGCATTATAGGCTGCAGTTGCCATGACTGGTTGACCTCCCATCTTGTCCAGCGTGTAGCGCAGGTAGTGGGTGCCAAACTGAATATTGGTATCCAGTTCATTGATCATGTTGTGGCTGAAACTGTTGACACCTATGCGTTTGGCTATCCATTTTGCCGTGGCCGGCATGACCTGCATCAGGCCGGCGGCGCCGACACCGGACTTGGCGTGGCTGATGAAACGGCTTTCCTGCCGAATCAAGCCATAAACCCAGGCTTCGTCCAGTCCATTTTCGCGCGCGTAATTCTGCATTTTTTCGCGGTACGGGGTGGGGAAACGCAAGGCAAAGTCATGCGTCAGTTTAGTCTTGTCGGCCGTATTGATGGCCACATCATACCATTCCTCACGCATGGCGATTTCAGCCGCCGTGATCAGCTTCTTGTCATCAAAATCACGCAGGGACCAGGCCCATTCATTGCGCGCTTCCCAACGTAAGTCAACACGATGTAACTCCAGTGCGCGTGCTATCCCAGGCATCTGGCGCATGTTGCGTACATCTTCTTCGCTGGCCTTGTAGGGGACTGGTATGGCATCGATGATGTCACCCAGTTCTTCTTCAGCCAACAAACCGTAAAAACTGCGCTCACGGGAAAGGGGTAACAGCGTCGCATTAGCTACCGCCATCTGGCCTTTTTCCTTCAAGGCACGACCCTTCCAGAAGCGCCAGGCCGGCTCGTCCTGCATGGACTGTGGCATGGCGGTCAGGGTGGCCAGCAATGCATCCCAGTTCTTCGCCCGCAGCGCCGCGCGGGCACGCCAAGCCTGTTGCTCGTTGTTAAGCGGTGAGTCGGCCGCCAGGGCATACCAATTCAGCGCAACAGGGTCATGGCGCTTGGCGGCGTGCATTGCCATCCGTCCCCACAGGTAACGCTGTTCTTCCACGCTGTAACTGCTTTTCACCGACTTCCACAAATCCAGCGCGAGGTCTGGTTGGCTGTGCGACAGGTGATCCAGGGCAGTAAGGTTGAGTTCGCGACCGAATCGACTCTTGCTGCTGACAGTTTTCTTTTCCAGCGTACGCTGTGGATTTTCGACTACCCGGTCCAATTGTTTCAAGTTGGCCGCGTCTATTTGCGGCAGTCTCGACAAGACAGCTCTGGCCACCGAGATATTGCCTTGTTCCAGTGCCAGCCTGAAGCGGGACCAGAGGGCATCCTGAGTTAATACGCCAGCCTTGACCATTTTTTCAAATAAAGCCTCGCAATTGGCGGGCTGGTCATTTGCAGTCATCCATAGTGCTTTGCCCTGTTCAAGGGCTGCATCCTCGCCAAGCGCTACGCGTCCGCTAATGGCGTAGCAGCTGACGGCCACATCCTCAGTGGAACTCCTGGGAAGTTCGTCGAAAAATGTTGCCCAGTCTTCACGCTTGCCCAGTTTCTTTAACCACTCGACACGAATTCGTTCTGAAAACGGCAGCTCGGCATAGCGGGTAAGAAATTCATGCACATCAGGCGGGTCCGATTGCTCCAGATGTAGCAGCATGCGCCAGTATTCAACATAAGGTGCGAGGATGTAATTTTCTGCCTGCAGGAGCCTGGAATAGGTCACCAGCGCGCGTTCGTCTTGCGCCTTGTAAGCATCGCGTGCGGCGATAAAAGTATCCTGCGGCGTGTCAGCCCAGACTGACCCGCAGAGCAACAGAGAAAAACCGACAAAAAACCATTTGAACCGCATGACACCAATCAACGCAATGAACAACCTGTTAAAAAAACGCTTGACGCTAGCCCATAGTCCTCGGTCCTGTCGTTAAAACAGGATGATCCTGCCCATGGCGAAAACCGCGCCAACGACTAGCAGCAGCATGGCGCAGAACTTGAACAATTGCCAGGTGAAACGCAGATAGCGCCGGTCACGCGTAATGACGAAGACAGCAAACGAAACTGCTACGGCAATCCCACCCAACATGAGCAAGAAACGCAACACCAGCATTACCGGCCTCGCAACATGAAAGATTTAAGCCGGTTGTAGCAGGGGCAGATTGAAGCCACGCGGGGCCTCTTCTGCATGCTCGAAACTGGCGTATTCCCAAGCCCCGGTATCGGCCAGCAAGGCGCGCAACAATTTGTTGTTGAGCGCGTGCCCCGACTTGTAAGCACCAAAGGCTCCAATCAAGGGGTGGCCAAGAATATACAAATCGCCGATAGCGTCTAACACCTTGTGCTTGACGAACTCATCTTCATAACGCAAGCCATCACTGTTGAGGATGCGATATTCATCCAGTACCACGGCATTATCCAGGCTGCCGCCACGCGCCAGACCCATGGCACGCAACGCTTCAACTTCGTGCATGAAACCGAAAGTACGCGCACGACTGATTTCCTTGATGTAGGCATGCTCGGCAAAATCGATGGTGACTGATTTTCCGGTATGCTCAATCACGGGATGGTCGAAATCGATGGAAAAATCGATCTTGAAGCCATTATATGGGTCTAAGCGCGCCCATTTGTCGCCGTCCTGAATTTCGACCGAGTTCTTGATGCGGATGAACTTCTTCGCCACCGGTTGCTCGACGATACCGGCTGATTGCAGCAGATAGACAAACGGGCCGGAGCTACCGTCTAGAATTGGCAGTTCGGAAGCATTGAGTTCGACGCAGGCATTGTCGACACCCAGGCCCGCAAGCGCCGACATCAGGTGCTCTACCGTAGCTACGCGCACGCCATCAACGGCCAGCGTCGAGGAGAGTCGGGTGTCCTGTACATGTTCGGGTCGCGCCTGAATTTCCTTGGGGGGATCAAGATCGACGCGCCGGAACACGATACCGGTATCGGGCAGGGCAGGTCGCAAGGTAATCGCCACCTTGTCTCCGGTATGCAATCCAACGCCGGTGGCGCGGATCACATTCTTGAGTGTACGCTGCTTCAACACCCGATAACCTTTCTCATTGATTCAACAGGATTTTACAGTAAAACCCTGTGCTTCGCGAGCGCTCCTTGATCTCAATCCGCCTGCTTGCGTAGAAACGCAGGAATGTCGAATTCGTCCATGCCGGTCGATTTCATCGCTTCGACCTGAGCACGGCGATTGCTGGAGAACGCGGCGGGAACAGACTCTTCAGTGTTGGTCGATCCATAAAACACTGGTTGGTTGTTGGTGCCTGTCATCAGCGGCGGCATTACCTTGAGTTCAGGCTTTTGCTGGCGACGGACAGTACCGCCAGCGAGACCGGTAGCGACCAGGGTAATGCGCAGATTTTCGCCTAGAGACTCGTCAAATACGTTGCCGACGAAAACCGATGCATCCTCTGCAGTGAACGACTTGATGGTGTTCATCACTTCATAGTATTCATCCAGCGTGAAGGAGTCTGAGCTGGAGGAAATATTGACCAGAACGCCGCGGGCGCCTTCCAGGTTGACGTTTTCCAGGAACGGGCTGTTGACGGCCTGCTCTGCCGCAATACGTGCTCGGCCTTCGCCGCTGGCGACGGCTGAACCCATCATGGCCATGCCGTTTTCGCTCATGACGGTACGAACATCTGCAAAGTCAACGTTGATTTCGCCATCTCCATTGATGACTTCTGCAATGCCGGCCACCGCGTTGTGCAGTACGCCATTGGCGGCACGATAGGCATCCTTCACTGTGATCTTGCCACCCAGGACCTGGATCAGTTTTTCATTGGGGACGACCAGCAAGGAATCGACGTGTTTGGTCAACTCCAGGATGCCGGCTTCGGCTAGTGTCATGCGCTTGTTTTCGAAGCCGAATGGTTTTGTAACGACTGCCACCGTCAGGATGCCCAGTTCCTTGGCGATTTCTGCCACCACGGGTGCGGCTCCCGTGCCGGTTCCGCCACCCATGCCGGCGGTGATGAACAGCATGTCGGCACCATCGATGATTTCGGCAATGCGTTCCCGATCTTCCAGCGCTGCCTCACGCCCCATTTCCGGACGCCCGCCTGCGCCCAATCCGCGCGTTAGTTCGGTGCCCAGTTGCAACTGCACCTTGGCACGACTTCTTTTCAAAACCTGCATGTCGGTGTTGGCGCAAATGAATTCTACGCCGGTCACGCCCATCTCGATCATGTGTTCGACTGCGTTGCCACCGCAACCACCCACACCGATTACCTTGATGACAGCCTCTTGTGAATTACTATCCATGATTTCAAACATCGTGTTTCCTCCCTGTTATTTGCCTAAATCAAAAACAAACCCAAAAACCATCAGTAATTACTAAACCAACCCCATCAATATTAAAAATTGCCTTGAAACCAGCTCTTCATTTTCTCCAACACACGGCCAAACGAATTTGTTTCGAGCTGCCCCTGGATGTGCCGCTCTACCTGTTGTTTTCCCATTAACACCAAGCCGACGCCGGTGGCATAACGCGGATTGCTCACTACTTCCGACAAGCCACCGACATGTCGCGGCATGCCCATGCGCACCGGCACGTGGAAAATTTCTTCGCCCAGTTCGACCATGCCGCGCATCAGGCTGCTGCCTCCGGTGATGACAATGCCGGAGGCGATCATTTCTTCCATGCCACTGCGGCGCAATTCGTTCAGTACGAACTCATACAACTCGACTGCGCGCGGCTCGATCACTTCGGCCAGCGTTTGCACCGACAGCTGGCGCGGGTCTCGCCCGTCGACCCCCGGTACTTCGACGATTTCCTTGGCATCCGCCAGTTGGCGTAGCGCGCAACCGTATTTGACCTTGATGTCTTCGGCCGATTGGGTCGGAGTACGAAATGCCACGGCGATGTCGTTGGTCATCTGGTCGCCGGCAATCGGCACGACGGCGGTATGGCGGATCGATCCTTGCTTGAATACGGCGATATCCGTGGTGCCACCGCCGATGTCAACCAGGCAAACCCCCAGTTCTTTTTCGTCTTCGGTTAGCGTCGCCACACTGGAGGCCAAGGGTTGAAGCACCAGATCGCTCACTTCCAGGCCGCAACGCTTGACGCACTTGATGATGTTCTGGGCGGCCGAAACGGCGCCGGTGACGATGTGTACCTTCACTTCCAGCTTCATGCCGCTCATGCCGATTGGCTCGCGGACATCCTCTTGGCCATCGATGATGAATTCCTGCGTCAGGATATGCAGGATCTGCTGATCAGTCGGCAAGGCAATGGCGCGCGCGGTTTCCACCACGCGATCGACGTCGGCTTGCATCACTTCGGCATCCTTGATTTTGACCATGCCATGCGAATTGAGGCTCTTGATATGGCTGCCGGCGATGCCGGTAAATACGCTGGTGATCTTGCAATCCGCCATCAATTCAGCTTCTTCCAGCGCGCGCTGGATGGATTGAACCGTGGCATCGATGTTGACCACAACGCCCTTGCGCAACCCTTTGGACACGTGCTGACCGAGGCCGATGACCTTGAGGCCGCCGTCAGCTTGCAACTCAGCCACGATGGCGACGATCTTTGAGGTGCCAATATCGAGGCCTACGATCAGGTTATTCATTTCATTTATTTTGCTCATGTAATTCTCCGCTCAACGCTGCTCCTGTTCATGTGCCACGGCCAGTCGCTGCCATTGGCTTCCTTACTGCAAAGCCATTGGGATAGCGCAGGTCAGCATAGGCGACAGATACCCCGGACGCCCCCAGGGTCTTGCCATAGGCCGCTGCAAATTTCTTCAATCGTGCCTCCGCTTGATCACGTCCCAGTTCGATCACCATGCCCTTGTCGGTGCCTATCTGCCATGCTCGACGCGGTGTCAGGGCCAGTTGCATGACTCGCAGTCCGGTCGGTGCCAACAACGCGCTATAGGTGCCAAAATGACTGGCGACTTCACCTACACCATCACCCGGCCCGTAAAACGCTGGCAAATCCGTGTCTGAGGCGGCGTGGAACAATTCACCATAAGTATTGACCAGCGCAACATTGCCCCAGCGCGCCAGCTCCCGGTGCTCTTCTACCGTTACTTCTAGCGTTGCCGGCCAGCGGCGGCGCACGCTTACATTGCGTACCCAAGGCAACTTCTGGAAGGCATCGCGTGCCTGTTCCAGGTTCACGGTAAAAAAGTTGCCGTGCAAATGCCTGCCCACGATCAGCTTCAACTGCTCGCGCGTCACATGCTTCAGGTCGCCGTCCACTTTGACTTCTTTTAATGGAAAGATTGGCAAGTGCACTAGCACGAATAGCATGGCGTACATCATCAGTACGGCCGCCGTCGCGTAGAACAGGTTGGCAAACCACAACAGTGCTTGCGGCTTATTCCACACAAGTCATCTCCAGAATCTGCAACACCAGTTGGTCAAAGGAAATGCCAGCTGCTCGCGCACCCATCGGCACCAGGCTGTGATCGGTCATGCCGGGCGAAGTATTGGCCTCAATGAAATAATGTTGGCCGGTCTCATCCATCAGAAAATCGACCCGTCCCCAGCCGCGCCCGCCCAGCACGCGAAAAGCTTGCAGCGCCTGTGTCCGAATCGAGGATTCTTGCGCCGCATTCAGGCCTGCCGGACACAGGTATCTGGTGTCGTCGCGCAGGTACTTGGCCTCATAATCATAAAATTCATTCGCCGGCACGATGCGGATGATGGGTAATGCCGTATTGCCAAGAATGCCGACGGTGAATTCGCCTGCGCCGACGAAGCGTTCGGCCAAAACCAGACTGTCATATTGGGCCGCTTCACGATAGGCAGCACTGAGACCTCCTGCCTGTTTTACCTTGCTGATGCCGATACTGGAGCCTTCGCAGGCCGGCTTGACGAACAGGGGCAGGCCCAGGTGCGCCTCGATCGCTGCGAAATCACTGTCTGGCGTCACCAGTTCAAACGCCGGGGTGGGAATTCCTGCGGCCTGCCACAGCAGCTTGGTACGCCATTTGTCCATGCCGATGGCCGACGCCATGACGCCGCTACCGGTGTAGGGAATGCCCAGAAGTTCGAGCGCGCCCTGAATGGTGCCATCTTCGCCAAAATGGCCATGCAGGGCGATGAAGGTGCGGTCGTAGCCTTCCAGATCATGCAGCGGATGCTCGGCCGGATCGAAGGCGTGCGCATCCACGCCGCTCCGGATCAACGCTGCCATGACCGCGTCGCCGCTTTTTAGCGAGACGGCGCGTTCGGCAGATTTTCCGCCCATTAGTACTGCTACTTTGCCAAATTTGCTCATAGTCTTTAGTCCTTGGTCGTTAGTTGTTGGTTGGTAGCCTCACCCAACTAGTTACTAACGACTAGCGTCTAGTCGCTGTTTTCCCCAATAATCTTCACTTCCCGTTGCAAGTTCACACCCTGTTCCTGTAGTACCGTGTGGTGTACATGCACGATCAATTTTTCTATCTCCGCCGCTGATGCTTCCCCCAGATTGACGATGAAATTGGCGTGCTTCTCCGATACCTGTGCGTCGCCTATGGAAAATCCCTTCAGGCCGCAGGCTTCAATCAGGCGCGCAGCGTGATCACCTTCCGGATTGCGGAACACTGATCCTGCGTTGGGAAGATTGATTGGTTGTGTGGCGAGGCGCTTGGCCAGCAGGGTTTTGATTCTGTCTTCACTCGCGTTAACGTCCCCCGTCGCCAGATGAAACCAGGCGGCGACGAACCATTCTTCGCCGGGCAAGCTGACATGGCGGTAGCCTATTTCCAGTTCGATCTGGGCGCGCTCATGAAGATGGCCGTGACGGTCGATGGTCAGTGCGCGCTTTACCAGATCCCAGGTTTCGCCGCCATGGCAGCCAGCGTTCATGGCTAGCGCCCCTCCCACGGTGCCCGGTACGCCGGCCAGAAATTCGGCGCCGCCCAGGCCATTCCTGGCCGTGAATTTGGCCAACTTGGCACAGGTCACGCCGGCCTCGGCATACACTATTTCACCTTCAAATCGCAATTCGTTCAGGCAATCGTGCATCAGGATGACAGTGCCTCGAATGCCGCCATCACGCACCAGTAAATTTGATCCCAGTCCGATGAAATGGACTGGTTCGCCGTGCGGCAGACCCTTCAGGAATTGCTGCAGATCCTGCAGGCTGGCGGGCAGGTAGAGCTGATCTGCCATGCCACCTGCGCGCCAACTGGTGTAGCGCCGCATGGGTTCGTGCATCAGCAATTTTCCGCAAGCTGTCATTGCGTCAGTTCCCGTGTCTTGGCGGCCACCTGGCCGATGGAGCCTGCGCCCATGACGATGACCACATCATCGTTTTGTGCCATGTTTTGAATGGTTTGTGGCAATTCCGCCGGGGTCTCGACGAACAGCGGTTCCACCAGCCCTGCCACACGTATGGCGCGCACCAGACTGCGGCCATCAGCCGCCACAATGGGCGCCTCTCCTGCCGAATACACCTCAGTCAGTACCACCACATCGGCGCCTGACAGCACGCGGACGAAATCCTCAAAGCAATCCCGGGTGCGGGTATAACGGTGCGGCTGGAATGCCAGCATCAGGCGCCGAGCCGGGAAGGCGGCGCGAGCAGCGTCAATCACCGCCTGAATTTCCACTGGATGATGGCCGTAGTCGTCAATCAGCGTGAACGTGCCACCGTTCTTCGCCCTTACCTCGCCGTAACGCTCGAAGCGGCGGCCGACCCCCTTGAATTCCGCCAGGGCGCGAGTGATGGAAGCGTCTGAAATGTTCAACTCGCTGGCCACAGCGATGGCCGCCAGTGCGTTTAGCACGTAATGTCGCCCCGGCAGATTGAGCGTGACGTCGAACTCGGTGGTGCGGCCATTGATGCGTTGCGCTGTGAAGTGCATGCGCCCGCCATCGGCACGTACATTGACGGCGCGTACCAAGGCATCTTCACTGAAGCCATAAGGCGTCACCGGTTTGGTGACGAAGGGCAGAATGGCGCGTACATTGGCGTCATCCACGCACAGCACGGCACGACCCCAGAACGGCAGGCATTGCAGGAATTTGATAAAGGCGCCCTTGAGCTGCTCAAAATCATGGCCATAGGTAGCCATGTGATCGTGGTCTATATTGGTCACCACCGAAATCACCGGCGACAGATGCAAGAACGAGGCATCGGATTCGTCCGCCTCGGCCACGATGTATTCACCGCTGCCCAGTCGCGCATTGGTGCCGGCTGCCTCCAGACGTCCACCGATGACGAACGTCGGATCCATGCCGGCGGTCGCCAGAATGCTGGCGATCAGGCTGGTGGTCGTGGTCTTGCCATGGGTGCCGGCTACGGCGATACCCTGACGGAAGCGCATCAACTCGGCCAGCATCAGGGCGCGTGGAATGATGGGAATCAAACGTCGCCGTGCCGCTGTGATTTCCGGGTTGCTCTCGTCCACGGCAGAGGACACCACCACCACATCGGCTACCCCCAGGTTTTCTGTTGCATGCCCCTGATGTACCACTGCGCCCAACGCTGCCAGGCGTCGAGTGACCGCAGTGTCTGCCAGATCTGAACCGCTGACGGTGAAGTCCAGATTGATTAATACCTCGGCGATGCCGCTCATGCCTGAGCCACCGATACCGATGAAATGGATATGTTTGACTTTATGTTTCATGTTGCCAGCCCTCCACAGATACTGGCGACTGTGGCCGTCGCCTGGGGTTTGGCCAATGCTCTTGCCCGCAATGCCATCGTCAGCAGTGATTCCCGTGTCATGGCAGTGATCAGGTTTGCCAGCGATGTTGCTCGCAGATCCTTTTGATCGATCAGCACGGCCGCGCCGTTTTCCGACAGGTAGCGAGCGTTGTGGGTTTGGTGGTCATCCACCGCGTGGGGAAAAGGCACCAGCACGGAGGCGATTCCTGCTACGGCCAGTTCGGCGATGGTGAGCGCACCCGCACGGCAAATGACTACATCGGCCCAGCCATACATTGCCGCCATGTCGTTGATGAAGGCGCAAGTCTTGGCGGTGACGCCCGCTTGGTCGTAATTGGCTTGCAATTCGGCAATATGCTTTTCTCCGGCCTGATGCACCACCTCTGGACGCGTGCTCTCGGGCATTAACGCCAGTGCCTGCGGCACCATTTCGTTCAGGGCTTGTGCGCCCAGACTGCCGCCCACAACCAGCAGACGTAGCGGACCGACATGTCCGGCATAACGTTCAATGGGGTCAGTCACGGCGGCAATTTCGGCGCGCACCGGGTTTCCTACCAGGGTCGCTTTGTTGCCAAAGGCGGAAGGGAAAGCCGCCAGTACGCGATTCGCGAACTTGGCCAATAAGCGGTTGGTGAGCCCGGCGATGGAATTCTGTTCGTGAATCACCAAGGGCCGGCGGGTCATCCAGGCCATCAGGCCGCCAGGAAACGCGGCATAACCACCCATGCCCAGAACCACGTCGGGTCGGTGGCGATGCATCGCCAGCAGGCTCTGCCAGCAAGCCAGTAACACCTGAAATGGTGCCGTCACTTTACGTAGCAGTCCCTTGCCGCGTACTCCGCGCATCTGGATCATTGCCACTCGATAAGGCTTGCCGGCAATCAATCTGTTTTCCATGCCACCTTCAGTCGCCAGCCAGACAATGTTCCAGCCTGATGCCTGCAGATGATCGGCAACTGCCATCGCCGGATAGACATGGCCGCCAGTGCCGCCTGCCATGATCATGAGGGTTGGCGAGTGAGCGGTCATTACACCGGTACCCCTTTAGCGAGCCGACGGTTTTGGTTACGGCCGCTATGCTTAACTTGCTGACGCAAGTTAGCCTGCGCCGAAACCGTCGCTTGGAGTCTCGGCGTCATACTGACATTCCTTTCGCCAACCTTGGAGTTTTGGCTCCGGTCGCCGCTTCGCAGCTTAACTTGCTGACGCAAGTTAGCCTGCGCCGAAACCGTCGGCCCTTCAGTCCTATTTGCTTGATAGATAAAGGGTGCCATTACACCGGTACCCCTTTAGCGAGCCGACGGTTTTCCCAATCGATTCTTAGTAATAGGGCGAGGGCGATGCAATTGGCGACGATGCCGCTGCCGCCGAAGGACAGCAGGGGGAGAGTCAGTCCCTTGGTCGGCAGCAAGCCTACGTTCACACCCATGTTGATGATGGCTTGTACACCGATCCAGATGCCGATGCCCTGCGCCAGCAGGGCGGAAAAATGATGTTCGTAGGAAACGGCTTCCTTGCCAATGCCGAAGGCGCGCAACACGATCCAGGCAAACATCAGCATTACTGCGGCTACCCCGACGAAGCCCAATTCTTCAGCAATTACCGCCATCAAGAAGTCGGTATGCGCTTCCGGCAGGTACAGCAACTTTTCCACGCTGGCGCCGAGGCCCACACCGAACCATTCGCCACGACCGAAAGCGATCAGCGCATGTGATAGTTGATAACCTTTGCCGAACGGGTCCGCCCAGGGATCCCAGAACCCGGTAATGCGTTGCAAGCGATAAGGGGAACTCCAGATCAGGCCGATTACCCCGACCACCAGCAGACCCAGCAGACCGGCAAAGATGCGGCCATTGATCCCACCCAGCCACAGGATGGATACCGAGATGGCTGCGATTACGGCGAAGGCGCCAAAATCCGGTTCGCGCAATAACAGACCACCAACCACCAGCATCACTGCCAGCATTGGCATGAAACCCTTGGTGAGGCTGGCGAGGAAGGCGGCCTTGCGCACCGTATAGTCGGCCACATAGATGGTGGCAAACAGTTTCATGAATTCGGACGGTTGTATGGTGGCAATGCCCATGGGTATCCAGCGCCGGCTGCCGTTTACTTCGCGCCCGAGGCCGGGAATCAGAACGATCACCAGCAGTCCCAGGCATCCGATAAACAGATAGGGCGCAAAACGCTGCCAGGTACGCGTGGGGATTTGAAATGCCAGCAGGGCTCCCAGTATGGCCACGACCAGATAGATGGCATGGCGAATCAGGAAGTAGGCAGATTGATGCCCTGTCAGTTTGTCCGCCTCGGCCAGTGCGATCGAAGCCGAATAGACCATGACCAGTCCGAAGCCCAGCAATAGCAGCACTACCCATAGCAAGGCCTGGTCGTAACTGGGTGCATTGATCCTTTCGCGGTTGCTGAGCAAGTACATCAGGCAGTAACCTCTAATGCATTAACCGCAGCGGTAAACACCTCGGCTCTTTGCACGTAATTCTTGAACATGTCAAAACTGGCGCAGGCAGGCGACAGCAGAACGGCATCACCCGGCTGTGCGGCCTGGTACGCCAATTGCACGGCCTGCTCCATCGTGACGGCATCAATCAGCGGGATATTGGCCTCCGTCAGCGCGGCACGAAGCATCCCCGCATCACGCCCGATCAATACCACAGCGCGCGCGTTATGCCTGACAGGTTCGCGTAGCGGTAAGAAATCCTGTCCCTTGGCGTCTCCACCTGCAATCAGCACCACCTTGCAGGGCATGCCCGCCAAGGCTGCGCAGGTCGCGCCAACGTTGGTGCCCTTGGAGTCGTCATAGAAGGAAACGCTGTTTATTTGCGCCACCCTTTGCACGCGATGCGGCAAGCCCTTGAATTCTCGTAGAGCTTTCAATAATGGGGCATGGTCAAGGCCGATGGCATCGCATAGTGCCAGCGCCGCCAGGGCGTTGGCGGCATTGTGCAAGCCAGGAATGCAGAGCTCGCTCAAGTCCAGCAATGCGGTCGACCCTTGCGCCAGCCAGACCCGGCCGTCGCGATGCAGCAGGCCGAAGTCGTTCTGGGTTGGTGGCTGGTCGGTGCCAAACGTGTGCTCGTGACGATTCGGTCGCGTCATGGCAAAGCTGAAATGGTCTTCACGATTGAGAATTTGAATGCCATGACCCTTGAAAATGCGCGACTTGGTCTCCGCATAGTCGGTCATGCCGACATAACGATCCATGTGGTCCTCGGTCACGTTGAGTACGGTGGCGGCATCGGCATTCAGACTGATGGTTGATTCGAGCTGAAAACTGGAGAGTTCAAGCACGTAAACATCCGGCGCAGGTAAAGCCAGTGCATCCAGCACTGGCAGGCCAATGTTGCCGGCCACAATGGTGTTAAATCCCGCCGCCCGGCACATGTCGCCAACCAGTGTCGTTACAGTGCTCTTGCCATTGGATCCGGTAATGGCGATGACCTTGGCCTGCCCTGGCTTGTATTGAGCAAATAATTCGACGTCACCTACGAGCGGAATGCCTTGTTCCACCGCCGCCTGAATGGCTGGCAGATTGAGTGCCACGCCGGGACTGGCAACGATGATCTCGGCCTGTGCCAGGGTTTCAGTTTTGAATGGCCCGAGATGAAGCGCAATTTCAGGGAATTCGGCTTGTACTGTCGCCATTCCTGGCGGGGCTGACCGCGTATCGGCAGCGGACAGCAGTGCACCCTGGCCCGTCAGCCAGCGCAATGCCGAAACACCGGTGTCCCCCAGTCCCAGCACCAGCACCCGTTTGTCGTTCAGTTCAAGTTTCATCTCAGCTTCAATGTCGACAAACCAAATAGCACCAGCATCATGGTGATGATCCAGAAACGCACCACTACCTGCGTTTCCTTCCAGCCCTTCTGTTCATAATGGTGGTGCAACGGCGCCATCAGGAAAATGCGCCGTCCCGCACCAAACTTCCATTTGGTATAGCGGAAATACCCTACCTGCACGGCGACCGATAGTGTTTCCATGACAAACACGCCACCCATGATGAACAGTACGATTTCCTGACGCACGATCACCGCGACGACCCCCAGTGCGGCACCCAGTGCCAGCGCGCCAACATCTCCCATGAATACCTCGGCGGGATAGGCGTTGAACCATAGAAAGCCCAAACCGGCACCAGACATCGCGGCGCAGAATACAGTCAGTTCGCCGGCACCGGGAACATAAGGAATACCCAGATATTTTGAAAAATATAGGTGACCGGCTACATAGGCAAAGATCGCCAAGGCACCGCTCACCAGTACGGTGGGCATGATGGCCAAGCCATCCAGGCCATCGGTGAGATTGACTGCATTGCTGCTGCCGACGATGACCAGATACGCGAGCGTGATGAAGCCGACTGCACTGAGTGGCAGTACGACAAGTTTCAGGAAGGGAAAGATCAGGGTCGTTTCCGCTGGCAGGGTGGCGGTGGTGTATAGATAGACCGCCACGCTGGCGCCGATCAACGATTGCCAGAAATATTTTTCCCGTGCCGACAGCCCCTTGGGATTGCGGTGCACCACCTTTTGCCAATCATCTACCCAGCCCACGATACCAAACCCCATCGTCGTGATCAGTACCACCCAGACAAAGCGGTTGGTGAGATCTGCCCATAACAAGGTGGAGATCGCAATGGCTACCAGAATCAGTGCGCCGCCCATGGTTGGCGTGCCGGCCTTGATCAGGTGTGTCTGTGGGCCATCGTCGCGCACCGACTGCCCGACCTTGTATTGGGTCAGTTTTCGGATCATGAGCGGGCCGATCATGAAGGAAATGATCAGTGCGGTCAGTGTCGCCAATACCGCGCGCAGCGTGATGTAGTTGAATACGCTAAAGGCCCGGATGTCGTGCGCCAACCAGCGTGCCAATTCAAGCAACATGTCGGATCTCCTCAGGGATTGATACCGTTAGAATATTGACTACGCGTTCCATGTGCATGAAGCGTGAACCTTTGACCAAGACCGTGCTGGCGCCATCCAGAAGCGGCAGCAGGGTTGCCATTAATGTGTCAATCGATTCAAAATGCTGACCGCCGTAGCCTTGGCTCATGTCGCCGAGCGTCAGCAGGCCATCGAGTGTTGCCTGTTGCGCATAGCGGCCGATCTCGCCATGCATTTTTTCCGCGTCCTGACCTAGTTCGCCCATGTCTCCCAGTACCAGGATGCGTTTTCCCGGGCAAGCGGCCAATACATCGATGGCGGCGCGCATTGAGGCCGGGTTGGCGTTGTAGCTGTCGTCAATGACGCTGCAGCCTTGGACCCCGGTCTTGCGCTGCAAGCGGCCACTGGTATTGGAGAAGCTTTGCAGCCCGCTCACTACGTCATGCAGTTGAGCTCCCATGGCCAGGGCAGCGGTAGCGGCTGCCAGCGCATTTTTCACATTGTGCAAGCCGGGAACTGGCAAGTTGATGAGGGTTTCGCCCTGTGGCGTTCGCAGCTTGATCTCGCTGCCGGTCGCGTCAAGGCGATAATTGGCGCTGATATCTGCCGGGTTCTCCAGGCCAAAACTCAGGATCCGATGCGGTGCCGCCAGTTCTCGCCACAGCGCGGCAAATGGGTCATCGGCATTGATGATGGCGGTACCACCCGCAGCCAGGCCCTGAAAAATTTCGCCCTTGGCGTGCGCCACGTTTTGCAGGCTGCCGAGGCCTTCCAGGTGTGCCGGTTGGGCATTGTTGATCAGTGCGAGCTTAGGTTTTGCGAGGCGGGCGAGATGACCGATTTCCCCTGCGTGGTTCATGCCCATTTCTATCACGGCACAGCGGTGGCCAGTGTTCAACTTTAAGAGTGTCAGTGGCAGGCCGATGTCGTTGTTGAGATTGCCTTCTGTCGCCAGCACGGCGTCAACGCTGCCTGCTGCCGCACGCAGGATAGACGCCAGCATTTCTTTGACCGTGGTCTTGCCGTTGCTACCTGTCACGGCCGCCAGCGGCAGATCGAACTTGCTGCGCCAGTGGGCAGCCAGTTCGCCCAATGCAATGCGCGTATTTGGTACAAAAAGGACTGAGGACTGAGGACTGAGTGCAGACGGCTGATCCACAATTGCCGCTACTGCGCCACGTCCGAGACAATCTGCCACATAGTCATGCCCGTCAAAATTTTCGCCGCGCAGCGCGACGAACAGGTCGCCCGGTTTTACGCTCCGACTGTCAGTGCAAACGGCGCCAAATGTTACGTCAGGGCCGGTCATTTGCCCGTTTGTCGCTATTGCAGCTTCGGAAAGTAGCATCATGCCCATGCTCCCAAGGCGCGCTGTGCCACGTCGAGATCCGAGAACGGTAACTTCACGCCGTCGATTTCCTGGTAAGTCTCATGTCCCTTGCCTGCCAGCAACACCACGTCTCCTGTTTTAGCCTGTGCGATGGCTTGAGCAATGGCGGCGGCCCGATCTGCTTCGATATGATAGTTTCCATTCATGCCGTCAACGATGGCGGCGATGATGGTGCTTGGGTTCTCATGGCGTGGATTGTCTGAGGTGACTACTACCGTATCCGCCAGTCGAGAGGCGACATCCCCCATCAGCGGGCGTTTGCCCTGGTCTCGATTGCCGCCGCAGCCGAATACGCAAATCAGCCGCCCGCCGGTCTGTTCGCGTAAAGCCGTAAGCACCTTTTCCAGTGCGTCCGGGGTATGGGCATAATCGACCACCACCAATGGGTGCTTGCCACCGCCCAGCCGCTGCATGCGACCGGCGACCGGAGCGAGATTCCCCAACACCGTGACTGCAGCTGTCAGCCTTGCGCCTGACGCCAGTAGCGTCGCCAGCACCGCCAGCAGGTTGCTGGCATTGAACCGTCCCAGCAGATTGGAGTGCAGCTCGGCGTGCCCATCCGGGGTCTCCACGTTCATGCTGAGTCCGTCATTAGTCAGCACCAGATCGCTTGCTCTCACATCCCCGGCCTGCAATCCGTAAGTAAGCACTCGCGTATCGCAATTGACTAGTTCCGCTGCCATGCTGATGCCAAATTCTTCATCTGCATTGAGCACGGCGCAACCCAGTCCCGGCTGGCGAAACAGCAGTTTCTTGGCATTTCCATAAGCGCCCATGTCGCCGTGATAATCCAGATGGTCGCGTGACAGGTTGGTGAACATCGCGACATCGAACTGCACGCCATTGACGCGTCCTTGCGCCAGGCCGTGGGATGAAACTTCCATTGCCACGGCAGTTGCGTCCTGTTGAAGATATTCTGCCAGCATGCCCTGTAACAGGATGGGGTTTGGTGTGGTATTGCTGGTGCCAACCAGTTTGCCCGGAAAGCCATTGCCCAGCGTGCCGACCACTGCCGTTTTTCGTCCCAGCATCGTTAGTGCCTGGCTTAGCCAGTGGCAGCAGGAAGTCTTGCCATTGGTACCGGTGACGCCGATCATCCACAGGTGTTGCGACGGGTGCTGGTAAAACTCGCTCGCAATCACACCTGCTTGTTGGTGTAAACCTTGCACGGCGAGGTTTGGCGTGTGCCAATCGCCATGCCACTCAAAATTTTCACGTTCCCACAATACTGCCGCCGCACCTTGAGCCAGCGCCTGTGGAATAAAATCCCGGCCATCCCGGTGTTCTCCTGGGCAGGCCAGAAACAGGCTGCCGGGTCCGACACTGCGACTGTCGTCCGTCATGATGCGCGGCAGGATGCCTTGTAAGCGCAATTGCTGAAGGGCGCTCATACTGTTTCAGCCACTTCTGGCGCGTTGGCCGGCGGCAGCACAACATTGTTGGTCGGGGCATCCTGTGGCACTGCCAGCAGGCGCAAGCTGGCCTCCATGACACGGCTGAATACCGGCGCCGCCACCGCACCACCGTAATACTTGCCGGCGCTGGGCTCGTCGACCATGACGGCGATGATCAGGCGCGGATTGGAAGCCGGCGCCATCCCAACGAATGAGGCAATGAATTTATTGTTGGCATACACGCCGTTTTCAACCTTTTGCGCCGTACCGGTCTTTCCCGCCACACGGTAGCCAGCCACCTGCGCCTTGGGTGCCGTTCCCCCCGGTTGCACGACTAGTTCCAGCATCTCTCGTAACTGGCGCGCGGTTTGTGCTGACAGCACTTGCTGTCCTATCGGTGGTTCATTGAGTTTCACCAGGGAAATAGGCTTCAACTCCCCATCGTTGGCAAACACGGTGTACGCCCGCGCCAGTTGCAACAAGGTGACCGTAATGCCTTGGCCAAAGCACATGGTCGCCTGGTCGATAGGTACCCAGCTTTTCCACGGACGCAAGCGCCCGTTTACCTCGCCAGGAAAGCCGGAATGTGCGGCTGAACCGAATCCCACCTGGTTATACATGCTCCACAAAGCCTGCGGTTTTAACGTCATGCCCATCTTGGCAGTACCAATGTTGGATGACTTCTGCAGGATTTGTGAAACGCTCATTACCCCTTTGGCATGAACGTCGTGAATAGTGCTTTTACCGATAACGAAAGAGCCTTGGCCGACGTCTATCATGCTGTTTGGGGTGAAGTTGCCGGTCTCGAACGCCGCCGAAATGGTGAACGGTTTCATGGTGGAACCCGGCTCAAAGGTATCCGTGATGGCCCGATTGCGAGAGCGTCCGGCGATATTGACCGGATTATTCGGGTTATAGGTTGGTTGGTTGACCATCGCCAGTACTTCCCCGGTCCTGGCGTCCAGTACCACGATCGCTCCAGCCTTGGCCTTGTTTTCCTCGACGGCTCGGGTCAATTCGCGGTAGGCCAGATACTGGATCTTGCGATCAATCGAAAGCTTTAGGTCATGGCCATCCTGCGGCACTTTGACCGCCTCCAGATCCTCCACGATGTGGCCTTGCCTATCCTTGATCACGCGGCGACTGCCGGGCTTGCCGGAGAGCCAGTCCTGATAGACCAGTTCCAGTCCTTCCTGGCCGTTATCTTCGACCCCGGTAAAGCCCACCACATGCGCCATTACCTCTCCGGCCGGATAATAACGGCGGTATTCGCGCTGGATGAAAATCCCTGGAATGGCCAGCTGCATAACCTGCGCCGCCTGCTCCGGCGGCATGCGGCGTTTCAGATAGACGAATTCACGTTCGCTGTTGGTAAATTTCTTGTTCAACTCTGAGGGTTTCAAGTTGAGCAACCCTGCCAGACGCTTGATCTGCGCGGTATTGATGGTAACGTCCGGCGGGCTTGCCCAGATCGATTCCACTGGAGTGCTGATTGCCAGCGGCTCTCCAAAGCGATCCGTCACCATGCCGCGATGCGCAGACAGCGTCAGTACGCGGCTGTAGCGCGCATCCCCTTTTTGCTGCAGAAAATCGGTATGCATGCCTTGCAAATAGACGGCTCGCCCCATCAGTACGCCAAAGCCCAGCAGCACTGTTACCAGTAGCAGGCGACGGCGCCAGGCCGGCAACTTCAGGACCATGGGCTTGACCCTGGCGCCTGTTGTCGTCGCAAAAGAACGTGCTTCCCTCATGGCGCCACAATCTGAATTTTTGTCGGGTCCGGCACCTGCATGTGCAGGCGGCTGCTGGCGACCTGTTCTATTCTGGCGTGCATCGCCCAGGTGCTCTGCTCCAACTGCAACTGGCCCCATTCGACTTCGTATTGCTTGGATTGGTCCTGCTGCTGCTGCAGTTCAAAATACAGTTTGCGTGCCATATGCTGGGAGGTGACCGTTCCCAGCGCGCAGGCCAGCAC
Organism: uncultured Methylobacillus sp.; assembly: GCA_903824575.1. Taxonomy (GTDB): domain Bacteria; phylum Pseudomonadota; class Gammaproteobacteria; order Burkholderiales; family Methylophilaceae; genus CAIJXJ01. Next base: position 45,088 of record CAIJXJ010000190.1, read on the forward strand.
CACCATGAACAGGATGAGATTGAGCTTGGTCATGTCGCAGCGGTTCTTTCTGCTACCCGCATAACGGCACTGCGCGAGCGTGGATTGGCTCGCACTTCGTTGGCAGAGGGGCGGATCGCTTTGCCGATAGCGATCATGCGCGGTGGCGGCAACTCGCTCGCCCTGATGGCAAATCGTGTCGGCAGGTCATCCCGATCCTGTTCGGAGCGGATAAAGCGTTTGACGATGCGGTCCTCTAGCGAATGGAAGCTGATCACGACCAAGCGGCCGCCTGGCGTCAGAACTTCGACGCACTGTGGCAGCGTCAGCGACAATTCCTCAAGCTCCTGATTGATGAAAATCCGTAGAGCTTGAAAGGTACGCGTCGCCGGATCCTGGCCAGGCTCGGTTTTAAACACCGCGCCTGCCACGACCTTGGCAAGCTGTCCGGTAGTGGTGATGGCATCCCCGCCTGTGCGTACCTCAACAATCGCCCTTGCAATCTGTTTAGCAAACCGTTCTTCACCATAATCCTTGATCACCTCCCTGAGTTGTTGTTCGGATGCTGCGGCCAGAAATTGTGCCGCTGTCTGACCACTGCTTTGATCCATACGCATGTCGAGCGGACCATCGAAACGAAAACTGAAGCCGCGTGTTGCTTCGTCGATCTGTGGGGAAGAGATGCCGATGTCGAGCATTACCCCCTCCACGCGACTCACATCCAGTAGTTCCAGTTGTTTTTTCAGATTTGAGAATCCGCTGTGCACCAGGGTGAAGCGGGCATCTTGAATCGACTGTGACGAAGAGACTGCCGCCAGGTCGCGATCCAGTGCGATCAGCCGGCCTGCGGATCCAAGTTTGGCCAGGATGGCCCGGCTATGTCCGCCACGGCCGAACGTGGCATCCACGTAAGTGCCATCGGGGTGGATGTTCAGGGCGTCGACAGCTTCATTGAGCAGCACAGAGATGTGTGAGCCGGTGCTCACAGCGAGAAACCATCCAGCTCGGCCGGCAGCGTCATATCCTCGGCCGCCATGACGCGTTCGAGTTGCGCGCGCCAGCCTTCCATGCTCCAAAGCTCGAAGTGACTGCCCTGTCCGACCAGCATCGCCTGCTTGTCGAGACCGGCAAACTCCCGCAGTACCGGAGAGACGAGCAGACGTCCCGCGCTGTCGAGGTCGATATCTTCGGCGTGACCTACCAGCAGGCGCTGCATGGCACTGGACTGCCGGTCGAAACTGGATAGCGCCATGATCTTGGCTTGAATGGGTTCCCACGCCGGCTGAGGATAGAGCAGCAGGCAGCGATGCGGGTGCGCGGTGAGCACCAGGCGTCCGGCGCATTCGGCGAGCATCTCCTCGCGGTGCCGGCTCGGCACCGCCAGTCTGCCTTTGGCGTCCAGATTCAAAGATGTTGCACCGCGATACATAATTCCCCTTATGAGCGGTAGGCAAGCAGAGGGGGGAATTGCCACCCACCCTTAACCTCAGGTAGCAATTCCCCACAAAACTCCACTTTTCCCCACTGCCGCCCACTATAATTAAAATAAAAGGGCACTGCAAGCCCTTTTTTGATGTTTTTCCTTTTCTCTTCAAAGACTTAGCTGGCTTTTGTGTGAAATATTTTATCCTTAATAATTAATGAGATACAAAAGTAACTGAAAGTGATTTATAAGAAGTCGTTCGCATCTCCTTATAAACGGCTTGTTGGGAACATAAAAAAGGCCCGGATGATTCCGGGCCTTTTTGAGGTACTTAGCAGGTTTTGAATAACAATGAAGCTGGCCGATAAGCCGGGTTCTGTCGTGGACAGTCATTCCTCTAGGCGTACCGTTACCGGCACACTCAAGCAACCTACCCGGGAACGGCGCGAGCCACGCCATTGTTCCCCTATTTGGTCTTGCTCCGGATGGAGGTTACCGCGTTTCACCGTAACTTAATACGCTCGTCTCTGTGGCCCTATTCCTCGCCTTATACCTTGCGGCTTTCAACGTACGGCCGTTAGCCGTCATCCCGCTCTATGGAGCCCGGACTTTCCTCCCCTCGCTTGACGCGAGCGGCGACTGTCTAGCCAGCTTCACCGGCCATTCTACCAGTTGACGCCCAGACCTGCTCGGCGGCAGCGACTGCGGCGCCAGGGGAGATTTTCCAGCCCTGCGCGGCGAGTACGGATTCCAACGCCAACAGGCAGGTGTTTACATTGGTCCTGGACGAGCCATTGCCCATCAAGCCAACGCGGAAGATCTTGCCCGCCAAGTCGCCCAGGCCGGCGCCAATTTCGACGTCATGCAGATTGAGCATGTCGTCACGCACCTGTGTTTCGCTCACGCCGGCGGGCACCAGCACGGCATTGAGTTGCGGCAATCGCGACTGTTCCTCGACCAGTAATTCCAGTCCCAGTGCTTGTAATCCAGCCAGAAGTGCAAGGTGGTTGCTTCGATGTCGCATCCAGGAGGCTTCGAGGCCTTCTTCGGCCAGCATCAGCAATGATTCATGCAGGGCATATAGTGCATTGACAGGGGCGGTGTGGTGATAGGTGCGCCGGCCCTGGTTCCAATAGGCCAGTACCAGGTTGAGATCCATGAACCAGCTCGAGACCGGTGTCTTGCGGCTCTTCAGCTTTTCAATGGCGCGTTCGCCAAAGCTGATCGGGGACAGGCCTGGCGTGCAGGACAGGCCTTTCTGGCTGCCGGCATAGACGGCATCGATGCCCCACTTATCCACCAGAACAGGCGTGCTGCCCAAGGATGTGACCGCATCCACGATCACCAGAGCCTCATGGCGGTGGGCAATTTCAGTTAGAAGCTTAACGTCTGATTGCACCCCGGTGGAGGTCTCGGCGTGCACGAATGCCAGAATCCTGGCGTCAGGATGTGCCAGGCAGGCATCTTCTACTTTCTGCGGATCGACCGGCTTGCCCCAGGCATCCTCCACCAGCACCAGTTCGCCACGGCATCGCTTGACGTTCTCAGCCATGCGGCGGCCGAACACGCCATTGGCGCATACGATCACCTTGTCGCCTGGTTCCACCAGATTGACGAAACAGCTTTCCATCCCGACTGAAGCGGGAGCTGAAATCGGGAAAGTCAGGCTGTTTTCGGTCTGGAAGGCGTAACGCAGCAGAACCTTAACCTGCTCCATCATCTCGCCAAAACGTGGGTCAAGATGGCCGATTGTGGGGCGTGCCATGGCGTCTAGGACGCGCTGAAGCACGTTGGATGGTCCCGGCCCCAGCAAAATACGCTGAGGCGGATAAAAACTCGGGAGTTGCGGCGCTTCGATCACGGTACCAGTTTCCATGCCACGCTTTGTCCGGCGCGCAAAGGGACCAGCGTGTCATCGGCATAGGTCAGGCTATCCGGCACCGTCCAATCTTGACGCTGCAGCGTGATTTTCGACACGTTACGCGGCAAGCCATAAAAATCTGCGCCAAAGAAACTGGCAAACGCCTCCAGTTTTTCGAGTGCGCCGGCCAGGTCGAAGGCCTCGGCATAGAGTTCGATTGCAGCGTGCGCCGTGTAGATGCCGGCGCAGCCGCAGGCAGCCTCCTTGGTGGCCTTGGCGTGTGGCGCGCTATCGGTGCCGAGGAAGAATTTCGGGTTGCCGGAAATGGCGGCGGTTATCAGCGCCTGGCGGTGTTCCTCGCGCTTCAAAACCGGCAGGCAGTATAGATGCGGGCGGATGCCGCCGGCAAACATGGCGTTGCGGTTCATCAGAAGATGATGCGACGTGATGGTGGCAGCGACATTGGGCCCGGCGGACGCCACGAACTGGGCCGCGTCTGTTGTGGTGATGTGTTCGAATACCAGTTTGAGGGCTGGAAAATCCTTAACTAGCGGAATCATGTGGCGTTCAATGAACACCTGTTCCCGATCGAATACATCAACATCAAGATCGGTCACCTCGGCATGTACCAACAGCGGCAGTCCGTTTTTTTCCATCGCCGCCAGCGCAGCAGTGCATGTTGCGAGGTTGCTCACGCCTGAATCGGAATTGGTGGTGGCGCCAGCAGGGTAGAGTTTGACCCCATGGATGAATCCGCTTGCCTTGGCCGTTGCAATCTCCTGAGGGCTGGTATTGTCGGTAAGGTAGAGCGTCATCAAGGGATCGAACGCCACACCGGCCGGCAGGGCTTTCAGAATGCGTGCCCGGTATGCGGCAGCAAGTTCTGTGGTCGTTACCGGTGGACGCAGGTTTGGCATGATGATGGCGCGAGCAAAGCGGTGCGCGGTATCTGGCAGTACGGCGCGCAGGGCTTCGCCATCGCGTAGATGCAGGTGCCAGTCGTCGGGCCGGGTGAGGGTGATTTTTTGCATGGTAAAAATCTTCAAAGCCAATGGACAGGATTAACAGGATTGAAAAGAGTAACAGGAATTACGGCCAAGTCTGGTTTTCGGTATAAATCCTGTTAATCGTGTTCGGTTTTTTCCAGTTCCAGTGCTAGCGCATACAGCGCGTTTTTCTTGGCACTGGTGATGTCGGTCGCAAGTTTGACTGCCTGTTTCAGCGGCAATTCAGCGAGCAGCAATTGAAGCACGCGTTGCGCATCAGGGCTGATTTCGCCTTGTGGCGCGGGCAGGGCTCCCTCCACCAGCAGCACAAATTCTCCACGTTGCTGGTTGGGGTCAGCTCGCAGCCAATCGGCAGCCTGAGACAGGGTGCAGCGATGAAAGGTCTCGAAGGTTTTGGTGAGTTCGCGTGCGATCAGGATTTGCCGTGAGCCACCGAATACAGAGGCTATGTCCTGCACACTCTCGATCACGCGGTGTGGTGCTTCGTAGAATACCAGTACCGCCTGTTGCTCGCGCAAACATTCCAAAGTGCGTCTGCGCTGTGCACCTGAGGCTGGCAGGAAACCCTGAAACAAAAAATGTGTCTGCTCAAAACCGGCGGCAGACAAGGCGGTTACTGCGGCGCAGGCGCCAGGCAAGGGCACGACCTTAAGTCCGGCCTCGCGTGCCATGCCAACCAGCACTGCGCCTGGATCGCTGATGCCTGGCGTTCCAGCATCTGACACCAGAGCGACTGATTGACCGCTGGCGAGGGCCAGGAGAATTTTCTCTCCGGCACGTCGCTCGTTGTGCTCATGCAAGGCGACCAGCTTGGACTTGATGCCGAAGTGCGTCAGCAGGTGGGCCGTATGGCGTGTGTCCTCGGCCGCAATCAGATCAACCGTTTTCAGTGTTTCCAGCGCACGCAGGCTGATGTCCTGCAGATTTCCAATCGGCGTGGCCACCACATATAATGTGCCGCTATGATTCAACGTCTGTTCGTCCTTATTCTATTGGGCTGTTTGCCTCTATCTGGCATGGCAGTGCCAGAAACCGGCAAGGCTGGCACCGAGCCCGTCACCCGCCCGCAGAAATCCATCGAGGAGCGCTTTATTGCCGGCCTTGGCTGTTTGCAACAGGCCGACACCGGCTGCGCCCAGATCGAATTGGCCGGCATGGCGCCAAGTTCGCCTTATGCAAAAATTCTCGAAGCTGGAGTTGCTGCCGCACAGCAGGATTTCGATAGTGTGCTGCGTCTCCTGACCCCGTTGCAAACCAACAACAGCCTGCTACCGGACGCCCGTGAGAGTTTACACGCAACCCTGGCGCAAGCCTATGAAAACCAGGGCAATGTATTGCGTGCCATGGAGCAACTGTATCTGCTGGCGACGCCGGATCAGAGCAACGTGCAGTTACGCATCTGGCGCCTGCTAAAACCCTTATCGCGAGAAAGTCTGCTTGAGTTGCGGGGGGAAGGACAGGATACGTTGACTCAAGGGTGGGTCGATTTGGCGCTTGCGGCTCAGGCGTCAACGCCAGCGGGAGCGATTACCCAATGGCGTACCGCCTATCCGGATCACCCCGTGACGGGCGAATTTCTGCAAGGACTGGCCCAGGCATCGCCGGCCCTAACGTCAACAGCAGAGTTCCATGGCGTCGTCGCCTTGTTGTTGCCCTTGGATCAGCCGGTTTATCAGGCTGCAGCCAGGGCGCTTCGTGCCGGCATGCTGGCGGCATGCGGTGATGCCGGTGAAGTCAGGGTTTATCCCACCCGTGGCGATAAGAATGAAATCGTCGCTCTCTATCAACAGGCCGTAGCCGAAGGCGCACAGTATGTTGCAGGCCCCATGGCGCGGGAGGAAGTGACTGCGTTGGCGGCATCCGGCCTGTCACTGGTCCCCACGCTTACGCTCAACAGCCCGGAACAGGGGCCCCTGCCGGATATGCTGATGGCCTTCGGTTTGCCGGTGGAAGGGGAGGTGATCCAGATGGCGCGCATGGCACGCAGCGATGGCATGCAGTCAGCTGTCATTGTTGCGGCCGACACCCCCATGGCTAAACGCATGCAGCAGGCATTTTTGCAGGAATGGAAGTTACAGCAAGGCACTATTGCAGCCACTAAAATATTTAGTGCCGATACCCCGCTGGCAGAGCTGAAAGCCGAGCTTGCCACACAACCGGCTGACATGATCTTCCTTGCCGCCGACATCGATCAGGCACGTCGCGTTCGCCCTTATCTGAATCCCTCCATCCCGACCTTCGCCGTCTCCCATATTTACGACGGACTAGCGCAGAATCCGGAGAATGTAGCTCTGTCGGCCATCCATTTTGTCGATATGCCATGGATGCTCAATCCTGGCCATCCCGACTTTGCTTCCTATTCTACAGCGGCTGCCGAGCTGCCGCCGGGTGAAGCGCAGCGCTGGTTTGCCATAGGCGTGGATGCCTGGCATCTCATGGCAATTAGGGCGGCAGGGCAGTCGCTACGATTGGATGGACTAAGCGGTGCCCTGCACATGGAAGGCAACATCATGTTGCGCGATTTGCCGATGGCGCAATTTCGTAGTGACGGCGTCGTGCTGGAATCCTCTCATTGAACAATCGGGGCGAGGCAGCAGAACAGCTTGCCGCCATCTGGTTGCAACAACAAGGGTTGATACTGCTGGAATGTAACTATCGCAGCCGGTTTGGCGAGATTGACCTGATCATGCAGGAAGGCTTGGAAATCGTCTTCATCGAAGTGCGCTTGCGTAGCAGCAATGCCTTTGGTGGTGCCGGTGCCAGCATCACGCCGACCAAGCAGCGTAGACTGGCGCGCACGGCGGAGTTCTACTTGATGCGGCATGGCACCACGCCTTGCCGCTTCGACGTAGTATTGCTGGCATCACTCGATACCAGGCAGTTGCAGTGGATCAGAAATGCTTTTGAGCCCGGTTTGACTTATAACTAAACACTGGTTTGCTCCAAGTTAGTCTGCTCCAAATAGTAGCTATGGGCGGGAATACCGGCACTTCGTTGCTATACGGAGTTCTCGTTTTCATCGCTCACCCAGTTGCCAAGCAAGGTGTAGGCTACGCCGAGCACGACAGGCCCAATAAAGATGCCGATCAAGCCGAATGCCAACAGGCCGCCGATGACCCCGGCCATGATCAGCATCAATGGCAGATTGGCGCCTTGTCTGATTAGTATTGGGCGAAGGAAACCATCCAAAGTGCTGATGACGAGCGACCAGATCAGCAGGAAAGTTCCCCAGCCGCTATCGCCGCTCCAGTAGATCCACGCCACGGCAGGAATCAATACCAAGAGTGGCCCCAACTGGGCGATGCATAGCAGAAACATAAAAGCGGTGAGCAGTCCGGCAAACGGGATGCCGACAACGAACAGACCGAGGCCGCCTAGCACCGCCTGTACCACGGCGGTCACTCCAACCCCGAGCGCTACGCTGCGGATAGCCTGGCTGGCAAGTTGCACCGTGGCCTCGCCGCTTGGCCCGCCCAGGCGGCGGCCAAAATGCCTGGTCGCTGCAGCCGCCGATTCGCCGTTGGCATACAGCACTGCGGCCACAATCAGGGTCAGTAGAAACTGCACGAACAGTTTCCCCATACTGCCGAATTGGGCAGCTACCCACCGGGTGAACTCGCCCGCATGCGGCGCCAGATTGTTCAGCAAGTCCTTGCCGCTGGTGTTGACCAATCGTTGCCACTCCGCGACCACTTGGTCACCAAAAAAGGGCAAGTGAGCAATCCAGCTCGGGATTGTCGGTGGCTGGAAATTTTCTATCATTTTTGTCCAGACGACGATCTGATCGGCATTCTTCACGATGGTCACGATGGCCAATACCAGCGGCACCATGAACAGCAGCAGCAAAGTCAGCGTCATCGCCATGACGGCCAGTGTCCGACGGTTTCCCAGCCATGCCTGCATTCGTAGCAGCAGCGGCCAGGTCGCGATCACAATCATCGTCGCCCAGATGGATGGTGCAAGAAATGGTTGCACGACCCAGAACGAGGCAAGCAGGAGTGCGCCGATAAAAATGACGCTTAAGGTAATTTTGGCGAGATCTTGTTGAGTCGATTTCATCGTAATGGATTTTTCCAGGAGACTATTCGAGGCATCATACCTGCTTCGCTGTCTCCGCAAAGACGATTTTATTCGGCGCTGGCAGGGCCGTATACGACTTGCTTTTGAATTATCGAATTTCATCTGAGGCTAAGTACTTTTTTCAGAATTATCTGGGTTAAAATAAACGTGGGAATTCAGAAAATTTAGGGCCGGTAGCGGCCCCAATCTGTGGTGGCAGATTGCTTTGAAGATTAACATCCGGGATACCGATGAAAAACAAAAAAGCAGATGGCGTCACAACAGCAATAAACTGGTACCAGCATACGCATTCGGCCAGGAACAAATCATGTCGGTGATTGCAGTCTTCAATCAGAAGGGCGGGGTTGGTAAGACCACCACAACGCTCAACCTGATCGCCGCGCTGGCGCGCCGGGGCAAGTTTCCGTTGGGCATCGACCTTGATCCGCAGGCGCACTTGACCTTGGCCAGCGGCATCCGCAACCTCCCCAGTTCTGAAACCATCTACGCTTTCTACAGCGCGCAGAAACCTCTGTCGCAGATCATGCGCGAACTCCCCAGTGGCGCACACCTGATTCCGGCGCACATGGAACTATTCAAGATCGACTCGCTGTATGGACGCACCCCCAATATTACCAGCGCCCTGAAAATTGGCCTGACCCAGGAACTGCTGCCTGATGAAATGATCCCGGTGTTGATCGACTGCTCGCCGATGCTGGGTGTGCTCTCTCTTAACGCCGTGTTTGCCGCGCAACGTTTGTTGATCCCGGTATCGGCGGATTATCTGTCCTTGCAAGGCGTAAATCGACTGGATGCCGCGTTGAAAGTGTTGGAAAAACCGCTGGGCAAGCGTATCGAACGACGCATCGTGATCACGCGTTTCGATTCCCGGCGGCGCCTGTCTTATGATATTTTTGACCAGTTGCGCGAGCACTACGGCAAGGATTTGTGTGAAACCCGCATCTCGGAGACGGTGAGCCTGGCCGAGAGCCCGGTGCATGGTCAGGATGTGTTCACGTTTGCCCCGCATGGACAAGGCGCAAAGGATTACAATTCTCTGGTGGAAGAATTGCTCGGCAAGGGATTCTTTAATCCTTGAAGTCTCGTTATTACAGCCTGTTTCATGCTTGAGTGCGCTCTATCACCACCCCGAGTTGCTTTACGCCCGGCATGATGCCCGGTTTGCCCACCCTGACCTTGACCCAGGGCGTGCCGAATTCCGTCAGAATTAGCTGGCACACGTGTTCGGCCAGCGCCTCGACTAGCTTGAAACTTTCTTCCGCCAACGTCTGCCGGATTCTGGCGACGATCTGGCCATAGTCTATGGTGTCGTCGATGGCGTCGGTCTGGCAGGAGCGGCTGTGCGGCATGGCAAGCTCAATGTCGAGCAGGATGGTTTGAGGCTGCAGGCGTTCCCATTCCGGCACCCCGAGACGGGTCTCGACTTTGACTTCCTGTAAAAAAATGATGTCCATGGCTTAGAATCCTATTTTTCCAAATTCTAGAGCATCTTCCATGAATGAGTTCGCTTTTGTGCTGGCAGCCTACCTGTTGGGTTCGGTTTCGTTTGGTATTCTGGTGAGTCGGGTGTTCAGGTTGCCCGACCCGCGGACTACCGGTTCTGGCAATCCCGGGGCGACCAATGTGCTGCGCAGTGGCAAGAAGGCGGCGGCACTGCTGACGCTATTGGGCGATATCGGCAAGGGCTGGCTGGCGGTGTGGCTGGCGCAGCGTGCAGGTCTGGAAAGTGTTTGGGTATGCGCGGTAGCGCTGTCGGTGTTTGTTGGCCACCTGTATCCGGTGTTCTACGGATTCAAGGGGGGCAAGGGCGTGGCCACCGTCGGCGGCATACTCATCGCAATTTCGCCCTGGCTTGGCTTCGGCGTTATGATGACCTGGGCACTGGTATTCGCTATCTGGCGTGTGTCATCCTTGTCGGCGCTGATTGCAGCAGGACTTTCGCCGGTCTATGCCAGTGCCTATTTCGGCTTCAGTCGCATCACGGCGACGGTTCTCCTGTTAACGCTTTTGTTGGTGTGGAAGCACCGTAGCAATATTCAGAGATTGCTGAATGGCACTGAACCTGGATTCGGGAAATCAAAGCCGGGCAACCAGCCACCGGAATAAAAGTCGGGATCGCAAAACCATTTTAGACAGCATTAACAGGAGGGACCCGGCTTAAACCAAGTACAAATCCAGTTAATCCTGTTACGTTGATTTGACGCACTCACGGTGGACTCCGGGGCGCCGTCAGCTCGGCCAGATCCCAGCGCGGCCGGATGGTGAAGGCGTGGTCGCCAGGCGGGGCATGATTCAAACGCATGGCGCCGGCGAAGGCGATCATGGCGCCGTTGTCAGTACAGAATTCCAGACGTGGATAAGATACATCGAAGTTGTCTTTTTTCGCGGCCTGCCCCAGCGATTCACGCAGGCGTCGATTGGCGCCGACGCCGCCGGAAACGATCAAGCGCTTAAGGCCGGTCTGGTTCAGGGCCGTCACACATTTTGCCGTCAACACCTCCACCACGGCCTCCTGGAATGCATAGGCGAGGTCGGCGCGGGCGTCGTCATCCATGGGCGCCGCCGTCACGGCTGTCAGCACTGCAGTCTTGAGGCCGCTGAAGCTGAAATCGAGATTGCCGCTCTTGAGCATCGGGCGCGGTAATTTGTAGCGTCCGGGCCTGCCTTGTTCCGCCAGTTTCGAAACCGCCGGGCCGCCCGGGTATTCCAGCCCGATCAGCTTGGCGGTCTTGTCGAAGGCCTCGCCGGCAGCATCGTCCAGCGTATCCCCCAGTAGTTCGTATTGGCCGATGCCGGAAACGCGCATCAGCTGGGTGTGGCCGCCGGAAACCAGCAAGGCGACGAAAGGAAACTGTGGTGGGTTCTTCTCTAGCAATGGCGCCAGCAGATGGCCTTCCAGATGGTGAACACCGATGGTGGGAATGTCCAGACTGAAGGCCAGTGCTTCCGCCACGCTGGTGCCCACGAGGAGTGCGCCGGACAGCCCGGGACCCTGGGTGTAGGCAATGGCGTCGAGGTCATCCAGAGTCACTCCGGCATCCTTCAGCACTTTTGTTGTAAGCGGCAGCACACGCCGGATATGATCGCGCGAGGCGAGTTCCGGTACCACGCCGCCATATTCAGCGTGCATCTTGATTTGGGAATGCAGCGCGTGGGACAGCAATCCACGTTCGGTGTCGTAGAGCGCGATGCCGGTTTCGTCGCAGGAGGTTTCGATACCGAGGACTAGCATGGGCGAGACTCTTTTTGAAAGTGATTGATTGTTTGAAGGTGACTGGCTAGAATAGCAAACTTTTTCGTTGTCTCTCAAGGAGAGAAGGTTTCGATGACTACTGTACGTGTAAAAGAGAACGAACCATTTGACATTGCTTTGCGCCGTTTCAAGCGCATCATGGAAAAGACCGGCCTGCTGACCGAACTGCGTGCCCGCGAATTCTACGAGAAGCCAACCTGGGAACGCAAGCGCAAGGCAGCGGCTGCCGTCAAGCGTCAGTATCGCCGTCTGCGTAACCAGACCCTGCCGCCAAAGATGTACTAAGCAGTACCTGCTTTGTCACTCAGAGCGCGTATTACCGATGACATGAAGGCCGCGATGCGCGCCAAAGATGCGATGCGTCTGGGTGCGATCCGGCTGTTGCTGGCGGCCATCAAGCAGCGTGAGGTGGATGAACGCATTGAGCTCGATGACACGCAAGTGGTTGAAGCCATTGAGAAGATGCTAAAGCAACGCAGGGACTCGATCAGCCAGTACGAGGCTGCCAACCGCCATGATCTGGCGGATGTGGAAAAGTTTGAAGTTACGGTGTTGCAGACTTATTTGCCAACGCCGCTTACGCCAGACGAGATCACCGCCTTGCTGGATCAGGTGGTGGCCGATACGGGGGCGAGTGGCGTCAAGGACATGGGTCGCGTCATGGCAGCCCTGAAGCCGCTAGTGATTGGCCGTGCCGACATGGGCAGCCTCTCGGGGTTGATCAAGGCGAGGCTCGGTGCCTAGCGTATTCTCATGATTTTTGCCCGGTAGATTTAAGGAGCGACAAGCTCCTTTTTTGCTTTTGGAAGCTTAACGGACCCTGATGCATGGCGATCCCGGAATCATTCATTCAGGAGTTGTTGAACCGCGTTGATATCATCGACGTGATCGACGCCAGCGTGCCGCTCAGAAAAGCCGGCGCCAATTATTCCGCCTGCTGTCCGTTCCATAATGAAAAAACACCTTCGTTCACGGTCAGTCCGACCAAGCAGTTCTACCATTGCTTCGGTTGCGGTGCACATGGCACGGCGTTGGGCTTTTTGATCGAATATCAAGGGGTTGGCTTCGTCGATGCCGTGCATGAACTGGCCAAGCGGGTCGGCATGATCGTGCCGCAGGAGGTTCGTAGCGAGCAGGCGGTGGCAGCGCAAAAAGCCGCCGTTGGCATGATCGAAGCGCTGCAACTGGCGACCGACTATTACCGTGGCGAATTGAAAAAATCGGAAAAAGCCATTGCCTACCTCAAGGGGCGGGGTTTGAGCGGTGAGATCGCGGCCAGATTTCAGATCGGATATGCGCCACCTGGCTGGCAGAATCTGACCGAGGTGCTGCCTGATTACCAGTCTGAAACCCTGACCCTCGCGGGACTGGCTATCAGCAATGATGCCGGGCGGCGGTATGACCGGTTTCGGGATCGCATCATGTTCCCGATTCACGACCAGAAGGGCCAAGTGATCGGCTTTGGTGGGCGCGTGCTGGGCGGGGAGGGTGATGATGCCGGGCCTAAATATCTCAATTCGCCGGAAACGCCGTTATTTCAGAAAGGCAACGAGCTTTACGGTCTGTACATGGCGCGTCGCGCCATTCGTGAGGCCGGGCGCGTGGTGGTGGTCGAGGGCTACATGGACGTAGTGGCGCTGGCGCAGTATGGCATTGCCTACGCGGTAGCGGCTCTGGGTACGGCTACCACGCCAGTGCATATCACTAAGTTGATGCGCCAGACCGATGACATCATCTTCTGTTTTGATGGCGATGCGGCGGGGCGCAAGGCGGCCTGGCGCGCTGCCATGAATAGCTTGCCGGCGCTGACCGATGGATTGCGCCTCGGCTTCTTGTTTTTGCCGTCCGAGCATGACCCCGACAGCTATGTGCGCGAATTTGGCACGGACGCATTTGAGCGGGCGCTTGCAGGCGCTTTGCCACTGTCCCAGTATCTGGTTGAAAAGTTGGGTGAAGATAATGACCTGCAATCGCAGGAAAGCCGGGTGCGCTTTCTGAATGAGGCGGAGCCGATCCTGAAACAGATTCAGGCCCCGCGTTTGGGGCTGTTGCTGCGGAAACGCGTGGCGGAGCTGGTTGGCATCTCGCTCGATGAACTGGAGAACTCTCTGGGATTGAGGCAGACTGCCGCCCGCCGGCCTTCCGGGCCGCAACGTGTCAATCGCCGCCCGTTGACTCTGGAACGGCATTTGATTCACATGCTGCTGATCAAGCCGCAATTGGCTGCTGGCCTGGAGATGAAGCTGGTATCGGGCAAGACGCCGGAATGTGATGTGCTGCGGCGTCTGCTTGAATTGGCTGCCGCCAGTCCCAATTTATCTTCCCAGGCGTTGTTGCAGGCCCTGCAGGGAGAGATTGCCGAAGCCTTGCGCACTGAGTTGAGTTCGGAGTTGATGATCGTGGACGATACGCTGGATCTGGAGCATGAATTTGCCGGCGCCCTGCTGCAATTGCAGAGTACCTGGGAAAAACAGGTTTCAACCGCTGCAGAGTTGCTGCTATTGGCGCAGGAGAAGGGATTGCAGGCATTGACGCCAGAGCAACGCGTCCTGCTACAAGGCAGTCGCTGGGGTCACGGCAAGAGAAAAGAGTAATTTTCGGATATAATACAAGGTTTTCCCATCAACCGGTTTTGGGGTCGAGCATGGCTGAAGAGCAACAAATCGAGAAAGTAGAAGTACTGCCCAATACGGATGCCGATGTGCGCCGTACCCGGCTCAAGACATTGATCGTGCTGGGCAAAGAGCGTGGTTACCTGACTTACGCCGAAATCAACGACCATCTCCCGGATGATATTCAGGAGACTGAGCAGATCGATGGCATCATCGGCATGATCAATGACATGGGCATCCAGGTCTATGAAGTCGCTCCCGATGCTGATGCGTTGTTGATGTCCGATGCCCCTGCTGCCGTCACCGATGAAGATGCTGTGGAAGAAGCCGAACAGGCCTTGTCCACCGTTGACTCCGAATTTGGCCGCACCACAGACCCGGTCCGCATGTACATGCGTGAAATGGGTACGGTTGACCTCCTGACGCGCGAAGGCGAAATCGAGATCGCCAAGCGCATCGAGGACGGCCTCAAGCACATGGTGCAAGCCATCGCGGCTTGTCCCACCACGATCGCTGAATTGCTTGCCATGATCGATAAGGTCGAGACCGAAGAGCTACGCGTAGATGAAGTGGTGGATGGCTTGATCGACAGCAATGTTGCTCTTGACGAAGGCTTTTCCGAAGAGGCGACTGAAGCTGACGATGATGAAGCCAAGGACGATGAAGAGGAAGATGACGATGGTGCCAAGGCCGCTGCGATTTCGGCTGCCGCGCTGGCACAATTGCGCGAGGAAGTGCTCAAGCGCTTTACTGTGATCCGTGCTGCCTTTGAAAAGCAGCAGCAAGTGTTGCTGATAGAGGGTTCACAGCACAAGAGCTACAAGACCTTGCAGGATGAAATTCTTGTTGAGCTGATGGCGTTCCGTTTTTCCGCCAAGCAGGTTGAGGCACTATGTGATCACGTGCGCGCCATGGTGGAAGATGTGCGTTCGCATGAACGCAAGATCATGGATTTCTGCGTCGAGAAATCCGGCATGCCGCGTCCGCATTTCATCAAGGTGTTCCCGGGAAATGAAGGTAACCTGGAATGGTTCGATGGCGAACTTGCTTCCGGCAAGCCATACGCTCCCAAGCTGGAACGTCATCGCCACAACGTGCTTGATCGCCAGCAGCGCTTGCTGGATCTGCAAGTCAGGGTCGGCCTGCCAATCAAGGAGCTGAAAGAAATCAACAAGCAGATGTCAACCGGTGAGGCGCGTGCGCGTCGAGCCAAGCGCGAGATGATTGAGGCTAACCTGCGGCTCGTGATTTCGATTGCCAAGAAATATACCAATCGCGGCCTGCAATTCCTGGATCTGATCCAGGAAGGCAACATTGGCCTGATGAAGGCCGTGGACAAGTTCGAATATCGGCGCGGCTACAAATTTTCCACCTATGCCACCTGGTGGATCCGTCAGGCCATCACCCGCTCGATTGCCGACCAGGCGCGCACCATCCGTATTCCTGTGCACATGATCGAAACCATCAACAAGATGAACCGTATCAGCCGTCAGATTCTTCAGGAAACAGGCGCCGAACCCGATCCGTCAACGCTGGCGGAAAAAATGGAAATGCCGGAGGATAAGATTCGCAAGATTCTCAAGATTTCCAAGGAACCGATTTCCATGGAAACGCCAATCGGTGACGATGATGACAGTCATCTGGGCGACTTCATTGAGGATCAGTCCACCATGGCGCCTGTCGATGCGGCCGTTTATGCCAGCCTGCGCGATGCCACCAAGGAAGTGTTGGAGTCGCTGACCCCTCGCGAAGCCAAGGTGTTGCGCATGCGTTTTGGCATCGAAATGAACACCGACCACACGCTGGAAGAAGTCGGCAAGCAGTTCGATGTCACCCGCGAGCGTATCCGTCAGATCGAAGCCAAAGCCTTGCGCAAACTGCGTCACCCGACTCGTTCGGAACGCCTGCGAAGCTTCCTCGAAACCGGACAGGACTGATAAAGCTTTTTCGGGCCCGTAGCTCAGTTGGTTAGAGCAGAGGACTCATAATCCTTTGGTCCGCGGTTCAAGTCCGCGAGGGCCCACCAACAACAAGGAGTTACACTACGGTGTAACTCCTTTTTTCTGTCCTATCCATTGGTC
>CAIJXJ010000191.1 GCA_903824575.1 uncultured Methylobacillus sp.
TGAAGTCATACTGCAGATCGCCTTCTTGTGCTCCCAACAGACCGACGAGGGTCAGGTGTTGCACGATGCTCAGCGCGTACTTCTCAATAGTTGCCGCCGCTGGCAGGGCACTGGTTGATGCCTGCACCCGGAGGGCGATTCTGCGGGACCATCCTTCCGGCGGCCAGGATGCCGGATCAGTTTCCGGGTTATGCAGCCGATACAGGTTCCCCTTGTCCTGGATGATTGCCTGGAGATAGAGATAGACGGCATCCAGATAGGCATCATTGGACAGAAAGGCACGGGAAGTGTCAGCCGTCACTCCCATGGCCTGGTGGAAGGTTTCACCCAGTTCGATACAGGCCTGCAGCCAGCTGAACGGCGGTTCGTCGGTGAAGGCCGCACCTGGACTCTCCATGATTCGTATCCACTCCAGTTTCCGCAACTCTCCAAGGCTGTTCAGATAGATGATGGTCTGTTCCGGATCATAGACGAGCTTGGTGATGATTTCGTGCCCTTCGATGAAAGGTTCGTTTGACATCTTGGATTGCAGCAGATACGCCAGAGCAGCCAGTGCCGGTGGGGAGAGTTTCTTCAAACATGTCGGTCTGCCGCGTATGGAGGCGATGACACCCTGAAGCAGCGCCGTTTCATCCTGGAACGTCAGTGCGAACCGGGGGCGGCCACTGCGGCTCTGCTTCTGCCGCACGTGCAGTTCCTGCAGTTCCTCCTGATGTTCAGCCTTTGCCTGTTCGTGCCGGGTAGCGATACAGATGAGATACTGGACAAATTGCATGGGTGCTCCTTTCGTGGTGGCGATAGTGCCAACTATTTCGCTTGATCGCGGAAACGATGCAGGCAGAAATAGCGATAGCCCCGGAATGCGTCGGTAGTGACGCAGTTCGAGGCTATTGGGGGATGAATGGTGCAACGAGAGGGATAACAGTACGTGTGCTGATGAAGCAGAGGGGATTCAGAAACCGTATGGGGTTGCTATGGCAATGACAGCAGGTGGTGTAAGACAGTTACCCGTCGGGGGGCGAGGTTATCAGTGACAGGGTGTAGAGCAAAAAGTTGGGGAAAAAACGGGCAGAAATTACGCGGGTCGGTTATTCTCATCTTTTCTAATAAATTGCGCGCACCGACTTTCCACCCTCTTTCCCCTAGTATCATTATAGACTAATTATTGAACAATGTCAAATGGTTGGCCTGTTGTTGCAAAATCCCCAACTACTTTCAGGATACTCCATAGTATCAAATCGGCCGTCAGATTGGAGAAAGATCTCATGCTTGGGAAGGCGCCATGCTTCCTTCAATCGCTCCATCTCGCAGCGAACAGTATCCAACGGAGGAATCCATGGAGCCAGCGACAATGTGGATGTAAAAAAGGTCAGTGCCAGTAATGGTAACTGACCTTTTTCATTAGAGAGATTGGTTTGCTGGCGGTAGGCTTGGCCCCCTGTTTTTCATTGACTTTGCCGATGTAGACGAGTAGTAAATTAGTGCAATTATGAATTTTTTTCATGGGGAGAATGAGGGGATACGGTAAACACCGCACTCATCACATTAGCCCAGCCCAAAGCAGGGTATTCCTGACGGGCGGCTTTTTTAACCTGTTGATGAGCGAAAATGCATCTCACTGAGTACCACGCAAAATATTACGCCCATGAGCTGATCAAGCGCTGCGCTTCCGACAGTCTGGAAAAGCTGGCGGCGTCACTGGTGGATGCCCAGGTTGACCTGAACCCCCATCAGGTGGATGCCGCCCTCTTCGCCTTTCGGTCGCCCCTCTCCCGTGGCGCGATTCTGGCGGATGAAGTCGGTTTGGGCAAGACCATCGAAGCAGGGCTCGTTCTGTCCCAGATGTGGGCGGAACGGAAGCGAAAGATCCTCATCATCGTCCCTTCCAGTCTCCGCAAGCAGTGGAGTCAGGAGTTGCTGGAAAAGTTCTTTCTCTCCTCCATCATCCTGGAATCCAAGTCGTTTAATCAGCAGCTGAAAGTAGCAGGGGATCAGAGCGGCGCGTCCAGGGTAAATCCTTTCCTGCAAGTTGAAATCGTCATTACCTCCTATCAGTTCGCCCGGAACAAGGGGGATCAGGTCAGAGCCGTTGATTGGGATCTCGTGGTTATCGACGAAGCCCACCGACTACGCAATGTCTACAAGCCTGCCAACAAGATCGCCCGCGCCATCAAGAACATTCTCAGCCACGCTCCCAAGCTCCTTCTCACCGCCACCCCTTTGCAGAA
>CAIJXJ010000192.1 GCA_903824575.1 uncultured Methylobacillus sp.
ATGGCGCCCTTACCCAGTTCTTTTTCGACCTGGTAGCGTCCCAGCATGGGCTTCTCTACAGCGCCGCCATCCAGCAGCATCGTGCCTCCCGGATGTGCGCCTCCACCGCCTAGCATCACCGTTTCCGACAGATTCTTGGCCCGGTTGAGCTTGGCCTTGAGGTCTTTGTAATCCGGATCAAACGCGGCCATGTGCTGGTATACGGCTTCGGCCTTGTTGAACTGGCGTTTACGTTCAAAGTCCAGTGCCAGGCTATACAGGTTGCCCATCACGGCATCCGCCATGGGCACGCGACGGAACCGGTCGAACGCCATGTCCAACTGACCCTGCCCTTGCAGTGCCAGGCCCATCATGCGGTTGGTCTCGGCCGACTCTTCGTCCGATTTGACCTTGCCCGCCTCGGTCATCAGGAAACGCTTGGTGGTCAACGCCAGATGGCCCAATACCAGCGCAGTGGCGGGGAATACCAGCCTGATCCAGGTTGCCGCGGTGGAAAGAAGCCCAAACTCTGACGCCAGCAGCAACACAAAAAGCGCAAAGGTAAACGTCGCGGCCTTGCCTGCTGACAAGCGTGGCACACCGGCAATCACGTAGGCGGCAATCAACAGAAAAGCACCCAGTGAGGCCCATACGCTCCACGAAGGCTGGACGATGAAATGCTCGTTCAAAATACTGGAAGTAATGTGCGCCACAGTCTCTGCGGGCGACAACCCGGAATAACCGGGAACTGGAAACTGAACCCCCACACCCGCCGCAGTAGCGCCGATGATGACAATCTTGTCCGCGTATTTGCTAGCTGGGATTTTGCCGGTCAACACGTCGTAAAAAGAATCCACTGCAAAGGCTGGCTTGCCGTCATGCCCACGATAGAACTGCGGCAACATCAGCGCGGACTCATCCGTGCGCACCCGCAACTTGCCGATTTGCACCGATTCCCCCGGGTTGAGCTTGATGTCCGCCGGGCCCAAATTCAAACTCTTCCATGCAGCCAACAAGGCCATGGACGGCACGGCCTTGCCGTAATAGTTCACCAGCAAGGGCTCGACGCGAACCGCGCCATCCACGTCCGGGAACTGGTTAAGGTGCCCGATACCTGCGGCGGCATTGCCAATCAATTCAATCGGCTGCTGCCCTCGCATCGCGCTGACTGAAAAACCATTGGGATCGTCCAGCGCACTTTTGAGAGCATAGGCAGGCAAGGGGTTGTCGGGTTTACCCTGCTGCTCACCCAGCGTAAAAACCGATGGCACAAGCACATTGCCGGCCTTCTCCAGGCTAGCTGCCAAAATCGCATCGGTATCCAGCGCGCTCTCGGCCTCGGCAATGAGGGTGCCGATCTGCTCGTTAACGGCACCGACATCCGTTGTACTGCCCAATGCACTCTTCATCTTGCGGATGAACACCAGACCTGGATCCACCTGCGGTTCAAAAAAGAAGGCTGTATGCACGACCGTCTTGGCCTTGGCTGCGGATAATTGGTCAATCAACTTGGCATGCACATCGCGGGGCCAGGGCCAGCGTCCAATGTTGGCAATGCTCTGGTCGTCAATGGCAATGACGGCGATGCGGTCTGAGGGTTGACGTGTTGTACTGGTGCTCGCGAAGTCGTAAAAGCGGCGTTCCAACGTACCGATGAAGTCGGTCGACAGGTGCAATATCACTGTCAATGACAGGATAAGAGCACCAGCGAACCAATCGGCTCGCCAGAAAGCGCCTGCTTTAATTTTGGAAGACTTCGTCAATTGCCACCCCAGCCCCGTGTATCTAACCGGTGTATTCCGGCATA
>CAIJXJ010000193.1 GCA_903824575.1 uncultured Methylobacillus sp.
TCCTGGGCCTCAACAAGATCAGTATGGTCTACAACAACGAGAACAACACTCTGCGGTGTTCCTGTCATGCTCATGGATGGCGTGACAAACACCTGAAATGTCCTTTTTCCAAACGAGATTTGGAAACTTTCTTTGCGTTGCTCGGTTAGAGCCGCAGTGAGGCTCTTATCGATGTTATCGAGGAAGGCTGGTAGCTTGAGGCGTCCTATATGCATTCCGCTTGCTGAGAGTGGCAAGTCATAGGTCTTAACTGCAGCACCATTGGCCCTCTTCAGGAAAAGCTCTGGGTCAAACACCATAATAGGAAAATCAATTGTGTTATAAACGCCCTCAAAATCACTATTAATCGCGGCAAGCTCAGCTGACTTTATCAAACTTTCTTCATTGACACTTACCAGCTCTTCGTTGGTGGCCTGAAGCTCCTCATTGGAAGCCTCAAGCTCTTCATTTGATGCCTGCAACTCCTCATTAGATGCCTGCACTTCTTCATTAAGCGCCTGCATTTCCTCATTGGAGGCAGCCATTTCCTCCATCAACGTTTGGAGGTGCTCTCGTGTCGATGCCAACTCATCGTCGGGAAAAACTTCAGCACCGTCCTGTGACTCAGTTTCCCTGACAGCGTTAGCGGCATCGGTTTGTGCAGAACGCTCAAAAACCACCAAAAAAGTGTCTGCTTCCGCCAGTTCTCCCACGGGATGAACCGCCAACCGCCATACCTGTTTGTCCAAAGACGAAATCCGTCGCTTCCGACTATAGGAACTAGCCTGACGACGACGAGCGCGATGCATCGTGGTCAGGATTTCATTGGAAAACTCAGGCACTATTAATTGGGCGAGATTCATTTCCGGCGTTCCCGTCGGAAAATGGATAAATCGAGAAACAGGTCCGTGGCTATGCAATATCCGGCAACCTGAATCAATCAGCATTGCCGGTCCAAAATGGTCTGCAAGGGCATTCAGAAAAAGCCGCTCATTCGATCTGTCCGGATTTCTTGGCTCAAGTTTTGGGACTTTTAGCTGGCCCCTCACCAGCTTTCCCATGGTGATGGGACGGCTCTGTCCCCGTGGACGAAATATTCTGGCCCGTCGATCAACTGACGCAAACATAGCTTCTTGCTGTGTAACTGTTTCAGAGCGACCAAGAAACAGCAGGCCATCTTCACGAAGCGAATATCGCAGGATCGATAAAACCTTGGCTTGGAGATCGGAGTTGAAATAGATCATCACGTAGCGGCATGTGACCAAATCCAGCCGCAGGAACGGCGGGTCAACGTTGACGTCCTGACGTGCGAAGGTGACGCAGTCACGCAGCTCCTTGGTCGGTTCAAATCCGTTGCCACAGGGAATAAAATACTTTGAAACATATTCCTGGGGCATTTCCGCCATGGCAGTCTGGTTATAGATACCCCGCCGGGAAACGCTCAATGCGTTGTTATCAATGTCTGTCGCAAAAACTTGGAGACGACTTCCAATTCCTCTCTCAGCAATTAATTCCGAAAACATGATTGCCAGCGAATAGGCTTCCTCACCAGTGGCGCACCCGACTACCCAAACTCGGATTTCTTCACCAGGAAGTTTACGGCTGACAATCTCTCGGGCATGCCTCTCCAAGGCGCGAAAGGCATCCTTGTCCCGAAAGAATTCTGTCACGGAAATCAACGTTTCTTTGGCCAGAGCATCGAGCTCGTCAGGATCGCTATCGGTCTTGCTCAGATATTCGGCGAGGGTTCCGGTATTGGTAGCAGCCATCCTTCGCTGTAAACGTCTCTGGACCGTGGACAATTTGTAGCTGGAAAAGTCAATCTTCGTGCGTAGTCGGACCCGCTCAAATAGATCAGACAATTCAGCTGGACGCTGTTCGCCGCTCTCAAGATTCGGCAGCATGCCCGGGAAGCGCACCAAACGCTCTAATTCGCGCCCAATCTGGTCTGGTGATACAATTCGGTCAGCCACGCAGGCATCTATAGCCGAACGCGGCATGCCATCATATTTGGCGGACTCGGGAATTTGGACA
>CAIJXJ010000194.1 GCA_903824575.1 uncultured Methylobacillus sp.
ATCCCCGGACTGTAAACAAGCTTGTCGGGCGGCCCGGTCATGCAGGGGACAATCCGGGAGCCGACGGCTAGCGTTTCCCACGCCGCCGCGGTGACAACCTTGTCAACTGGCGTATTCTTCAACGCGCCTATTTTTTACTCGCTTGTTTAAGATCATAAGTATCAGAGACGCGTCTGCCATCTGTGATTCTATATACCGAACAAACGGGCACATCTGGCCTGTTAATCGAACGAATGCTTTCGCACTTGGCCACTGCCGCCGTGTCGGCAGCGTCTTGAGTCGGTTGGTCAGTTACGTAGCCCCATGCACCCTTGTAATCTTCATAGCGTGTGTATGCGATGGACTTGATGGATTCGATATGGCGCAGGTGTTCGACCGCACTGACAAAACTAATAGAACGCTTTTGTCCAACCAGGTCTTCAGGTACAGGAAGCAAGGTCATAAATGATGGAATTTTTGTGTAGACGTCTTGCGGCTTGCTAAAGTCAAACGCCCTGATTGAACCGTCCTGAATTGGTTCGGCCCAAGCTGTCAGCCTGTCAATTGCTTCCTTTTTATAAGGTTTGGATTTTAGTTCCTCTTCAGTCCAATCGCCGGTGCCTGTTCCCCTAACGCCCAATAGGTCAGCATTTATGCCGAGAATAATTCGGTAGTAGCGCCCAGCGCTACCTGAATTCGTAAGTACGATGTTAAGAAATGTAGTTGAGGTGGTACCGGCAGTGACAGATTGTGCATCGATCGTCATGCAATTATCTTGTTTGCCACGCCCTTTGTCTCGAATAACCAAATGGCCTGGAGAACAGGGCGAGCCGCTCCAAGATGAATTACCTCCCCCGCCGGTATTCACGGAGATGTTCTGCCTGGCAAGCAGGTACCCTGAAGCATAATAATCTAGCTGCACAGTTCCCATTTTTACGGAATCCGCTGCGCCGCTTGATGTGTATGCCTTGCCATTCAGGAACTTCCAGTTCCCATCATTTTGAAAAATCGGATAGCCACCAGCCGTATCGGTTGGTTGTACAAAATCACCTGCTTTGATTTCGCGCAAGTTTCCCTCTGGAAATAAATCTGTGGCAAATGAATGTGTATAGACAGATGAAACAACGATTGCAGTTAATATATTTTTTAACATATCCAAGTTTCCGATTTGCAGCCGAATTTAGAAATTTGATATTAAATCGTGCCATTTTTACCAGTGTCGCTGGATGTCAATAGCAAGTCATTTGTCTGCATTTTTTTATGTATCTGCAAGACATCTAGATTCCATTTTGGGTGATGCGTTGAATATCTGCCATCGTGGCAGCAGAGACTATTTTTCGTCCCGTTACTCGCCATTCCCATCAACGGTGGCACGGCACGTGACCGTGCCACCTTGCAAGGCATTCAAGCCCCGGTCAGTAAGATTAAACCGGATAGATTTTTACGGGCCTTGTGGCGACCGGGAAACCCGCCGCGCCGAGGGTGTCAGCGATGGCCTTGTTGGTATCAAAATACACCTGCCAATAATGGTCCGTGTGGCAATAGGGTCGAATCACCAGCTTCGGTCCAAACTCATTGAACTCCACGATCTCCACATCGACACCCTGCGCTGCCTGGATGTTTCTGACCGCGGCGACAGATTCTTTCAGCAAGGCAATCGCCTTGTGAACATCTGCGCTGCCGGCAAGCTGCGCCACCAAATCGACACGGCGGAATGGGTTGGCTGTGAAGTTCTTGATGTCACCGCCCATGATCTTTCCGTTCCCCACGATGGTCTTGACGTTGTCAGGCGTGTTGATGGTGGTGCCGAAAAGGCCCAGTTCCAGCACCGATCCCTCGACCCCACCGATGGCCACGTAGTCGCCGACCTGGTAAGGCCTGAGTACCAGCAAGAAAATGCCAGAGGCGAAGTTTCCCAGCAAGCCACTCCAGGCAGCGCCTATGGCAACGCCTGCGCCGGCCACCAAGGCGGCGAACGACGTGGTTTCCACGCCAAAGTAGCCCAGGATGGCGACCACCAAAATGATGTTCAGCGCAACCGACAGAAAGCTCACCAAGTAGCGTTGCACGGTCGGGTCCAGCTTCTGCCGGGTCATTGCCGCGCCCATCAGGCCGGTCACCAAATTGATGAGCCAGCGGCCCACTACAAAGACCACGATGGCGCCCAGTGCCTTGAGCCCGAAGGCAATCAAAATGGGTTTTGCTTGGTCAATCCAGATGGTTATTTTTCCAGTATCCATAGCGTGCTCCATAGAGAGAGAAATTTTGTTTCAGCGTTCGAGGCATGTACACTAATTCGAACAACTCATGCCATGATAATCAATGTCTTCAGGCTTGTGGCTTCTGTTCGCTTTGTTCGAGGTTTTGTTCGG
>CAIJXJ010000195.1 GCA_903824575.1 uncultured Methylobacillus sp.
ACGATATATGAGGATCGAATCAGAAAGGATACCCCAAGGTATTTCTGAATTGCGATGGCCGGATCCAGTGCAATTAGCACCTCATTGACTTGCTCAATCGTACCGCCCAGGGCGTCCCACAGTGGCACAAAGTCAATCGCAGCCCGCTCACTTTTCGGACCAATTAGAAAAACTGACGATCCATCAACGCGACCTGGTATCCGCTGTTTGATTCGAACATCAATCTCAGCCAGTTTTTTCTTCGAAATTCCGTTCTGGCCGCTGGCGTACCGATACAGCATTTTTTTGTCATCGAGATCGTCGATCAACTCTCCTAGTTGATTCAGGTTTGCGCATCCGGTGAACCGCATCATCTCTGCCAACCAAACGCGGGTGCGCATGACATCCATTGATGACTTCGCTTTTCTGCCCTGCTTTTGACCCGGTTTTTTGACCTGCACAGCTAACTCCTTCATTTCGAAATGGTACTTACGTTCCGTTTCGCACAAAACCATTTATTTCATGCGGATGGTTTTTATGTTGCTTTTTTTTACATTAACAACAATGCCAATTCAGGCAGATTTAACAAGGAGAGAATATGAAAGAAAAAAACCATCGCCTGCGTAAAAGTCACGCAACCCCACCCCAAACCCAATACCCGATCACAGCCGCAGTTAACGATTGGCATTTTGCTCAGGGCATTCAAATTCATGACGCAGCCAATCTGTTTCCAAAGATGCAGGAGTCAGAATTTGAAGAGCTCAAACAAGACATCAGCCGCAATGGTCAACTAATACCGATCCTTCTTTACGAAGACCAGGTGGTTGATGGCGTCAATCGTCTGCGTGCCTGTACCGAACTTGGAATCGTACCGCGTTTTGAAAAAATGCTTGCGGCCAACGAAGCGGAAGTAATCCAAGCGGTGGTCAGCATCAACTTGCATCGCCGCCATTTGACAGAGAGCCAACGTGCTCTCGTTGCAGCCCGCCTTACCAATTCCACGGTTGGTACGAACCAGCATACCGCCGGAGCGGTATCCCAAAAGCGGGTTGCTGAAGAACTCGGAATCTCCGTTGACTCTGTTCTGCGCGGCAAGACGGTTCTCAAGAAGGGGGCGCCTGAATTGGTGGCCGCAGTAGCTTCAGGAAAGATCAACATTTCAAGCGCGGCCACTCTCGCTGCATTGGCCAGGGAAGATCAGTCTCAACTGAATTTTGATGACATCAAGGCAATTCAGGATGCTAGCAAGGCTATCAACAAGGCCAAGTTCGAGACACGCCGCCAAGAAAGGCTTCAGGACATCGAAGCTAAACGTGCCAACAACAAACCGCTCGTTGCATCCCTTGGGACATTCAGTGTGATCTACGCGGATCCACCTTGGAATTACATGGGTGAACTGGCTGTTGGCTATCCCTGCATGTCAGTGCAGGAAATTTGCAATATGCCTATTGCTGAGATTTGTGCCGACGATGCGGTGTTGATCATGTGGTGCTCATCTTCATTGTTGGCAGAAGCGTTGCAAGTGGTGGAAAGCTGGGGTTTCACCTTCAAGACCAGTGCCGTCTGGGACAAGAACGTTCCCGGTCAAGGAGCGTATTTCCGGCAAGCCCATGAGGTTTTGATGATCGCAATCAAGGGTTCTGTGCCAGAGGTACCTTATTCAGCTCGTCCCTCTTCCGTTCTCAAATATCCACGTCTTGAGCACAGCCGCAAACCTGCTGAGTTGTACCAACTCATCGACGAGATGTATCCCGAACTTAACAAGATTGAATTGTTTTGCAGGGGTGAACCACACGGCGTTGGCTGGACCGGCTGGGGTAATGAGTGCACCCAGCAAAACAGCAGCAACCCAACAACTGAAGCAACCGAATAACAAGCAAGGAGAAATCATGAAAAATATTGAAAATACAGCAATCGAATCCATTTTTAGCCATGACAAAAATGACGTTCTCAAGGAATTGCTTGATCGCGCAATTCAGGACATTGAGCATGATGCAGAAACATTTTATGATGCAATGTTTGAGTTTTTTTTTCACGTCGAAAAAATTACCTGTGAATACGTTGCAGAGGAAGTTCTTAAGGTTGATCCAAGCATTTTTAGGGGATTTACATATAGTGTTATGGAGGCGTCAGGTATCCAAGAAATGATCGACGACAAAGGTCACTGCGCGTGGTTTGTGAACATGAAAAAACTCTACGATGCAATCGATAAAAATAATTACATCTCAGCTCTCAAAATCTACAACTTGCTTGAAAAGCGCAGGGACGGCTTCACAATTATGATGAAAGACCAGTTCGACCACCGACTCAGTCAGGGATATCACTCTTATGGCGGTAATAAGGGCAATAAAAACTTTTCTGGGATCATTAGTCAACTTCAAAATCTCGCCGCAATGCAAGAATTGAATCGCAATCTCAATGCAGAGCTATCCACCAAGACCATCAAGGTCAAAAAGCTCAAGATTTAACGTTCTCTTATCGGGCACTATTTCAATGCAAAAAATGCTGACGGCCAATTTTCATTCTCCTTCTTTGGATTTTGGCCTTCGTTTCATATTCAATTCTTGGCCTATCCGTTTTCATCCAATATAGGTTCGCCGGTAGCGCTGCTAATTACCTGACGGTACGCCGTCGTGGACTTCAAAGAATTTTTCCAACCATCACCCTGCTGCTTATGCTAGTGGATTTGAGACAAATATTTTCGGATGGTTTTTATATTCAAGCCAGATGCCACCTGCAATGATAATGGTGTCATTGGCTTACCGCTGTGGCGTAAGGCATCGGCCGCTAGTTGCAGGGTTTGAATGGCTTTGGCGCTCCTGGCTGCATTGGTGTATGCAGCACCCTGACTCATGCGCTCTTGTGCGGTTTCAGTTGTAAATTCGAGGACACGCTTTCTGCTGCTGAGTGTGTGCCGATGTCTCCAGATCCATTTGGCGGTGGTTTTTGCTGTGTGACGAACTTCCTTGTAGGGCAGCGGATCTTCAAAGCCATCATTGATCTCTTCCGCCTTGACCTGCATCTCCTGATGCCAGCCCTCTTCGCTACTGAACCGATGTACCGAGCGGTAGCCCCACAATCTGAGCGTATGAAACAGCTGGTCGTTACGACCTCTAACCACAGCGGTCACATCGTCTGGCAACGCATCTATGGTGCGGGAGCGTTCTACACCTTTGTATTCCAAAAAATCGCTGAGATCGTAGATGGCGGGATTGGTGATGACCCACCATTTGGGATGTAGCGGATTTTTGGTGAGCGTGTGGGTAAATGCGGTATCCGCCTTCAAGCTGCTTGTCATGGCGTGCTGGATAGCTTCGTACATCCGTTGAGGTTTGATGCGGCTGTTGGCGTGATAAGCGACCGGCGTTTTGAGCTGGTAAAGGTAATGGCAGTGCGTGTTAACTGGATTGACGGTGATGATGGTTGGTGGCGGAAGTGCCACATCGTCATACCGAAATGCGGAGCCACGGATATCCAGATCAAAGCTCAGATAGTGGCGATATATCGGATTGAGACCACAATAGGCAAATTGATCAACCTTTTCGCGCTTGCGATATTTGGTGCCTTCTTCAAAGTCGTTGGTGGTGACCACGGATTCGTTGAGGTGGGAGTAAAAATCTTGCAATTGCTGGTTCATGGCGCTCCTGTTGTTGTGGTCATACCAATCAACAACATTCGGAGCGAGAAGTCAAGTCAATACACCAGCCCATCAGCCATAAGTGGCACTACTCACCACAGAGCCCTCATAAGCACGAAGCTCGGCACCATCAGCACCGCCACGCATCAGTGGTCGTGCCGATGAACCTTAGTGCGAAAAAATTCAGGTCGCCTTTTCTGACCCGCTGGCACCGCCAACCAATTCTCTACTGGACCGTTTTTCCCGCTGACTGATGCGCTTGGCCACAATCGCCAGAAAATCGCCCGGCTTGCGTTTCAATCCAGCCAGATCAAGCCCTTCATAGTTAATACGATTGATGGCAAGCTGAAGGTTGGGGATGGTCAGCGCCGAGATATCAATGTAATCGTCATGGGCTGACATTTTCGTGTCCACGTCGTGGCCAACCAATGCGCGTTTCAAACCGTCGTTTACCATTGCATCCGTCAGTTTGGTGACCACAGTGTGTCGCAGGGAATGAAAAACCTTCAGCGGGTGCACGATATTCACTTCTGGCTTGTCAAGGTATTGACCGAACATGCGACACATGTTCTTCTTGTAGCCGTTTTTACCGTCTATGAGATGTGGGAACAGTTTGGTGTAACCGGCCTCCCGCATGGACTGCACGTAGTCCAAAAACCCAAGTTCCAAGAGACTGTTATGCAGGGGAACTTTTCGGACGGCATTTACAGTCTTTCCGTCCAGAATGTCCATGATCGCAACATTTTTCTCAACCCTAATCTGCTTGAGGTCCAGGCTGGCGATTTCTTCCGCTCTAGCGCCCGTAAACAGGGCTACGAGCGGGCCCCAGTAGAAATCTGGGGTATCCATGTGCTTGCGGTAAAAAACCGGCTCAAAGATCTTTTCCAGCTCGTCTTGTGTAAATATGGAGTAGGACTCTGCCTGATTTTGCGCGCCTACGATGTTGACGCCTTCAGCCGGGTTTTCCATCCGCACAATTTTGTTGCTGATGCAATATGCGAACAGACCCTTGAGGATGGACATCTGGTCGTTGATGGTGGTTGCCTCAAGGCCATCTTCCAGCTTTTTCTGCTTGTAGTCGTTCACCACCTGCGCCGTCACCATTGCCACGTCAACATTGCCGGTAAATTCGATAAAAGATTTGAGTACACCCCGCTGCTTGTTCATGGTCGCAGGCTTGAGGGTCGCTGTCCGCTCCTTCAGGTACATTTCTTTGGCAGTTTCCAGGTTGGTTTTGCTCTGGGATGATGGCAAAGCTGCTGCAACCTGATTGAGCCCTGCTCTTCGGGCGGTGGCCATTGCCATCACGATTTCCGCCATGGTTTTCCCCTCTTCTGGGGTGTCAGCATGGCAGTAGCCACGCTCTAAATCGATGGTTATGAGTTTGCCAACTCGTGAGTCATTACCCAAAAGATGCGAAAAATCCGATATTTTTGGTCCGGCCATGAATCCCTCCACTGCAACACACAACGCCAAGGCACGCTGACGTGCGATTGACG
>CAIJXJ010000196.1 GCA_903824575.1 uncultured Methylobacillus sp.
CGTTCTTTGCTGGCGCCATTCACCGTCAGTTGATCGTTTTCAGAAAAGCTCGTCTGTCAGTAACTACTCAGGTGGGTACCGTTATTAACGATTAAGCAAAGCGAGGTTGAGGTGGCGTGCCTTGGAATGCCAGTTTAAGTGAATCAAAAATGTAACTACTCAGGTGGGTACCGTTATTAACGATTAAGCAAAGCGAGGTTGAGGTGGTGTGCCTTGGAATGCCAGTTTAAGTGAATCAAAAATATTGAAACCCTGCTTTTGCATCGTCGCGAGATAGGATCGAATAGTGCAAAAAGAAGCGAGCCCTGCCTCAGTGCGGAAACCGCCAGAGATTTTCTGTTTGACCTTGTTCATACGCATGATCTGCTCAGCGATATTGTTCGAGAATGGTACGTTGGGATCTGTCAAAAATCGCCAAACATCGTCTGCATGATCACGCAATCGGTCATGCAGATTAAGCGCCTTACTCTGTTTGGTTTTGCCACGCTTGCCTGAAGGTGGCGCTCGCGGGTTAACTGCCGCCCCTTCGGAAAGGATCTCAACATGAGCGGAGCGATAATAGGCAATGCGATCTGCCGCTAAAGGTCCTCCGACCAATGCTACTTCTTGGTGTGCCTGAATCATGAGATCGATCAGACGTTTTGCCCAGGCTTGCTTCATCTCTTCAAATACGAAGGTCAGTTCACGCAGATGGTGTGCATTGCACAAGGCATGTAGACAGGCCAGATCGCGATAAGATATCCAGCCATCGTGAACCAGCGTACCGGTAAAAGCAGTCAAGAGTCCGAAAGCGTCAAAAGCAATTTTTCCACGATTCGCATGACTGCCCATCCAGGTCAACATTGGGGTAGCCAATACATGCAGCCAATAGAGTGTACCTGAAACATACATTCCGGTCTCATCGGCATGGCCAACTGGGGCGTTTTTTACCGCTTCACCAATGGCGGCTACAGTCGGCACGAGAATTTCCCTGGCTTCTTCATTGATCGCCAGTATTGTTGCATCCGATAATGGCAGGCCGAACAGATCGCCAGTCAAATCACCGGTACGAGCCACAGGCATCATGTGATGGTGTGTTAGTTCCACCACAGCAGCCTTGATGTTTGATCCATATTGTACTGGCGCAGAAACCCCCTCAGGAAACTTGCCACGGTGTACCTTACCGCATGCGCAACGTGATTCAAGCACACGATGCTCTGTAACCACATGACGTATTGCAGGAATATCGAACACCTGACGCGATTCAACAACAACGCCATCAGGAATAGCATGATTGCATATATCACAATGACTTGGTGGTGTGTGGTTTTCGATGTGATCTGGACACTCAACTTTTTTCAGCGTGGAACCTTTGTGTCCCTTTTGGCCACCTGTCGAATTCTGTCCCTTCAAACGTAATGATTTCGGTTTTGGCTTATTGAACCCATCCATTGATGGTGGCTTGCTGGAGTTGCTGCTATTCAGCGCAAGGCGACCTTCCAGTTCAGCCACCTTGGCAGTCAATATTCCAATCTGCAGCATTTGAGCTTCTACCTGCTCTGTCAATGCGATTACCTGCGAAAATTGAAAACGAATCAAGTCGTCTTTCTCGGCTAAGCTAAGCTCTTCAAGATTGGGCAGGGTTTTCATGTTTCCTGTTATCGGATGAATCCACCAATTGTTAAACCCCCGAATAACTGTGAAAAATCCTTTTAATTCGTGGTACCTGAGTAGTTACGAACTGGGGATGGCAGGCTTGGCTTTGGCTCTGGATGAACCCAAGAGAGACGTGGCTAACACGTACTTCCTGGATTCGTTGCATTGGTTCAAGAAGGCTGAGGCCATGCAAGGGGCAACACCAGAGGCTGCACTGTACGGAGAGTGCCTCACGCTGCTGACTGATTTCGAGACTCATAAGACGGAGCTAGAGCTAAGAGAGCGCAGTGTAGTCATCCAGAAATCCGCCTTCGAACTGCTCGCTTGGCATGCCGATCCAAACTCGCCAACTTGGCTGGGCGCTCGGCATTTTCAGGCGGCGTGCTGGAACGATCTAGCTTATACCCTAGTGTCGCTTGCCGACAGTCTGCAAGAGGTAAGTTGGTGGGAGCCTCTTATCGTGATCGAAAAGCAGGTTCTGGCTGCTTATAGCGCGGGACGAGCAATCCTGAAACGGAGAAGTGATGGGTACCTTGAGACCCTGATTCGCCCAAGAATAAAAGCATCTATAATACAGCGCGAAGGTCAAGCCTACCTCTTGAAGTGCTGGCTGAAACAGAACCAAGAACACGAATTGGTTCCTGAAGCCGATGCCATTTTAAATGGTATCGATCATATGATGGCAGATCGTCCAGAGGTGCAGCGAAACCCCACTGAGGCAGCCACCGTTTGGGCACCGGTCGCTGCCATACTTTCACAAGTCCACGCAAGCGATGAAACCAAACGCAGGGTTGGCGAACTCGTCGCAAATGCATTTGCATCTAGTCTTGAAAACCTCAGTGAAGGAGAAATCGAAATCTTCGACCAATGTCGTACTTCAGTTGAGCATCATCCAGATCATCGCGGCAGCGTTCGTGGTGCCAAGTTGTTTGATACTGTCTTATTGTGGACTGTGCGGTTTCTCATGAACCGGCTTGAAATGACTAAAAAGGATGATCCATCTGTAACC
>CAIJXJ010000197.1 GCA_903824575.1 uncultured Methylobacillus sp.
ACGAAGTTGAACGCACATTAATAATCTCCATCGCGCTGGTGATTCTTGTTGTATTCTTGTTTTTGCGCAATATTTATGCGACATTTATTCCCAGCATTGCCGTGCCCGTTTCACTGATCGGCACCTTCGGCGTTATGTATCTTGCAGGCTACACATTGGATAGTCTATCGCTCATGGCCCTGACTGTTGCCACCGGATTTGTTGTTGATGACGCTATTGTTGTGCTGGAAAACATCTCCCGCCATATCGAGGCGGGTATGACTCCTTTTCAGGCAGCATTGCTGGGAGCAAAAGAAGTAGGCTTTACCGTGCTTTCGATGAGCCTCTCACTTATCGCCGTATTTATCCCCATATTACTAATGGGAGGAGTTGTTGGCAGGCTTTTCCGCGAATTCGCAGTGACACTTTCCGCGGCCATCATAGTTTCTCTGGCTGTATCTCTGACCACCACGCCGATGATGTGCGCCCGCCTGCTGCGATCGAAAGAAGAACTCGGCAAAGGATGGTTCTATCGAAAAAGTGAGCAGATATTTGAGGCTGTCCTCGGTTTTTACCGGCGCTCACTTGGTTGGACACTGAGGCACGGCCGGCTGATGATGGCTATACTATTTGTTGTTATCTGCCTGAATGTTTTTCTTTACATCAAAATTCCCAAGGGTTTCTTTCCTCAGCAGGATACCGGTGCTCTTGTCGGCACGATCCAGGCTGACCAGAGTATTTCTTTTCAGGCCATGCAGCGCAAGCTCATCAACATCATGGACATTATTCGTGCCGATCCGGCAGTTAGCAGCATAGCCGGTTTTACAGGAGGCAGTAACTCCGGTTTCATGTATGTTGCTCTGAAGCCGGTTCGTGAGCGCAAGTCTTCCCCCGATCAAATAATGGCAAGGCTGCGTCCCAAGCTGGCACACGAGGCGGGAGCAAAGCTTTTTCTTCAGTCGGTTCAGGATATCCGCGTCGGCGGCCGGGCGGGCGGGGCTACCTATCAATATACTTTACAAGCCGAAGATCTTGCTGAATTGCGGCTATGGGAGAAGCGCATCAAGGATGCGTTTAATGAACTTCCCGAATTGACGGATGTGAATACGGATGAGCAGGATAGAGGATTGCAGACTTCCATCGCCTTCGATCGGGATACGGCCTCGCGCATGGGAATCACTCCGGCGCTTCTTGATACGACATTAAATGATGCCTTCGGCCAGCGTCAGGTATCCACAATTTATAATCCTCTCAATCAATACCATGTCATTATGGAAGCATCACCACCCAACTGGCAAAGTCCGGAATCTCTCAAAGATGTTTACCTGATTATTCCTCCCAATGCGGGGCTTCCTAATGGTGCGCAGGTGCCCCTTTTGTCCTTTGCCAAATATAGCTTGACTAATACTCCGCTCGCTGTCAACCATCAGGGGCAATTTGCCGCATCCACAATTTCTTTTAATCTTCCGCTGGGAGTGTCGCTTTCTCAGGCAACAGTGGCGATTCAGGGAACAATGTCTCGTCTCGGCGTTCCCAGTTCCATCAGGGGAAGCTTTCAGGGAACGGCCAAGACATTTCAGGAATCATCACAGAGCATGCCCTGGTTAATTCTGGCGGCGC
Source organism: uncultured Methylobacillus sp. (assembly GCA_903824575.1). Classification (GTDB taxonomy): domain Bacteria; phylum Pseudomonadota; class Gammaproteobacteria; order Burkholderiales; family Methylophilaceae; genus CAIJXJ01. The sequence goes on from CAIJXJ010000197.1 coordinate 1,600, forward strand.
TTATTGCCATATACATTGTGCTGGGTATACTCTACGAGAGTTATATCCACCCACTCACGATCATATCCACGCTACCGTCCGCCGGTGTAGGGGCATTACTGGCCTTAATGATATCCAATACTGAGTTCACCATTATGGCCTTGATCGGAGTTATTCTGCTGATCGGTATAGTAAAGAAAAATGCCATTATGATGATTGATTTTGCTCTGGACAGGGAACGCAAAGAAGGAGAAAGCCCTGAAGAATCAATATTTGAAGCCTGCCTGATGCGATTTAGGCCGATCATGATGACGACGATGGCGGCAATTTTCGGAGCCCTGCCTTTGATCTTGCTCACTGGAGAAG
>CAIJXJ010000198.1 GCA_903824575.1 uncultured Methylobacillus sp.
ATCATGATCAGATTCAAGTTGGGCGAAATGATGGAGAAAAAGCAATTCGCTGACGGGCGACGTGTATCTATCAGCGAAGTTGCCAACGCGACCGGACTGAACCGCATGACCCTTTCAAAGATCCTCAATCAAAAAGGCTATGGCACTGGCACTGACACTATTGACCGCCTGTGCATTTTCTTTGGATGCAGGGTGGAAGACTTAATGGAGCATTTGCCGGAGGTAAGAAATGCAGACGGCGCTGGTAGTTAGCGAGCCCAGACTTGCCGCTGCAACCGACCCATTGCTGTCACAGGCGACCGTCCGCTGGTCGGCGGGACCGCCGCGATTGCGGTCATTCGGTTGCGCCCCTTATTTGGGACATAGTTAGCTGGTGGCCATACCATCAAAATGGCGGCCATGCTCCCCAGCATTTTTGCGGGATAACCCAATAGTCTGGCGTTTCAAAGGCACTCATGCATGCACTCATAGATCAAATCGAATCTTCGCTCGCATCACGGCAGTACTACCTATCGCTGTTCACGAGCCTCTCAGTACCCGACATTGCGGGCGCCCTAGGCTCGGAAAATGGCGAAGCTACGGGAAAGAAGTTCGCTGCTTGGTACGAGGCTTGGGTGCGCCCTCGCTTCCGAGAAAATGTTGTCGCGGGCCTTCCGCACGATGTCCGCCATCACATCAAGGACCTCGAGAATCCACTTGATGGTGATTCCTGCTATCAGTTCCGCTGCTCCCTCCTTCATCAGGGAAGCACGCAGCATCCAAAGAGCAAGTTCACCCGAATTATCTTCATCGAACCAGGGGCGACAACGAATGTCATTCACTACGGCCGAATGAATGATGCTTTGTGCATTGATCTAGCTCACTTCTGTACCGAAGTTCTACAAGGTGCACGGGCATGGCTAGCTGGGCATGAAGGCGATCCAGACGTGCAACGCAATCTGGCTCGTTTCGTGCAGCGTCACCCCAACGGACTCGCACCTTATATTGTCGGTGTCCCCGTCATTGGCTGAGACGCCTAACTGTGCCTTGTACACGGATGGCTGCTTCCAGCCCTGACCCATCACACAAGCGAACAGATCGTGTGACTGCAACTGGCCCACAGCCGAAGTCTAGCCTCCAGGCACGACTGCTGACCTCAATCAATTTGGCATGGGCTTGCTTGCGGATTAATAAACCCGCAGCACCTCAAATTGCTGTTGGATTGGAGCGACCTGTATCCACACCTCATCACCTTCACATTTGCCAAGCACGGCCCTGCCCAAAGGGGCTTCGCTACTGATGACCTGAATGAGCTGAGCGCCGTTGACCAACTTCATGCTGCCCCCATCCGGCCCGAGAAAGACCAGTTGCTGCTTGTCGTCGGAATCGACTAGGCAGACCAGCGCGCCGAGCTGTATACCTTTGCTGGCGTCGTAGGGGCGCAGGCGGAATTGGCGCCAATTGGCCATCGCCTGGCGGATGCCTTCGGCGCGCCGAGCCTGGCCGGTGGCCAGGTAGGCGGCTTCGAGTCCCAATGTGTCGTATTTGTTTTCGGCAATGTTTTCTTCGTGAGTCGCAGTTTCATGGGCCGCACGCACTGCGTGTTCGGCTTGCAGCAGGTCTTCGGCGAGCCGCTCCAGCACCTGCTGCTGCAGCAAGAGTTTATCCATGATGAAAGGTAGGCATCTCGAAAAGCGGGGAGATCTTGATTATGAAGTGCTTTACCAGCCTTAGACGCTTCTGTTGGCTTCAGGTTAACTTCAGCTAGGCGGCTGCGTATCCCGCGGTACATCAAATGGGAGCGACTGTCTTCCAGAAAGCAGTTACCGGCCAACTTCAGCAAGTGGCCCGATCCGGCCTCACCCCCGTACTCAGCAACTTGCCGCCGCGGCATACGCAATCGCGGAATTCGAGCTTTCTATTTTTCGCACTTCGGCGCGCATACGTTTTGCGCCTTGCCGAGTAACTTGCGCGCCATGAGCTGTGTTCGAGGTCGGTGCTTCCCGCACAGGAAACACGACATGGTCGCGGTGTGGGCATATTGGTTGGTTTCTCCAAATGGAGATCCTGAGGCCTTGGCCTTGTAACGCAGACCGTCTTGCACAATTTGTGATTTCTTAACCGGGGTGCTCATTGCTTTGACCCCTGTTGCCTTGGCCTATGCCTTGTCCTGGCCCTGGATGGGCGCGTCCTCTTTTGCAGGCGCATTCCTCCACGCATCAATGTCCGTGAAGATCAACTTGCAGCCCACGCACTGGTGCTCGCCTGAGGGCATCATGGTGCCGTTCTCATCGCGCTTGATCACCGGCTTGTAACTGGTCGCGCCACATCGGTGGCATTTGTTGGTTGTTGTCATCGCCCTGGAATCGGTTGTCGGTGAATTTACATGTGCG
>CAIJXJ010000199.1 GCA_903824575.1 uncultured Methylobacillus sp.
GGCTATACCGGTAGCCACTCCGCGATGTATCGTTTCATCCAGCAACTCGTCGTCGATGAGGTCCCGGAAGTGCCGATGCGATTGACGTTTAAGCCGGGTGATGCAGTTCAGGTTGATTTCGGTTCCGGCCCGCTGATCATCGATGTGTACACCGGCGAGATATTCAAGACCTGGTTCTTCGTGATGACCTTGTGCTGGTCGCGTCACCAGTATGCCGAATTTGTGCGCGACCAGACCGTGGCAACTTGGCTAGCCTGCCATCGACGCGCGTTTGAATCGTTCTCCGGCGTGCCGTCACGCGCCATCATCGATAATGCCAAATGCGCCATCACCAAAGCCTGCGTCTACGAGCCTGATGTGCAACGGGCCTACGCGGAATGTGCGGAGGGCTACGGCTTCAAGATTGATCCCTGTCCGCCACGCGACCCGCAAAAGAAAGGAATCGTTGAGGCGGGCGTCAAATACATCAAAGGCAGTTTCCTGCCGCTACGTGAATTCCGTGATCTGGATGATGCTAACCGCCAATTGCATACGTGGGTGATGAACGAGGCCGGCAACCGCATTCACGGCACGACCCGCGAAGCACCCCTCAAGCGTTTTGCAGAAGTTGAGAAAGGCCTGCTCATTGCATTGCCCAGCGTTCCGCCCGAGTTGGCAAGCTGGGCCAAGGTCTTGGTGCATCGCGATGCGCATGTCCAATACGATACCAACTACTATTCGGTACCGTTCCGGCTGATCAGTTGCAACTTGTGGCTGAGGGCGACCGACACGATGGTGACGCTGTACCGCGAACACGAGGCGGTTGCCAGTCATGTGCGGCTGGCAGGGAAAGGACTTCGATCTACAGTAGTCGACCACATGCCACCGGAAGCACAGGCGTGGCAAATGCAGGATACGCAGTGGTGTTTGAACACGGCCTTGCAGATTGGCCCGGCCTGTCATGCCATGGTGCATGCCATGTTCAGCGACCATGTCTTGATAAAAATGCGCGCAGTTCAAGGTGTGCTGCGGCTCAAGCAGAAATACGGCGCCGCCAGATTGGAAGCCGCGTGTTCGCGCGCCAACCATTTCGGCACGCCGGGTTACCAAGTGGTCAAGTCGATTCTGGCCAAAGGGCTGGACCAGCTCACTCCGCTGCTGGCCTTTGATGCTCTTGCTACCACGTACACAGAAGGCGGCCGATTCTGCCGCGATACCCAAACCATTCTTCAATGAGGACTACCATGCATACAATTCCCGAACTAACATCCCTGCTCAAACAACTGCACCTGTCCGGCATTCTTGATTCGCTCGAAGCCCGCAACCGCGAGGCCATCGACCGCAAGCTGGCCTACACCGATTTCCTCAGCCTGCTGATTCATGACGAAGTCGCCCGACGGGAGCAGAAGAAACTGGATATACGACTGCGTCGTGCCAGTTTCCGCAACCAAAAAACACTGGAAGGATTCGACTTCGACCGACTACCCAATCTGAACCGCACGGCAGTCCATGACTTGGCGACCTGCCGTTTCATTGAAGAGAAAGTCGCCGTATTGGTTGTAGGGCCGTGCGGCACCGGCAAAAGCCACCTCGCGCAGTCGCTGGGTCATGCGGCTGCTCGTCAGGGTTATGACGTGTTGTTCATTACGCAAACTCAGCTCTTGAGCAGCTTGCGCGCAGCTCAGGCGACCGGCAATTACGCGCGGCGATTCAAATCGCTGGTCAAAGTGCAGCTACTGATCATTGACGATTTCGGCTTAAAACCCTTGCGCTCACCTGAAGATGAAGACTTCCATGACTTGATCGCCGAACGCTACGAGCGCGCCGCAACCATTCTGACCAGCAATCTCGACTTTGATGAATGGGGCGAAGCATTCGCCGCAAATAAAATGATCGGCGCGGCGACAATTGATCGATTACGCCACGGCGCTTATCGCGTGGTTCTGGATGGGCCGAGTTACCGCGACCCGCAACCCATGCCGGAAGGGTCAAAAACACCGGCAAAGAAAGGAGCCAAACCTACTCCGGCTTGAGTTAGGTCCGTCAGCAGCAAATAGAGTAAATAATGCGATTGCAAAAACAGCAAAAATCACGCATTCTTTACCCCCAGTTTGAGCCCCTGAAATGACACTTCAAAGTGGCGCCATTACGGCGAAAGTCAGTGGCGCCTTAACGCCGATAGGTGTCACCTATAAATTGACAGCATTGGAATTCACGCTCTCACTACCTAAGGCTACAAAACGACTACCTTGCAGACAAAATTGCATGCGTATCGGCATGGAAAAAGTTGTTATACC
>CAIJXJ010000200.1 GCA_903824575.1 uncultured Methylobacillus sp.
CTCGATCTCTACCTTTTGGGCTGCCATATACGACTTGATGTTTTCCGGGGTGGGATGCACAACGGATAGCGCGCGCTTGGCATCGAGGTCTTTGCGGATTTTATCCAGCTCTTCAACGGCCTTTTCTTCCTTGGTTTTTCTCAAGGTTTCTGGAGCATCATCTTTTTGTTTAACTTCTTCTTCGCAATACCAGTTGAATTTCTCTTGTCCATGACACGCCCAAACTGATTGATAATCAATGCCAGAGGGATAGTCATTTTCCTGCGCGAAAACTACTGGCAGCAGTAATACGGCCAGCATTACGAACAGAATTGGTTGCAATAGGCGCATGAGTTATTTTTTCCCCGTCGCCAACTCTGTCACTCGCTGCGTGTAATCACGCATCAGTCCTGCCGGGGCATCCTTTACGATCGCGGCCGCGTTGATCAGCGTGCAATTACACTCCCTGGATACCTGTGTCATTGCCGCGTCCAGTTGCTTACCGAAGCGCGATGCTGACTCAATAATGTCTGCCTGCGCCTTCTGATCCATACCGGGTTTCATTTGCGCGGCCAGTTTTTGTTGCTGCAAAGTGACAATGCCGATAATGTCCACCTTTGCCATTGATGGCGAGGGGTGAAAATATTGCCATCCTGCGGTAACGACGATTGCAACCGCTGCTGAAACGGTTCCGGTGATGAGGTGAGCCAGTCTGGACATGATTTTCCTTTTTGTTGGATTGAGCCGTTAAATACCTGAGACGGGCCTCTCTTGTTTGGCACTCTCATCTTTAAGCTGCTCCGCTGGCGGGTTGTTGCTGGCAGCAGGTAGAGGGTTCAAGTCACGAATGTAGAAATGTTTCAGATCAGCTTGGCTGATCCCATCTTCAAAATGCCTGATACTCTGTTCGCCTGAATAGATGGCAGTGTATTGATCAAGGCTTACGCCCATTACAGTTACGCCCTGTATCACCCTGTTTACAAAAGACACCGCGCGCCCCATATTGTCGTACTCGATCAATACGCGGTCATATCCAATAAAGGTTAAGCGCCCCGGCCCATCTACAATCCCAAGAATCCTGAATTTGTTCGCTAAAAGTTCAGAGAGTTTGGGTTGGTATAATCTGACGGTATTTCCCCTCGCAGTCGCTGTTGCAATATATTTCCGGGCGATTTCATCGGTGTCTGCATTGGATTGATATGTCCTCAGTGAACTGGCGGCACCCTGCATGTTGGCGGAATCACTGAGATGTCTTTCAAACGCGATCATCACCCCGTTAATTCCCTTGAACTCGAACCGAGCCTTTGTAAGATCATCGGGTATGGTTTCCGTCTTGCCGTCTGGTGTGAGGTCGTAAAAGGCATTGACGAGCGGTTTGTCAGTGACCTGCCCGTACAAATCAAGACGGCGCGTTGGTGAATTTATTCCCAAAACATTGCCTACCAGGTTATCCATGAAACCGGCCTGTGAGGGAATGCTCACAGAAAAGAGTGAAAGCATGGCAAGCGCGGCCAGTGTAAATTTCCGTAGTGGTGTTATGTTTGCAGCCGTGGTGCTATTTTTCATCTTTATCACCGTTTCAAAATGATTGGCTTGTTCAAATTTATGCTGGTTTACACTGTCACGATGATTGCTTCCTTCTGTCCGGTCTGTCACCTTTGCGCCGGTCGTTCTTGATTCTTTCGTCCAGCAGAACCTCAATGGCTTGTTCCGTGGTCATGCCCATTTCCTCGCGCATCTTTTTGATCCTTTCGAAATCCTCAGCGCGTGTTGAAAACAGCATCATCGAGAACGGATCGAGCAACAAACGCCCAACGCCGGATCCCATCGGGCTATGCACGAACACTTCTGAATAGTTACCGTGATCGGTGGTAATCGAGGAAAGCTGGCGTTTCATCCATTCATCTACCGTGAGCTTGCCTTCCTTGCCCAAGCGATCTATGTTTTCAGGTTTTTGGCGTAGAAGAAACAGCCAGTCCGCATTATTGATAGTGGCTTTGGTGGCCTCAGTCTTGTAATAATCATCTACGCTCTGGGTGATGGTGCCGAACGCACCGCCATACTTACGCGCGCGGCGATAACCGGCTTCGATGAAGTGCCCGCTGCTGCCGCTCCCCATCAAATCCCAAGCCTCATCAATAATCACGATCTTGCGCCGTGAACGATCCAGATACATTTCCTGCGTGATGCGATACATGATTATCTGCATGACTACCGCCTGCAGATCACGTTTGCTCTTCAGTTCCTCCAGTTCAAGGACAATAAAATCCTTGGTGAACTCGATATTTGCCTGTCCCTCAAAGTAGCTCGCATAGACCCCGTAC
>CAIJXJ010000201.1 GCA_903824575.1 uncultured Methylobacillus sp.
CCCAGCGTTATCAGGGTCGTCGCTACAGGACGATGAATGAAAGGAGTGGAGATGCTCATGATACAATCCCATCGCCTTTATCAGCCGTTGCTGAATGACGGCTTATTCGTACCCTGACTCGACGGCTCAGGCGGTCAAAAGCCAGATAAATTACCGGAGTTGTAAAAAGTGTTAGTATCTGACTAAAAATAAGCCCTCCCACCATGGTAATGCCCAGGGGATGGCGCAACTCCGAACCGACTCCGGTACCGATCATCAGTGGCAGCGCACCAAGCAGCGCAGCCATCGTCGTCATCATAATCGGCCGGAAACGCAGCAGGCAGGCCTGATAAATCGCTTCCCGTGGCGGTTTGCCCTCTTTGCGCTCGGCATCAAGCGCAAAGTCAATCATCATAATGGCATTCTTCTTCACTATACCGATGAGCAGAATGATGCCGATGATTCCGATGATTCCCAGGTCGGTTCCGGAAATCATCAGCGCCAGCAGCGCGCCGACTCCGGCGGAAGGCAGAGTGGATAGAATCGTCATCGGATGGATATAACTTTCATAAAGAATACCCAGGACGATATACACCGTTATGATAGCAGCCAGGATCAAAAATAAAGTGCCGGTGAGCGAAGCCCTAAAAGCTAGTGCCGATCCCTGGAAACCGGTTTTTACACTTAGTGGCATGCCTATTTCGCGCTCGGCTTTCTCGATAGTCGAGACGGCATTTCCCAGTGATTCGCCGGGCACCAGATTAAAAGAAACTGTGGCACAGGGAAATTGTCCCTGATGATTGACGACAAGCGGTGTGGGTTTTTCTGATATCCGCACGATTGCCCCCAGGGGAACCTGTGTTCCTGACTGTGAAGTTATGTACAAATCGTTCAGGGCTGCCGGTCCTTTTTTATAATCAGGCTTTACCTCCAGAACAACGCGGTATTGGTTTGATTGCGTGAATATAGTGGAAACAAGGCGTTGGCCGAAAGCGTCATAAAGGATATTATCAATGGCGGCAGTCGTGATGCCGAGGCGGCCTGCCGCATTGCGGTCTATGTCCACAAAAGCTTGCAGGCCCTGATCCTGTAAATCACTGGCTACGTCAGTAAGATATGGGGAGTGGGAAATTTGATCAACAAGGCGGCCAGTCCAAAGACTTAGTTCGTCAGGATCGGCGCATTCCAGGGTAAATTGATACTGTGTGCGACTTACCCTGTCTTCAATTGTCAGGTCTTGCACTGGCTGCATGTAGAGGGATATACCGCTACCTTCCGCTGCGGCAAGCCTTGACTGTAAGCGACGGATTACACCGGAAGCATCAAGGTCGCGTTTATTTTTCGGTATTAAATTTATCATCATTCGTCCGCTGTTTAATGTTACATTTGTTCCATCCACGCCAATGAAGGAGGACAGGCTCTCCACTGCCGGGTCCTGCAAAATCACTTTAGCCAATGACTGCTGACGCTCGGCCATGGCGGAAAATGAAATCGATTGCGGAGCTTCTGATATACCGAGAATCATGCCTGTATCCTGTACGGGGAAGAAACCTTTGGGAATGACGATATACAAAAGAATGGTCAGCACAAGTGTAGCAATGGCCACCAGCAGCGTGGCCTTCTGATGATCAAGAACCCAAGTGAGCATCTTACCGTAACGGGCAATTGTCCTTTCAAAAAACAAGCCGCTTTGGCGATAAAAACGTCCTTGCTTTTCTTCCGGCACATGCCGCAATAGTTTGGAGCACATCATCGGTGTTAGCGTCAATGAAACAACGGCCGAAATCAATATGGCGACAGTCAA
>CAIJXJ010000202.1 GCA_903824575.1 uncultured Methylobacillus sp.
ATTATATCAGAAAGAAAAGACATGCGTGTGTGACAACCGGATTGTCACGACGTCAGGAAGTACAGCGAGCAGGGTACCTCAATTATTTATATTACTAATTAAATAGGGATTATATCATAAGTCTTGAGCATGTCAATATTCAGTTATCTGGTGATTACCCACAAGTTGGCATGCAATGAAAAGCTCTACTCCATCGTGGTAAAGTAAGTGTGCAACCACAAACTTCACGAGGAGCAGAGCCGCCATGACTATAGCACCTGAAAGCATTCTTGCCAAGTTGCCGATGATGGAAATCCAAGCAACGATCCAAAGCCACGCCGGGTCTCTGATGGAAATGTTGCCAGACAAACGAATGAGGAAGGTATTGAGAAACATGCTACTCGGGATTCTGGGAGGGCAGACTCCCGTGATTACCGGAATAGCGCGTAAAAACGGGAAGACAGACGGGGAAACTTGGGCGGTTGCCAAGAGCATGTATCGGCTGTTGTGCAATCATCGTCTAGCGACGAAAGTAATCTATCAAGGTTTATACGAGGCCGGACAGCAAGTCGTGGAAAAAGAGAATCCTGATTATTTGGTAGTAGCGGTGGACCCTGTTAATTTTGAGAAACCGTATACGAAGAAACTGGAAGGGGTCAGTGTGGTTCACAAGGCAACCCCACCCGATTTGACGGGGCACGCACGTTTGGCGCATGGCTATCCCGCCATCACCGCCACGATTGTCAATACCCAAGTGCCCGCCACCAGTTACGCCAATTGGTTTTCATATCAAACCGCCGACTTTATCAGCCAGAACAAAGAGGTGGAACAAGCATTTGAGACAACTACCCAATCATATCTGGGCCGAAAGGTGCGTTTTGTGGGTGATTCAGGGTTGGATGATCAAAAAATGTTCGCACAGGTCATGAAATTGGAGCAGCAATTTATCTTTCGCGTCAGTCATCTGGAGCGCATTGTGGAAGTCTATAATGATCGTCTGGATCGATGGGAAACCGAAAAACTGGAAGACTTGGTAGGAAGTGTTCCTCACCAAGCCACCTTCCAAGTGCTCTTTACGCATGCCGGAGAAACCCGACTCGACACCGTTCATTTTGGCTGGTTTCAGATTCGTATCCCGGACACACAAAAACCATTATGGATCCTGGTTGCGGATGATGAAACCCTGAATCGACAATTGGTTCTAATTACCAACATCCCACTGACCAGTGTCTCTGCCGTTCAACAGGTTTATAACGATTGGCGCTTGCGAACTCGCATTGAGCACGGTTATCGCTTCGACCAGGAACAAGGCTTGGACGTTGAGGATATGCGTGTGCAAACGGTGGATCGGATGCGCCGCCTCTTCGCCATCGTTCTCTTGGCCGCTCAAATTATCTTCGTCATTTCTGAACAATGGCCTCCCAAAGCCGTTCTTTGGATCCGACAGTTAGGTGGCAAGTTGGGTGTCCCCACTGATCGCGACGGTCCGTATTGGCTTCTGCAGGGCATCTCCGCCATCATCGTTACTTCCATGACCTTGTCTTTTATCTTTTTGCACCCATTCCCTTTTCAGGAGTTTACTTGTGGGTAATCACCAGCGCGTGTCACTTCCGCTTGCAAATACGCGTAATCCAGGAAGGCAGTTTCGGGTCCGTACAAAGCCAGCACTTGCTCTGCCAGGTGAACGAGAGCGGCGGCCCACTTGCCAGATTCGAGCATTTCATCCGAGATTTGCCCATTTTCCAGCCAATTTGCCAGCAAACCTTCTTCTCCAAGAGCCAGAACGGCATGTGGATCGTACCAGTGTTCGCGAAACCAGCGCGTGATCGGCGCAACGTTATCCGGCAGGACGTGCTCCAAACCTGGCCAGGCAAAGCGATCGATGGCACGCAGCCGATTTTGAATGGCGATATTCATATCCATCAGCCGATCCAGTTCTTTGCAGCCGCGCTGACAAGCCAACTGCGAAGCGCCGATCAACTGCAGCGGATGCAGTTTCTCCGGACTTACGATTGGCAGCTTGGCCAATACCCGTGAATCGATCCGGTCGCTCTTGGCGTGTTTTCGATAGTAACGACGAAGATCCGCAACTTGTTGGCTATTGACCAGATAGACCTTCACTCCCTGACGTTGGCAGAACACCGCAACCGGAAACCATCCCATCCCTGTGGGTTCCATCACCACTACGAGGGGTTCGTCTGATCGAGCACCTTCACGCGCTCGATGAAAGAGTTGCTCCAGGGAAGGCGCTGAAGTTTCCACGCTCAAGACCGGTGTGATATCCCGGCCTTGTTCATCAATGACAACTGCTTTATGAGAAGTGGCTAACGCCAGATCCAAACCAATGTACCGCATACGCGACCTCCTATTCCAATGGAAAGAGTGAGGCGGTTGTGGAATGGCTGCATGGCCCAAGCCCACCAGCTCCCGGCGTGTACACACTTTACCCACGCTGGCCAGTGATCAGAGGCAACCTGTTGCAAGGTCCTCAATGTTCCCAATCGGGTCTCCTTGGGCGACGGATGGCATTCTACTTACAGAGGCAGCCCGAGGGTTCCTCATCCAGCAAAGCAAAGCCGACTCCCGACCGTCCCAAGCTTAGTGTACGCTCTTTCCTTTAGTATAGGTATACCAGCCAGCACAGGGAGTGAATATCGAGTCTGGAAATAGGAAAGGAGGTTAGCCAAGGATAAACTCTTGCAATGCAATTGTTGTGAGACCATCAAATCTTTTGGGTGATAATGGGTAAAAGTTACGAGTGAACACCAGTGAATTTCATTCTGAGCAAGCATTTGAACAAGATGGAGATCA
>CAIJXJ010000203.1 GCA_903824575.1 uncultured Methylobacillus sp.
AGGATTAGGCTGAATGAAACTTAAGGATAACCATTTAATATTATGCATAACGAATCATGGGTTACAGCAGCGAAGAGATCAAGGCCATGTGCAAACCAGAGGACAGCATTGAAAAGATACTGGATGACGTGCGAATATATAACGAGAAAGAGCAGCGCAAACTAAAACGTGAGAACCGCAATCGTAAGAAGCAACAAATGCTTGAGAAACAAAGAGAATGTGCAGGCTCCATCACTATCCTTAAGGAGTGATAGCTAGAAACAGGGATAAGGTAAAGACCATCTCTAATATATTATGAATGACATCTATTTTCAGCTATTCTTATGTTTGGCTTTCGATTGCGTTCTCGTCCTGTTCCTGGCTGTTTGGGATCCTGAATGGAGTGACAGGCCAATCGCATATCAAAGTCGGGCAAAGGGGCATTCTGGGAGGTTCTGCGGCTGGTGTAGAAGCGGGCTGGGAATGATGCTTCGGATATCTGAAAGAGCAGCCCAGTTCTTAAGGATACTGAACTGCGGGAATTCTATCTCTAATAAACCAGCATTAAAATGAATCCACCAACCAACCCCTATATCAAACGGCTGGATGAACTTGAAGCAGCAAAGGAGAAGTTTAACGAAAGTGAATGGCGACTGTTTTTCCTGCGTACGCTATCCGCAGAACCGCCACCCCAACCAACCGACGAAGAAATATGCAAAGTATTTACCCAGACCAACTCAGCAGCACAGCATTGGAATTAAACCTGCCCAAAACAGCATGGGGAGAGATGATCAGCAAACCTAGAACGCCCTCAGAATGGTTTGCAGATAAATTCCCAGAACAGGTTGCACAATATGGCTGTCCGTTTCTTGAGATGCGCCAGACCAGTTGCGATGGATTCACTCACATCACCCCCATAGCACAGAACATTGACTTCTTTGCTGCGATGTTGGGCGGTGATTCCAGGCTCGGGCACTCAGTTGTATATTATGAACCAGAGATGCAATTCTACTATTTCGAGCCTCTGCAGCAAATATACAAACCCACGAGCCCTGAGAAACTGCAAAGCCTCTATTGCGGCCTTTTAATTCGGTCAGCCCAGGAATTAAACCACGATACCAGCAAGCTTAATCTTTTTGTGGAATTTCGATCAGACAAAACTGCAAAAGCCGTCGTGAACAGAGCCAAGTCAATTTTAGCCGCTGATTCATCATTTTTCTCAGCCACATCCAGCCATCAAAGAATCCGGGGTATAGAACTGCATGAGAGGCTGATATTGAGGTTGGTGGAGACGATGCTGGAGCCGAAAGAAGGATCAATATTAACAGTGACGCAGGCTTATCAGATCTTTTGCCAAATGAGCCAGCAACGAAGCCTGGACACAATCAAGCGCTCTGTATTTAAGGAATTGATGCGGGATTATGTCAGGGGCAGGTTTAATTTGGCTTTGCGTCATGATGTGCCTGATTCCGAAAACAAACATCAGCAAGCATGGAAGGGTTTGGCAGTGGTGGAGGCTGAGACTGTGGCATGAGGGACCGGGTAAGAATTGGGTCCGTGCTTGGGAATATTCAGTCTAGGAAGAAAAACCGCGAACCGTATAAAATACTTCTCGTCCCTTCCTTTAACCTTCAATCTGGCCTTGGGCATCCAGGACACAGACATAATGGCTGCGATCGCCAAGATCGAGGCCAATGGTGAACCCGCCGGCAGGAGCCGGGGCGGCGGAAGTGGAAACAACGGACGGAGTGAGGTTGGTTTTATTTTTAGTTTTCATAGGCAGAGTAGTGTAACCCAGTAACTGACACCGGGCCTCTGCCTTCTCATTCTATCTTGTTAGGCCACCGGTTTAATGACTCGAACAACATCTGTAATGGTAGAAGCATACTCCTCATAATTGGGGCGCGATGGATGCCTGATGGACTGAATAAAAGTCCTCTCGGAATGACGGCGGCCTTCGAGAAAACGTAACGCCGGGACTAACTGCCACATCGCGTTGAACGCGGCCAACCCAGCATGTCCTGACACGAGAATAACGTGTGGCTCTAACGCTACCATCTCGCGGCGTGTGAAATCGGCAATCGTGCTGCTTCCGCTGGCAACTATGCTGGCGAAATCCTGCTCTTTGTTGGCGTTTGATGTGGGACGGATATTGTAGTAAACGACTCGTTGAGCGATAGCCTCTAACTCTGGTGCACCGGAATAAGCCATGCGCATATAATCACCGGTGGGAACTGTGCCGATGGTGTATGCGTCAATGAGCGTCCGCATAATCGCAAGCGTGTAACGAACGGTCTTCGTGCGAGTAGAACCTGCATCATACATCCAGCCACGAAGGCACTGCCAGTCAACCTCAACAAAACCACAATCCTCATAACCGTATGGCTCCATGTTTACGGCAAGCACCCGTAGTGGAGCTGACCAATACTCGTCTGAAGTCGGGCCGTAAAACATATGATGGCTAACTCCTGTGTCTTTCAGGAATTGGCGCATTTGCTGTCTAGCTAAAATATAATCGTGCTTTGCCATAGGCGTGTCAGGTGGCCTAACGTCCAGATATAGGTAATCCGAAGTTATTCATGGGCGGCGAGGCCAGCGGAGCGAAACTGAGGCCGC
>CAIJXJ010000204.1 GCA_903824575.1 uncultured Methylobacillus sp.
ACTATGTTGCGAGTTATGCCGATGGCAGTGTCACACCAATAAGAGGGCGGTCACAACCCAATCTCACAATTGTAAAATGATCAAAATATTGCAGAATTTTGATTTTTATGGGCGTTTACAAAAGAGCCACACCCAAATGATTTCTTATACTCTTCTTTAAATATTTGATAAGGATCAATATTTGCCCTTATTACAGGAATAAAAAAATTTTGGAAATAATCTTCAGGGCTAACACCTTTATTTGACTCTTCATATATACTTGCGATGTGTCGATAGGTCAGCTGCGCACTGTCATCAAATAGAGTTGCCTCAGAGGTACTTTCATTTATTCCATAAATCGTATTTTGAATATCTTCAATGGATTTTGAACACACCATTGATGGTACATCTGACTGATTATTAACCATAACTTACCAAATTCACTTATAAAATAGATTATTGATTTCGCTATCGCCCATAAAAAATTCACCTACCACAGACTTGTCATGCGGATTTAGCGCGAGATCTAGTCTATCTAGGTTGAATTGCCCCTTGGCGCTAGGGTGACATACTCAGCGGACTTGCACTTGGGTTAATCCCTCGCAGCAGGGTGAGGCGATTTTTATTTAAAAATGAAAGATGGCTTCATCAGATCACTTTAAAATTGATGCACCTTACGACAGAATTTTAATACACTTTTAGATTTTTGGATGGCAAATGCAATAAAAAAGACCAAACTTTGCAGATTGGTCACGGTGAATTTGTCCTTCTAACAAATTCATAACAGATTAAGCGGTTAATTGATTTTCTGGACATCCACCCAGCGCTCGTGTATAAAGAGCGAATGCAAGTCAATCTACACACCCTGCGCGTTCGTCCCGTAATAAAGAGCGAAGAGGCTCGTTATCGTGATCTGATGCGGCAGCACCACTATCTGGGCGATCTGCCCAAGATCGGCCATTCCTTATGGTATGTCGCCACTCATGGCGAGGAATGGGCGGCATTGCTGAGCTTTTCAGCCTCGGCTTGGAAGTGCGGCGCGCGCGACCGATGGATTGGCTGGGACTTTCGTCACCAGTATGATCGGCTGAGCTTGATTGCCAACAATAGCCGCTTTCTGATTCTGCCCGAGTGGCACTATCCCAATCTGGGTTCCAAGGTGCTGTCCTTGTGCCACAAACGTATTGCCGGTGATTGGCAGGAATATTTTGGTCAACCCTTGCTCTTGTTGGAAACCTTTGTTGACCCGGCACGTTTTCACGGGACGGTCTATCGCGCCGCAAACTGGAGTTGCCTGGGTCTGACGCGGGGTTTCCGCCGCACACGGGATGGCTACAGTGCGGACGCCCCATCCCCAAAACTGGTTTTTATCCTCCCGTTGCAGCGTGATGCGCGGGCGCAACTTTCCCGTTCCATCCTTGACCCAATTTATCGTACAGGAACCCCAAAGATCATGCTGACCGCCCAACAGATGCGCACGTTGCCAGATTTTTTCAATGACATTCCAGATCCGCGCAGAGCCGAAGGCCGTCGTCACCGGCTCTCTGTGGTGCTCGCAATAGCTGCGGGCGCAACCCTGTGCGGAATGCGCGGTTACAAGGCCATCGCAACATGGGCAAAAGACCTGAAACCCAAAGCCCGTGAACGCTTCGGGTGTCGCAGCGAAAATAAAAAGCGCGTCGTTCCCAGCGAGTCCATCATCAGGGATGTGTTGGTGCGGGTCGATCCGGTCAAGCTCGACCTCGCCTTACAAAAGTGGAACGTGGCCTTTGGCAAAGAAGACCAAAGCCTCGCTATCGACGGCAAGACGATGTGCAACGCCATCGACGAGGCGGGACAGCAAACGCACATAATGAGCGTCGTAGGCCATGAAACCGCTTTGTGCTACACCCAAAAAAAGTTGGCACCTTGCCCGTAGCGGGCTGCGATGAAACCAAGCAAACAAATGAAATCGGCATGTTCATTCCGCTGTTGGACGGGATCGATATCCAGGGCAAGGACATCACCGCCGATGCGTTGCTGACGCAACGTAAAATCGCGTCCTACGTGGTCGGGCGTGGCGCACATTATCACTTTACAGTCAAAGATAACCAACCCAAGCTCAAGGCGGATATCGCCTTGCTCTTCGAGAACCGGCAACAACCGGATTTCGTCGAGATCACGCCTCCCGACCACGGTAGAATCGAAACACGGAGCATCTGGTGTAGTACAGCGCTCAATGATTATCTAGATTTCCCTAGTGTCGGACAAGTGTTCCTGATCGAACGGGATGTTGTTCACAAAAAATCCGGCAAGGTCAGCCATGAAGTCGCTTTGGGAGTGTCCAGTCGCCCGCCGGAGCAAGCAAACCCACAGCGAATCCTGAAAGTTAACCGCGATCACTGGACGATCGAGAGCAAATGCCACTATGTGATTGATTGGAATTTTGATGAGGATCGCTGTCGCATCCGTACAGGCCACGGCCCGGAAAATATCACTCGCCTGCGGCGATTTGCGGCTGGAGTCATTCAGTTCATCTCAGATGGCAAAGAAAGCGTCTCAATAAAAATGCAACAGTTGAACCGGAATACTCGGCTTGTATTCGACTATCTCAGGATGACTTCCAACTCAACTCGTACTCAATTGCTTTGATTTCGAGGGTAGAACAAATTTACCGTGGCAGATTGGTCTTGATAGTTGAACTAAATTTCAGCTAGCAGTGAAAGTTAATAATCGATGATCCTTCATAACTAGAAACAATCAAAAAAGTTAATGGCATACTGAGTGGCATACCAACCTACACAATGCAACATTAACTTATTGAATATTAACATGTAAATATTAAAATTTGGCGGAGAGGGTGTCCGTAGTTATATCAATATCAAGTCGTATCATCCGGTATCATAAAAATCATTTAATCCATTATAAAACCGTACATTAGGATGCTTATTTTATTCCTTGCCGTATCAGATAGCATCATGTAGTATCAAATATATTGGTGGGTATATTGGGGGGTATAAAATGGCACGTAAAGCAAAGGATTTGTCGGCACTTGAAATTAATCGCCTGTCTACACCAGGCTTGCACTTCGTTGGTGGTGTAGCTGGATTGGCTTTGCAGGTGATGGCAACTGGCGCACGTTCTTGGATATTACGGGTAATGATTGCAGGCAAGCG
>CAIJXJ010000205.1 GCA_903824575.1 uncultured Methylobacillus sp.
CGGCTCGGAAAATGCCCGGATTTTCCCGCCGTGCCGCTCGACAATTTCCCGCGAAATCGCCAAGCCCAGGCCAGTGCGTTTGGGACGGTCTTGCAGGGTGTCGCCTTGTTTGGCCTGCTGGAATTTATCAAAGATATCTTCTGCTTCTTCGGGAGGAAAACCGATACCGCTGTCGATAATGTCGACCTGTATCAAGGCTTCCAGGTTGAGGTAGGCTTTCAATATGACCGAGCCATGGTCGGTGAATTTTGCAGCATTGGCTATTAAGTCGGTTGTGCTCACACGCGGCCTTGATGCTTTCACGGAAACTGCACTGCGCGGACTTGATGCTATGGGGATAAACGAGGCAGCGGGTTTGTCTGTAGTGCTTGGTTTACAGCGCGGGATGTTGTTCAAAAGTAGCTTGGGGAAGCTGTGCGAGCTGTAGCTCGTATGGGTGGATATATCGGTCGAGCCAAGGATCCTCAGCCTGGTCATCAATTGATGTGGCAAGGCTATAAATATCTGCAAATCCTGTGCAAAGGATATAAACTTGGCGTGGTTAGTTCCGGATGAAATAATTGTGGGTAAAGGGCAGACCTAGCGCAGACAAAAAGGCATCCATGCCATCTTGACGCTCTGGTTGCGAACCTAATAGAACGTTCGCTCTCTAATATGGTTGCAGAAGTCATATTCTTGGCGCCCAGCTTCGCGCCATTTCAGCAATGCTTGGAGCTTTCGCTACTGCCCCCAGCGAATCGATCAGCGGAGTAGCCATCATGGATGACGCAGTCAAATGTGCCGCACCCGCATGTTATCAGCGCCGCCACCCCGAAAAAACGCTGTGGTATCGTACTGTTCAGGCGTATTTTGAAACCTGGCTGGCACTTTCAAAGGCGCAGTTCGATGAGTCGCCGCCTACGCATGTGGTACAAGCATTTCGCCGTTACCTGGAATGCGGCATCCTGGCCTTCGGCTTCGCACGAGCCCGCTGCAAAAATTGCGGGCACGATTTCTTGGTCGCATTTTCTTGTAAAGGCCGTGGCATATGCCCATCTTGCAACACGCGGCGAATGGTCGAGACCGCCGCGCACCTTGTCGATCATGTTTTCCCCCCATTGCCGGTACGACAATGGGTGCTCTCTGAGCCCAAGCGCCTGCGCTATTTTTTGCAACGCAATGCTGCATTGCAAGGCGCCGTCCTGCGTATATTTTTGCGTGCGGTAGAACACTGTCTACGCAAACATAGTCCCGGTTGCGGCGCCAATGCCAGCCTTGGGGCTGTCGCTTTCATTCAACGCTTCGGTTCATCTCTGAATGAGCATGTTCATTTCCATTGTTGCATCATCGAAGGGTTATTCGATTCCACGACCAACACTGACGGAACCGTAGCCTTTCATCCGTCATCTGGCCTTGACGATGCCGCTTTTCGCCAGGTTCAGGCAATAACCCGGCGGCGCATTCTCCGCCTCTTTGTCAGGCGCGGTTTGATCGACAAAGCAGATGGCGATGAAATGGCAGCGCAGAAGCATGATGGCGGGTTCTCCCTGGATGCCTCGATACGTATCGAAGCAGACGACAGGCCTGGCCTGGAACGTTTGCTCCGCTACTGCGCGCGCCCTCCTTTTTCACTGCAAAACCTGCACCAACTGGATGAAGGGCATCTGGTCTACCATAACCCCAAACCTCACCCAGGTACGCCGAGCGATCTGGTGATGACACCGCTTTTGATGATCGGGAAGATCGCCGCGTTGATACCACCACCAAAATGGCATCTCCATCGGTACTTTGGTGTACTGGCGCCAAACTCACACTTGCGGGCAGCCGTGACGGCGAAGGCGCCTGAGGCTGTGATCACAGCAACATCACCACAGGTATTGGACTCGGAAGATCAACCTCATCGGAGCCTATCGCATTATCTGTGGAGCCAGCTGCTGGCGAGAATCTACGAAGTTTTGCCATTAATCTGCCCGATCTGCCATGCACAAATGCGAATAATCGCCTTTATTACCGATGCCAGCACCATACAAAAAATCCTGGGGCATATCGGTGAGCCGACCCAACCACCGACCACCTCACCTGCGCGTGGCCCGCCACTTTGGGAGGCTGCAATCACTACCAAAGAGGCACACAACGAACCTCATTATGATTTGGCAGCGCAGCCTGCACCTGAATTCGAATTCGATCAGCGCATTTCGTGGTGACAAACAATTTCCCCTCACCCAGAATAATCCTGCGCGTTTGCTTTGACGATAGCCAAATTTTCGATCATGACCTGCGAAATTATTGCTATCATGTGCTCCGAAGAGGAAGAATTGGGTTATTAACCAGGATTCAGCAATAAAAAACTGGCTTGACCGTGGTGGGCGGGTCATCAATTCTTCGGGTTGTCTCACTTAAAAATCCTATCCTTATGAAATTACCTTTTGAAACTCAACACATCCATTAAAAATCAACAAAAGGGGAATCGCACTATGTTGTTTGTCCATATTCGGTATATTCTTATTTCCAGTATTGTGGCACTCGCATTGGCAATCACCATGCCCGCACAGGCTGCCGTGCCGAACACGTTGATTTATCAAGGGCAACTTTCCAATTTAGCGGGCGTGCCGGTAAATGCCACGATAAGTATCACCTTCAAACTCTATGCTGCTGTATCTGGAGGTACTGCGTTATGGAGCGAAACACAGAGTATCGCAGCGGTGAACGGGCAGTATAACGCGACCCTCGGGTCAATAGTTTCGCTGAGCCAGACCTTATTCAATACATCTCTGTATCTGGGCATCAGTGTAGGTACAGATGCTGAAATGACACCGCGCATAGCGTTGAACACTGCACCTTATGCATTCAATGCACAAACCGTAGGCGGTATGACTGCTGCGCAATTGCAAACTGGTGTTCCATGGGTGGATGTCACTGGTACAACGCAACAGGCAACTTCCAACATTGGCTATATGGCGGATAACACAGCTCTGGTGTCGATTACATTGCCAGCAACACCTGTAAAGGGTGATATCGTCAAGGTGACCGGGATAGGTTCTGGGGGGTGGAAGATAGTCACGAACACAGGGCAATCCGTCATCAGTAGAAATAATGGAG
>CAIJXJ010000206.1 GCA_903824575.1 uncultured Methylobacillus sp.
CACCGAATGACGGCCTGGCTTTTAGAATCTTTTATTGCATACTTGGCAGGCCTGAAGGTATTATCTGCGCTAAAATTTCAAACTCTGCATACAACCAATTAGCGAAGCACTGATTTATTCGAAATCAGGCCCTTCGGCAACTTCAGGACGGGCCCTTCGACAAGCTCAGGACAGGCTTCGATACATTTTCCGTTCGTCCTTAGCGAAAAAGAGAAAATATGGATTCAAAGAAAAAGGGTTCTCGCGCGGCAATGCCAGACATGGATTGGAGCCAGGTCCACGAAACGGTGATCATGCTTGAGCTTTCTGCAGTCCAGATCGACGCTGCTTTGCGGGATAGCGGATCATCCTTTGATGTTCTTTCCCATACCTTTCTGGCCATGGCCGGCTACCTGCGCTCCCAACAGGAAGCATTGCAATCCTTGCCCGTTATGCCTGAAGGTGTTGGCATGCGATCCAATCTCATCAGCAACGGTGAGCAGATATTGGGCATGATGCAACAAACCATTATCTCGTTCCAGTTTTACGACCGTTTAGGTCAGCGCCTTACCCACGTTTGTGAAGGGTTGGAATCATTGTCCGGACTGGTGAATGATCGAGAAAGAATTTTCGATCCTTCGGCATGGGTTGAACTGCAACAGAAAATCAAGATGCATTATTCAACGAAGGAAGAACTGGCGATGTTTACGGCCGTGATGACCGGAACGCCGATCAGTGAAGCCGTAGCAAAATTCCTGGCAGATACGGTCGAAAAATCATCTGAAGACGTAGAACTGTTCTGATCAAAAGAGTTCCTTAGTGGAAAATACCGGAGAGATGAACCCATCAGCGCTAGACCGTGCAGCAGCCCTGTGCGAGCTTGCCTATTTTGACTGGAATGACGCGCCCCCTTTGGTTTCATATTCTGCAGAATTGCTTGCTGTTCTGGGACTGAAATCCACGCTTGCGCCGCAGAACTTTGAAGAAATCGTCAGCCTCGTCCACCCCGAAGACTCAATCCTGCTCAGGGAATGGTGTAGCCAGCCGCTACAGCCGCTGCCATTTAAAAAACGCATCCGGATAAAACAGGGTGACGCCGGCTGGACATGGGTCCTCGCGAAGTTGCAGGCGCGACGTGATGCGCAAGGGAAAATGATCGCAGGAACTCTGATTTTCATACCAGCAGACGAAACCTTACAGTTGGAACTCGCCCTGCAGGATAGTCAGATGCGTTACCGGGGGATGTATAACGCAGTGCCGGCCGCAGTGGTCATGCTGGACAAGTTTGGCAAGGTCACGGACTGGAACAATCGCGCGGAAGAAATGTTTGGCATTGACGCGGAAAAAATCCTGGGACAGTCGTTGGTCGAGCGTATCGTGCGCGACAGCGCCCGACAGGATTTTGTCCGGCAGTTGTCAAACTTGCGCGACTCCACTAATCGCGTTGCTACCTTTGAATCGTGGTGCGTGACATCCCTTGATGTCGCCATTTTGTGCGAATGGAGTGTTTGCCTGCTGCGCGACATGCGAGGCAAGCCCATCGGTCTGCTTGCGATGTCGTTTGATATCACCGAGCGCAAGAAAGCGGAAAACCAGCTCATTGATAATCAGAATCGCCTGTTTCAAATGCTGGACACGAGTCCTATCGCTGTTCGTATCAAACTTGAATCGGATCAACGATTGAACTTCGTCAATACAGGCTATGCCACGATGTTCCATACGACGAAGGCGGATGTGCTTAATAGCGACCCCATTCGCTTTTACCGAAATCCAGAACAGTATCGAGAGATTTCTGACCAGCTGAGAGCTGGTGAAATCATTATCAATCGTCAAATTGAATTGCTCACCACGAATGGAGAGTCTTTTTGGGTGGTGGCTTCCTATTTCCCATTTGAATATGAAGGTTCACCAGCCGTGCTGGCCTGGTTTTATGATGTGACCGAACTCAGAGAAGCGAGAGTACTGGCAGAACAAACTGCCAGAATAAAATCCGAATTTCTCGCCAATATGTCACACGAAATTCGTACTCCGATGAACGCGATTATCGGATTATCACATCTCGCTCTCAACAAGGAACTATCGGACGATGTACGCGACTACCTTCAGAAGATTAATAATGCCTCTGAGAGCCTGCTTGGAATCCTGAACGATATTCTCGACTTTTCAAAGATAGACGCTGGCAAACTGGAAATTGATCATGCGCCTTTCAGCCTTAATGCCGTTTTGACTAATTTGCGTCACCTATTCTCAATACGGGCCTCTGAAAAGAAGCTTAAATTTGATCTTGAGGTTGACTCTGATGTCCCTATGAATTTGATAGGGGACGATCTGCGGATACAACAGGTTTTGTTGAACCTGCTTGGTAATTCGCTCAAATTTACACAACGTGGACATATTCGGCTTCACGTTGGACTGAAACAAATTGAAGGCTCCAAAGCGATACTGTCATTTAGTGTTGAAGACACCGGCATAGGCATGTCGGAGGACGATCAGGCCAAGCTATTTCTGCCATTTAGCCAGGCTGATAGTTCAACGACGAGGCGTTTTGGCGGTACCGGTCTTGGCCTTGCCATCAGTCGAAACCTGCTCCAGTTAATGGGCAGCGACTTTCATCTGGAGAGCTTGCCCGGCAAGGGATCGACATTCAGTTTTGATCTGTCGCTGGGCTTTGCAGCACTGAACCAGGATCAGGTTCAGGCTGACAATCGACGGCAGGCTGAACGTAGTGCCGGAGCACTCTCTAGTGAGCTGCGCGAGAGGGGCGAAGTTCTTAGAGGTGTCCGTATCCTGGTGGCAGAGGACAATCGAATCAATCAACAGGTGGTAAAGGAATTCTTGCAGTTTTCAGGCATTAGCGTCGATATTGCCAATAATGGCAAGGAAGCATTGAACCTGTTGGAACAGAACAGCTACGATGCTGTGCTGATGGATGTTCATATGCCCGAGATGGGTGGCGTTGAGGCGACCGAATATATTCGCAAGCAAGAGCGCTACGAATCATTGCCAATCATTGCTCTTTCCGCTGGCGTCACTCAGGAAGAGCGCGCTAATTGCACGAGTTGTGGCATGACCGACTTTGTTGCCAAGCCTGTCAACCCGGAAGAACTCATTAGTGTCCTAAGCTACTGGATTGGCAAAAAGGAAGGTTCAGCACAGGCACGTGTATTGACAAATTCCTCAGTTCATCCTGACTCAAAATCCACATTGGAACGGTTGAACGGATTTAATTTCAGTAACGTGCTCAATCTGGTCGGCGGTAACCATGAATTACTGATTCAGCTTCTTCAGGTTTTTTACGATGACACTGAATCTACCCTGGCGGAACTTGAAATGAATATCAGTCACAATGATCTTGATGCCGCGAGGAAACTAATACATACCGTTAAAGGCTCCTCTGGAAATTTGGGGGCCACATCGTTGCAGTCTGCTGCAAATACTTTGGAGCTGACGCTCAAGCAGGGCAAGATGGACGATATTGCTTATGCCAATTTCCATAAAGAGTTGCAGGCGACGAGGGAAGTATTGGCATCGCTCGGGAAGTATTGAGTTTTTAATTTTTTACCTGCGTTGACAGCCGTCGTGTCAACAGTCTGAACGGACTTTCCAAGTATTTTTGGTTGCGCGATACTGCTTCGTGGTCGGAGCCATGTAGCTGACATAAGACACACAAATTAATGAGGAACGATATGCCTGAATTGAATTCTAAACAGCTCAGCCACCTGCGGGCGCTGGGGCACAAGCTCAAGCCCGTGGTCATGATAGGCAACAACGGCTTGTCCGAGACCGTATTGCGGGAAATTGAAGTCAGTCTCAACGCGCATGAACTGATCAAGATCAAGGTGTTCGGTGATGAGCGTGAAAGTCGCCTGCAGATGCTGGAACAGATATGCACTGACACCGGCGCTGTTGCCGTGCACCATATCGGCAAGCAACTGGTGATCTACCGCGCTGCGGAAAAAACGAAGATCGAGTTTCCAAACAAGTAGCGGAAATTACTTCGCTTTGACGACCAGAGTAAGTCCGAGCAGGCTTTCGATCAGATAGGCAATGCTGGCCACGCCATGCCAGGCGCGGAAGCGATCGGCAAACAGGCTGTGCATGACGTCAAGCGGCCAAGCCTCCGCCTTGAGGCGTGCCATTATTGGCTGGAGGCCGAAATGGCTGGCGAGGGTGAGCAGCAGCATAACGAGCGTCGCCCAGAAGAAGCCCTGTTTCAAAGCTTGCGTGCCGAAGCGGGAGAGCCTGTGGGCCAGCAGATAGAATCCGGCCAGCATCCCCAGGTAGGCCAGCCAGATAAACATGGCGCCCGCTAGCATTCCCGCCAGTTGTCGATTGTCACCCAGGTTGTAGAACAGGACCGGTGCCGCCAGGTAACCAATCGCCCACAGTCCACCGACCCAGGCCGTCATCAATACCAGTGCCAGCCGATCTAAGAATTTCCCCATGTTTTCCCTAGCCCCTAGCCCCTGGTTTTAAACGTATCTCACTTCCAGCACCTCATAGGTCCGAATGCCGCCCGGCGCCATGACCTCGGCTACATCGCCGGCATACTTGCCGATCAGCGCGCGTGCGATGGGGGAGCTGACGGAAATTTTGCCTGACTTGATGTCGGCTTCGTCGTCGCCAACAATTTGATAGGTCACGCTGTCGCCGCTTTCCTGGTCTTCCAGGTCGATAGTGGCACCGAATACACAGCGACCTTCAGCGTCCAGGGTGGACGGGTCGATGATCTGGCCTTTGGAAAGTTTGGCTTCGACTTCGGCAATGCGGCCTTCGATGAAGCTTTGGCGCTCCTTGGCGGCCTCATACTCGGCGTTCTCCGACAGGTCGCCCTGCGCACGCGCCTCGGAAATGGCCTGGATCACGCTCGGGCGCTCTACACTACGCAGGCGCAGTAGTTCGGCTCTGAGCAGTTCTGCGCCATGGATGGTCAATGGAATCTTGATCACGTCTATATCCTGTTCTTAATGTAAAACTCGCATAGCGATTCGTTTGCTACCTCGCCCGCTTGCGGGAGAGGGGTGGGGTGAGGGAAACGGGCATGGATCGTTTCATAGTAAGGGCTTGTCATTCTTGCCATGCGCGATATAAAAAAAACGAAACCACACCGGTACCCACCGGCGTGGTTTTTATGATGGCAAGCAGTGTATTACTTGCCTAGCTGTTGATGCAAGCTCTGCAGGGATTCCACTTCCAGTTCCTGTATATGCGCCATGCCCATGCAGGCGGCCTTGGCACCGGCAATAGTGGTGTAATAGGTCACTTTCTGCTGTAGCGCATTTCGACGGATAGCATAAGAGTCCTGCACCGCGCGCTTGTCTTCGACCACGTTGACGATGAAGCTGATTTCGCCATTCTTGATCATGTCGACAATGTGTGGGCGCCCATCGGCCACTTTGTTGACCGGCGTGACCTTGAGGCCAGCTGCTGCCAGTATCGCTGCGTTGCCGCGTGTCGCTACCAGATGGAAGCCGAGATCGGCCAGTGATTGTGCGATCTCCACCACGCGGTCATAGTCCTCGCGGCGCACGCTGATGAAGGCGCGACCAGAGGTTGGCAGTTTGGTACTGGCGCCGAGTTGGGACTTGACGAAGGCTTCGGCAAAGGTGCGACCGACGCCCATGACTTCCCCGGTAGATTTCATTTCCGGTCCCAGGATGGTGTCGACGCCGGGGAACTTGATGAAAGGGAAAACTGCTTCCTTTACCGAGTAATAGGGCGGAATGATTTCGCGCGTCACGCCCTGGCTGGCCAGCGACTGACCGGCCATGCAGCGTGCGGCAATCTTGGCCAGTTGCAGGCCGCAGGCCTTGGACACGAAAGGGACGGTACGGGAGGCGCGGGGGTTCACTTCGAGGACGAATACAGTTTCGCCCTGAATGGCGAATTGTACGTTCATGAGACCTACCACGCCCAGCGCCTTCGCCATGACCACGGTTTGGCGCCGCAATTCGTCCTGCACTTCACTGGATAGGCTGTATGGCGGTAATGAGCAGGCAGAGTCGCCTGAGTGCACGCCGGCCTGCTCTACGTGTTCCATGATGCCGCCGATGACGACCTGCTCGCCGTCGCACAAGGCATCGACATCCACTTCCTTGGCGTCGTTCAGGAAGCGGTCCAGCAGAACTGGACTGTCATTGGAAACCTTGACCGCTTCACGCATGTAGCGCTCCAGCTGTGCCTGTTCCTGCACGATTTCCATGGCGCGACCGCCCAGCACATAAGACGGGCGGACTACCAGCGGATAACCGATTTCCAGCGCGCAGCGCAAGGCTTCTTGCTCGGTACGTGCGGTGCGATTGGGCGGTTGCCTGAGGCCCAATTCGTGCAGCATCTGCTGGAAGCGTTCGCGGTCTTCGGCGCGGTCGATGGCATCCGGGCTGGTGCCGATGATAGGCACCCCAGCCTTCTCCAGCGCACGTGCCAGTTTGAGTGGGGTCTGGCCGCCGTATTGCACGATGACGCCGACCGGTTTTTCGATGGCGACGATTTCCAGCACATCTTCCAGCGTCAGCGGTTCGAAGTACAGGCGATCTGAGGTGTCATAGTCGGTGGACACGGTTTCCGGATTGCAGTTGACCATGATGGTCTCATAGCCGTCTTCGCGCATGGCCAGCGCCGCATGCACGCAGCAATAGTCGAACTCGATCCCTTGCCCGATGCGGTTGGGTCCTCCGCCCAGCACCATGATCTTCTTGTTGGAGGTCGGGTTGGCCTCGCATTCTTCCTCGTAGGTGGAATACATATAGGCCGTATTGGTGGAAAACTCTGCGGCGCAGGTATCGACGCGCTTGTACACCGGGCGAACCTTGAGTGCATGGCGATAGGCGCGCACCGCGTGCTGGTCGGTGCCGAGCAGGGTGGCGAGGCGACGGTCGGCGAAGCCGCGACGCTTCAGTTGGAACAGGTCGTCGCGGCTCAAACTGTCGAGCGGACGTCCCTTGAGTGCTGTTTCGCGGCGGACCAGATCTTCGATCTGGACCAGAAACCAGGGATCGATCTTGGAGTAGTCGTGCACCTCGGCGACGCTCATGCCGATGCGGAAGGCATCGCCCACATACCAGATGCGATCCGGCCCGCATTCGCCCAGTTCGGTGGCGATTTTGTCACGGTCCGTGGTTTTTTCGTCCAGCCCATCGACGCCGACTTCGAGACCGCGCAAGGCCTTCTGGAAACTTTCCTGGAAGGTGCGGCCGATGGCCATCACTTCACCTACTGACTTCATCTGCGTGGTCAGGCGTGAGTCGGCCTGCGGGAACTTTTCGAAGGCGAAACGGGGGATCTTGGTGACGACGTAATCGATGGCAGGCTCGAACGAGGCCGGCGTGGCACCGCCGGTGATGTCGTTCTTGAGTTCATCCAGGGTGTAGCCGACCGCCAGCTTGGCCGCTACCTTGGCGATGGGGAAGCCGGTGGCCTTGGATGCCAGCGCCGAGGATCGTGAAACACGCGGGTTCATTTCGATCACGATCATGCGGCCGTCTGCCGGGTTAATTGAGAACTGCACATTGGAACCGCCGGTTTCCACGCCGATCTCGCGCAGCACCGCCAAGGAGGCATTACGCATGATCTGGTATTCTTTGTCGGTCAAGGTCTGCGCCGGTGCCACTGTGATGGAGTCGCCGGTATGCACGCCCATCGGATCCAGGTTCTCGATGGAGCAGATGATGATGCAGTTGTCATTGGTGTCGCGCACCACTTCCATCTCGTATTCTTTCCATCCCAACCACGACTCTTCGATCAGCAGTTCGCTGGTGGGGGAGGCCTCCAACCCGCGCTCGCAGATGGCGAGGAATTCCTCGCGGTTGTAGGCGATGCCACCGCCGCTGCCGCCCATGGTGAAGGACGGACGGATGATGGCAGGGTAGCCGATCGAGGCCTGCACCTGCAGCGCTTCTTCCAGGCTGTGTGCGGCAGAAGAGCGGGCAGAGTCAAGGCCAATGCGTGTCATCGCCGCCTTGAACTTTTCACGGTCCTCGGCCATGTCGATGGCTTCCTTGGAGGCGCCGATCAGTTCGACCTTGTATTTTGCCAACACGCCATGGCGGTCCAGATCGAGTGCGCAATTGAGCGCGGTTTGGCCACCCATGGTAGGCAATAACGCGTCCGGACGTTCCTTGGCGATGATTTTTTCCACCACTTGCCAGGTCACCGGTTCGATGTAGGTGGCGTCCGCCATTTCCGGATCGGTCATGATGGTGGCTGGGTTGGAATTGACTAGGATGACGCGGTAGCCTTCTTCCTTTAGCGCCTTGCAAGCCTGCGCGCCGGAATAGTCGAATTCGCAAGCCTGGCCAATGACAATGGGGCCGGCGCCAATGATGAGGATGGATTTGATGTCGTTGCGTTTTGGCATAATCAGGGACTAGGGACTAGGGATTGGGGACTAGGTCGCTGGTGTGTCCAGCCCCTAGCCTCTAGCCCCTAGCCCCTGTGGTTCTCCATTAATTCGATAAACCTGTCGAACAGGTAGCTCATTTCGTGCGGGCCGGGGCTCGCTTCAGGGTGGCCCTGAAAACTGAAGGCCGGTCGATCGGTACGGGTGATGCCTTGCAGACTGCCGTCGAATAGCGAAACGTGTGTGACGCGCAGGCTGGCTGGCAGGGTCGCCGCATCCACGGCAAAGCCGTGGTTCTGGCTGGTGATGAAGACGCGCCTGTCATCGAGATCCTGTACCGGATGATTGGCGCCGTGATGGCCGAACTTCATCTTGAGTGTACGGGCGCCGCTGGCAAGAGCCAGTAACTGGTGGCCGAGGCAGATGCCGAAGGTCGGGATGCCGCCATCTACCAGTTTGGCAATCGCATTGATCGCGTAATCGCAAGGTTGCGGGTCGCCAGGGCCGTTGGACAGGAAGATGCCATCAGGATGATGCGCCAGTGCCTGCTCGGCCGTGGATTGTGCCGGCAGCACGGTGACCTTGCAGCCGCGTGCAGTGAGCATACGCAGAATGTTGCTCTTCACGCCATAATCAAAGGCCACCACATGAAATTTCGTTGGCATCGGCTTAGCATAGCCTTCACCCAATACCCATTCGCCCTGTTCAAATACATGGGGCGAGGTACAGCTGACAATCTTTGCCAGGTCCATACCGGAGAGGCCGGGGAAGGCACGCGCTAACTCCAGTCCGCGTGCTTCGTCAATACCCACATGGGGCATGTCCGGCGGGGAAGCGGCGAGTAAAGAACTGCTCGCCGACCTCACCGCCATGATGCAGCCGGCCTGCGCCCCTTTTTCGCGCAGGATGCGGGTGAGCTTGCGGGTGTCGATGTCAGAGATGGCCACCACCTTGTTGGCGATCAGATAATCGGAAAGTGATTGCTCCGAGCGCCAGTTGCTGGTGGTGAGCGGCAGATCCCGGATGATGAGGCCGGCAGCATGCACCTTGTCGGATTCAACATCCTCCGGGTTCACGCCGGTGTTGCCGATGTGGGGATAGGTGAGGGTGACGATTTGTTCGGTGTAGGAGGGATCGGTCAGGATTTCCTGATAACCGGTCATGGCCGTATTGAAAACGACCTCCCCGATGGTGTGTCCGGCAGCACCAATGGAAGTGCCACGAAATACAGTTCCATCGGCAAGCACGAGGATGGCTGACGGGGATTGTGGCACGCCTAACTCCTTGTAATTATGTTGTTTTTAATGCTCACCTGGCGGATGTGCAAAGCGGGACGGGCGACTGCCCATCCCGCTTTTTAATACCGTCGATTATAGCCTATCGGACCCGAGTCGGCAACGAACTCGATCTTACGCACTAGGCCTCAATCCAAGCACATCCTGCATGTCATACAGGCCTGATTTCTTGTCTGCCAGGAATTTTGCAGCGCGTAGCGCACCCAGTGCAAAGGTGCCGCGACTGCTGGCCTTGTGGGTCAGTTCTACGCGCTCGCCGATGCCGGCGAACAGCACGGTGTGGTCACCGACGATATCTCCCCCGCGCACGGTGGCAAAGCCAATGGTGGAGGGGTCGCGTTCGCCAGTGACGCCTTCGCGGCCATAGATGGCACAGCTTGAAAGGTCATGGCCAAGCGCGGCGGCGGCGGCTTCACCCAGGCGCAGTGCGGTGCCGGAGGGTGCGTCCACCTTGTGTCGATGGTGGGCCTCAATGATCTCGATGTCGTAGCCTGTCGCCAAAACTTTTGCCGCAGACTGCACCAGATTGATCAGAAGGGTGACGCCGACGCTCATGTTGGGGGCGAATACGACCGGGATGTCTTGGGCCGCAATTTTGATGACTTCCCTTTGTGCAGGCGTGAAGCCGGTGGTGCCAATTACCATGCCAACACCGGCCAGGCGGCAGGCTTCAAGGTAGATCAGACTGGGTTCTGGTCGGGTGAAGTCGATCAGCACGTGTGCGCCGGTCAGGGCGGTTGCCAGGTCTGTGCTGATTTTGACGGCGCAGGGTGCGCCGAATAGTTCGCCGGCATCGCGGCCAAGTTGAGGGCAATCGGCGCGGTCTAGCGCGGCGTGCAGTGTCAGGTCCGGGTCCTGGATGGTGGCTTCCAGCAGGGAGTGACCCATGCGTCCTGAGCTTCCGGCAATGATGATGTTCTGCATGTTAAAAACTCAATAAGTCGGGCGTAATAAGCTTGTCCTGAGTTCAATCGAGGACTGAGCGCATTGCGCCGCAGGATGAAAATTACGGCGGATTAATCCAATCCGCCCTACAAGATCTTCAGTGCCGCACGCCCGGCGCATCAGTGCGTCCCTAAAAGCCGATCTTTTCCAGCAGTTTGTCGAAGTAGCTCGGGTCTTCCTCGCGCGGCAGTTCTACCGCAGGCTTTGGTGCCGGCTTGGGTTCTGCAGGTGCGGCTACGGGTTTTTTCTCCGGCTTCGGTATCGGCGTGGCCTTGGGTTGCGGCTCTGATTTCGCAGCGGGGACTGGCGCAGTCGCGGGTTTAGTTGGTGGCACGGGGGCGGCCGGTTCTGGCGCTTGCGGTTCCATCAGAGGTGGCAGTGGCACTGGTTTTTCGTCGCCGATGGCTGGCAGTTGGTGCGCTTGCGGCGCTGCGGCTTGTCCAGTTGCTGGCTTTACGGGTTTCTGAGGTTCGTCCTTGTTCCAGAATTTAAGCTTGTCCAGCAGGCCTTTCTCTTCCCTTTTGGGGGCTGGCGTCACGATTGATCGGGGGATTTCTGCCTTGGGTGCCGCTATTACAGGCGTTTCGCCCGGCGCCCCCAGCAACGGTGGCAAGGCTTGCAATTTTTCATCGCTGACTGGTTGTTCCTGTTTGACTGGTGTTTTTTCGCTGTCGCCATTCCAGAACTTGAGTTTGTCCAGTATGCCTTTCTCTTTGGGCGGGGTGCCATTGGCAGGCTTGAGCGTAATGGGTTCATGGCTGCCCGGTTGTTGTGCCGGTGCGCTGGCGTCAGTGCTTGCGGCCACCACGTCGCCTCGAACGCGCTTGAGCTTGTCATCCTCGAAATCAAGAATGACGCGGCGCTGTTCGACGACGTGGCCGTCTTTCATCATGCGGTACAGGTAGTCCCAGCGGTCGGCATGGAAGCTGTCGGCAATCAAGGGCGTTCCCATGACGTAGCGCACCTGGGCGCGCGTCATGCCAGGACGTAATTGCAGCATCATCTTGGAAGTCACGACGTTGCCCTGCTGGATATCCATTTTGTAGGGATGGATCGTGGGCAGGCTTTCGGGATAGCTGGAGCAGGCGGTCAGGAAGATAGCCGGGAGAAGTATTGCTTTACGCATTTGGAGCCTATTTCAGTACGGAACGAATGTGCGCTAATATAACATGACCTAGACCATCCCAGACACAACATGAGTGATCCGCGCAATCTCAAGAATGTTGGCCTCAAGACCACGCTGCCGCGCCTCAAGGTGCTTAGTCTGTTCGAGAATAGCGCGCAACGGCATCTCGCGGCGGAAGATGTTTATCGCCTGCTGCTGGCCAGTGGCGAGGATGTGGGGCTCGCCACCGTTTACCGCGTGCTGACCCAGTTCGAGCAGGCTGGTTTGCTGATGCGCCATCGTTTCGAGAGCGATAAGGCGGTGTTCGAGCTCAATCAGGGCGGGCATCATGATCACATCGTTTGTCTGCAGTGCGATCGGGTGGAGGAGTTCTACGACGAGGAAATCGAACAGCGTCAGAAAAATGCTGCCAGCGCGCGAGGCTTCACCATTCATGATCACTCGCTTTATATCTATGCGGACTGCAACAAACAGTCGTGCCCGTATAAACGGTAGTCGTTAGATATTAGCTGCTAGTGACTAGCGACTAAATCCTGCTTCAATTGACTAGGCGATGGGGCGGATTGCATATAAAATGAGCAGCTTTATCCGAACGAACATAGCGGTTTCCCCTTGCAAATTGGTCCATACAAGCTGAAAAATAACCTGATTGTCGCTCCCATGGCGGGTGTGACAGACCGGCCGTTCCGCCAGTTGTGCAAGCGCTTGGGCGCGGGCATGGCGGTGAGCGAGATGGTGACTTCCAATTCGCTGCTGTACGGCTCCCAGAAAACGCTTCGTCGTGCTAACCACGAGGGGGAAAGTGAACCCAAGTCGGTGCAGATTGCCGGTGCCGATCCCTTGATGCTGGCTCAGGCCGCGCGTTATAACGTAGATAATGGTGCTCAGATCATCGATATCAACATGGGTTGTCCGGCCAAGAAGATCTGCAATGTGATGGCAGGTTCTGCCCTGTTGCGCGATGAACCCCTGGTGGCGCGCATTCTGGAGGCGGTGGTGCAGGCCGTGCCCGGGGTGCCGGTGACGCTCAAGACCCGCCTGGGTTGGGATCATGCCAACAAGAACGTGCTGCTGGTGGCCCGTATTGCCGAGCAAAGCGGCATTGCCGCTCTGGCTATCCATGGCCGCACACGCTGCCAGGCCTACACCGGCGAAGCGCAATATGACCTGATTGCCGCCGTGAAACAATCGGTGCGTATTCCCATCATTGCCAATGGCGACATCACCACGCCGGAAAAGGCAAGGCAGGTGCTGACCCTGACCGGTGCAGACGGCATCATGATTGGCCGTGCAGCGCAGGGGCGGCCTTGGATATTCCGCGAGATTGCGCATTATCTTGCGACTGGCACCCCTCTGCCGCCACCGGAAGTGGCCGAAATCCATAGGGTGCTACTGGATCATCTGAATGATCTGTACGAGTTTTATGGCTTTGAAGCCGGTGTGCGCGTGGCGCGCAAGCATATCTCCTGGTACACCAAGGGGCTGGTCGGTTCCGCCCATTTTCGACATGCCATGAATCAGTTGCCGGACGTGGCTACGCAATTGCAGGCGGTCAATGAATTCTTCCACCATCAGCAAGAACTGGGGCAACACCTGCAATACGTTGAACAGGATCAAGAGGAGGCGCTGGCGGCATAATGGGGATGAGTCGAGAGAACGATCTGGCTGCATGCGTGCGTGCTTCGCTGGAAACCTATTTCAGGGATTTGGATGGCGAGCCGCCGCATGCTGTCTATGACATGCTGCTCAATTGCGTTGAAAAGCCATTGCTGGAATATGTGCTTAATCACGCCAGTGGTAACCAGAGTCGTGCGGCAGAAATCCTGGGGCTCAACCGCAACACCTTGCGCAAGAAACTCAAGCAGCACGGCTTCCAGTAAAAACAAATCGATTCTTTCAGGTAAGTTCCAACATGACTATCATCAAACGTGCGCTGATCAGCGTATCCGATAAAGACGGTATCCTCGAATTCGCGCGTACTCTGGCGGGGTTTGGGGTCGAAATCCTGTCCACCGGCGGCACCGCCAAGCTGTTCCGCGACAATAATGTGCCGGTGGTTGAGGTCAGTGACTATACGGCTTTCCCGGAAATGCTCGATGGACGCGTGAAGACCCTGCATCCCAAGGTGCATGGGGGCATTCTCGGGCGACGTGATTTGCCGGAACATGTGGCCGCCATGAAAGGCGCCAGCATTCCGCCCATCGACATGGTAGTGGTCAATCTTTACCCGTTCGAGGCCACCGTGGCCAAACCTGGCTGTACCCTGGAGGAGGCGATCGAGAATATCGATATCGGCGGACCAGCCATGGTGCGTTCAGCCGCCAAAAACTGGAATGATGTCGCGGTGCTGACTTCGGCTGCCCAATACGCCGATGTCGTGGCGGAAATGCAAAGCACCAGCGGCGCGGTCAGCCGTGCCACGCGCTTTGCACTGTCCGTTGCCGCTTTTAACCGCATCAGCAATTACGATGGTGCGATTAGCGATTACCTGTCCTCTTTTAACGCGGACGGCTCGCGCAATCCGTTCCCGGCTCAGATCAACGGACACTTCGTCAAGCTGCAGGACTTGCGCTATGGTGAAAATCCGCATCAGCAGGCAGCGTTCTATCGTGACTTGTCACCCGCGCCCGGTTCGTTGGTGACGGCGCAGCAATTGCAGGGCAAGGAGTTGTCCTATAACAACATTGCCGATAGTGACGCCGCTTGGGAGTGTGTCAAGAGCTTCGACAGCACGGCGTGCGTCATCGTTAAGCATGCCAATCCGTGCGGCGTGGCGCTGGGTTCAACCGCCAAGGACGCCTATTTGCAAGCCTTTAAGACCGATCCTAGCTCGGCCTTTGGCGGCATCATCGCGTTCAACAGCATCGTCGATGCGGCTACCGCCGAGGCGGTTTCGAAACAGTTCGTGGAAGTGCTGATTGCGCCTGATTTCACAGAGGATGCGTTGGCAATTTTCAAGGCGAAGGCGAATGTGCGCGTCCTCAAGATTCCCCTGCCGCCAACTGGCAATAACGCGTGGCAAAATGGCCGCAATTTCATGGACTCCAAGCGTGTCGGTTCCGGTCTGTTGTTGCAGACGGCAGACAATCACGAAATCACCCTTGCCGACCTGAAGATCGTCACCCAACAGCAACCAACGCCGCAACAAATGCAGGATTTGTTGTTCGCCTGGCGTGTGGCCAAATATGTGAAATCTAATGCCATCGTATTCTGTGGTGGTGGCGTGACATTGGGCGTCGGTGCCGGCCAGATGAGCCGTGTGGACAGCACGCGCATCGCTGCACTCAAGGCCGCTAATGCCGGGCTGTCTCTCAAGGGCTCCGTGGTGGCGTCAGATGCCTTCTTCCCGTTCCGTGATGGCGTTGATGTGCTGGCGGAAGCTGGCGCCTTGTGTGTGATTCAGCCCGGTGGCAGCATGCGTGACGAAGAAGTGATCGCCGCTGCCAACGAACACGGCCTGGCCATGGTCCTGACCGGCGTACGGCATTTCCGTCATTGATTTGAACCACGGGGTTTGAAGCATGAAAATTCTGGTCATCGGTAACGGCGGGCGCGAGCATGCGCTGGCCTGGAAGCTGGCACAAAGCGTCAGGGTGACGCGCGTCTATGTGGCTCCCGGCAATGCTGGTACCGCGCTTGATCCGGACATGGTCAATGTGAACATCACCGCCATTCCGGATTTGCTCAAGTTCGCGCAGGATGAAAGCATTGCGCTCACCGTGGTGGGCCCGGAAGCACCTCTGTCCCAGGGCGTGGTCAATGCCTTCATGGCTGCCGGACTCAAGATCTTCGGTCCAACCAAGGCGGCGGCGCAGCTTGAATCCTCCAAGGATTTTGCCAAGGCCTTCATGTTGCGCCACGGCATCCCAACTGCAGCCTATGCCACTTTTTCCGATGCGGCGCTGGCGCATGATTACGTCAAGGCGCAGGGAGCCCCCATCGTCATTAAGGCAGATGGCCTGGCTGCCGGCAAGGGCGTGGTGGTCGCCATGAATGAAACTGACGCCCATGACGCCATTGACATGATGCTGGCCGAGAACAAGCTGGGAGCGGCAGGTGCGCGTGTCGTGATTGAGGAGTTTCTGACTGGCGAGGAAGCCAGCTTCATCGTGATGTGTGATGGTGAACATATTCTTCCCCTCGCAACCAGCCAGGATCACAAGCGGCTGCAAGATGGTGACCTTGGTCCCAATACCGGCGGCATGGGCGCATATTCGCCAGCCCCGGTGGTGACACCGGACATTCATGCCAAGGCGATGCGCGAGATCATCCGTCCCACCATCAAGGGCATGGCAAAGGATGGCATTCGCTATACCGGCTTCCTCTATGCCGGATTGATGATAGACAAGAACGGTGGCTTGAAAACGTTGGAATTCAACTGCCGCATGGGCGACCCGGAAACCCAGCCTATCCTGTTGCGCCTGAAGAGTGATCTGCTGACCCTGCTAGAGCACGCAGTCAATGGCACGCTGGATAAGGTTGAAGCAGAGTGGGATAGGCGCACCGCTCTCGGCATCGTCATGGCGTCGGCCAATTACCCCGATACACCGCGTACGGGAGATGTCATTACTGGGCTGCCCGGCGACTTGCCGGATGCACATGTGTTTCATGCCGGTTCCACGCTTAAAGATGGTCAGGTGGTTACGAGTGGTGGACGGGTGCTGTGCGTGACGGCACTGGGAGACACGGTCAAGTATGCACAAACGCATGCCTACCAGATTGCCGAAGGCATTCATTTCGCCGGCCGCCAGATGCGCCGTGACATCGGCTGGCGCGCAGTCAAAGGATGAGCGGGCCAGTCAAAAAAATAGTTCAGGCCGATTTTTAATTATCGATGAATGTCTGGCGCATTCGGCGACACATCAGGCAGGGCGGTGTCATTGCCTACCCGACCGAGTCCTGCTTCGGGCTGGGATGCGATCCACGTAATCCCCTCGCCATCCGGCGTCTGCTGCAGTTGAAGCGGCGCAGCAGGTCCAAGGGTCTGATTCTGATTGCCTCATCTCCTCGCCAGTTGCGCCCCTATCTGGCCGCCTTGTCGCCTGCTTTGCAACGCCGCATGCATGCTCTCTGGCCTGGCCCTCATACCTGGCTGGCCGCAGCCGCAGCTGATTGTCCGCCTTGGTTGTGTGGAGCCTTTGATACGATTGCGGTGCGTGTGACAGCGCATCCTGTGGCAGCCGGTCTGTGCCGCTTGCTTGGCATCGCTCTGGTTTCCACCAGTGCCAACCTGAGCGGAGGCAAGCCGGCACGTACCGCTGCGGAATGCCGGCGCTTGTTCGGCCGCCGGGTATTGGTTATTCCCGGACGTATCGGCGCCCGGCCCCGTCCCTCCACCATACAGCACCTCGCCAGCGGCGAGCTTATCAGAAAGTAAACTTATGGATTTTGAAGCGGTAAAAGACTATTTCGCCGATTTGCAGAGTCGCATTGTTGAGGCGCTGCAAATGGCTGACGGCCAGAATTTCATGCATGATTCCTGGCAGCGCCCGGAAGGTGGCGGCGGGGTCAGTTGCGTGATCGAGGAAGGCGGCGTGCTGGAGCGTGGCGGCGTTAATTTTTCTCATGTCACGGGCGACCGCTTGCCGCCTTCTGCCAGCGCCGGGAGGCCAGAGTTGGCCGGGCGTAGCTTTGAGGCCGCCGGCCTGTCGCTGGTGCTGCACCCGCGCAACCCTTACGCGCCGACGGTGCACATGAATGTGCGTTGCTTCATGGCGAAAAAAGCGAATGAGGAGCCGGTGTGGTGGTTCGGCGGCGGCATGGATCTCACGCCCTATTACGGCTATGCGGAGGACGCCCGGCATTTTCACCGTACCTGCCAGCAGGCTCTGGCGCCGTATGGCGAGTCGTTACATCCGCATTTCAAGCAGTGGTGTGACGATTATTTCTATCTCAAGCACCGCAAGGAGCCGCGTGGCATCGGCGGCATTTTCTTTGACGATTTTCATGAGCCAGGTTTCGAACAGAGTTTTGCCATGGTAAAAAGTGTGGGAGACGCGTTTCTGCATGCCTATCTGCCGTTGCTGCAACGTCGTAAGGATTGCGAATATGGTGAGCGTGAGCGTGATTTCCAGGCCTACCGGCGCGGTCGTTACGTGGAATTCAATTTGGTCTATGACCGTGGCACGCTGTTCGGCCTGCAATCGGGTGGCCGCACCGAGTCCATCTTGATGTCCTTGCCACCCATCGTCAAATGGCGCTACGACTGGCAGCCGGAAGCAGGCTCTGAAGAGGCGAAGTTGTACACCGACTTTCTGATTGCAAAAGACTGGCTGGCAGTTCCCTGATTTGCTATGGTAGCGAAGTTGCGCATCCCAAGGGTACTGATGAAGCCACTAAGCAGCATCTAAGGTCGTACACGACCAAGATCATGCTTATTACTACGTAGCGCACCCCAAGGGTACTCACTACGTAGCGCAGGCGGCCTCGCCTGCTGTGGCGAAATGACTTTTTATTGCAGGCGAGGCCGCCTGCGCTACCTGAATATCAGAAGAGCACAATCATGGCGCTATCCATCTTCCGTACCAAGCCGATCGCCGCAGACGGCACAACAGAGTCCTCCGGCCTGAAGAAGTGCCTGTCGGCGTTCGATCTTACCCTGCTTGGCATCGGCGCCATCATCGGCACCGGCATCTTCGTTTTGACCGGCATTGCCGCGGCCAATCAGGCGGGGCCTGCGGTAGTGTTGTCGTTCGTGATTTCGGGTGTGTCCTGCGCCTTCGCCGCTCTGGCCTATGCCGAGATGGCGGCGGCGGTGGGTGGCTGCGGCAGTGCCTATGGCTATAGTTATGTGGCGTTCGGCGAGATCGTCGCCTGGATGATAGGCTGGATCCTGTTACTCGAATACAGCGTTTCAGTAGCGGCGGTGGCGAATGGCTGGTCGGGATATTTCAATAATGCGCTGTCTGCCATGGACATGGCCTTGCCCGACGCGCTGACTCACTCACCACAGTTGGGCGGCATCATCAACCTGCCGGCAACGGCCATCATCCTGATCCTGATGGGCATGCTGATCATAGGCGTCAAGCAGAGCGCGCAACTCAATACCGGCATGGTATTCATCAAACTGCTGACTATTACGGTGTTTGTCAGCATCGCGGCATTCAATGTGCATCCTGAAAACTGGCATCCGTTCATGCCCTATGGATGGTTCAATACCTTGCCCGATGGCAAGACGACAGGGGTGCTGGCAGGCGCCTCTCTGGTGTTTTTTGCCTATGTCGGTTTCGATGCCGTCTCCACTGCCGTGGAGGAAGCGAAAGACCCGCAGCGTGATGTGCCGATTGGCATCATTGCCTCATTGGCGTTCTGCACCATCATCTACATCATCGTGGCAGGCCTTTTGACCGGTATCGTGCCCTACACTCAGCTCGGTGTTTCCTCGCCAGTCGCGCATGCCTTGAAACTGCTGGGCTACAACTGGGCGTCTGCTCTGGTTTCTACCGGTGTCATTGCGGGCCTGACCACGGTCATGCTGGTTCTTTACTATGGTCTGACCCGTATCATTCTCGCCATGTCACGCGATGGTTTGCTGTCGCCATTCCTGTCCAAGGTCAATCCGCAGACGCAGACGCCGGTACGGGTGATCGTGATTACCGGCATCATCATGGCGCTGGCGGCCGGCATGTTCCCGCTGGGAGCCTTGGCCGAACTGGTGAATATCGGCACGTTGGCGGCTTTCGTGTTGGTCTGTTTCGGCGTGATCGTGCTTCGCATCCGCCAACCGCAACTACATCGCCCCTTCAAAAACCCGCTCAACCCTCTGTTCCCTCTGCTAGGCATGATTTCCTGCGGCGGGCTGATGAGCTTTCTGCCACACGCCACTTGGTTACGTTTCCTGGTCTGGCTGACTATTGGCCTGATCGTGTATTTCAGCTATTCCATTCGTCATAGCAAATTGGTGAAATAAAATGGTTTCTTTTGTTCTAATACATTAAAGTCGTAAACAATACATTAAAGTTGTAAACAAGTAATTAAAGTCGTAAACACTTTCCGAGTCTGATGATGGCATGCAGTTATCGGCCAAAACCCTTGCTGTCACACTGACCACGGGTTTCAAAAGTTACCTGGGCGGTGCCAGGTACCAATTGATAAGTCGTGTTTGACCATTAGCCGATTACCTTGATTGTTTTCATCCATTTTTGGTGAGGGCGTTTTTTTGTCCTCACCACCCTACCATCTGAATTGCCAACAGTTCTTCAATACTCACAGACCATCTGACGTGTTGTTCTTTCGGAATAACCGGCCAGACGTGCGGTCTTGTCACCGACCGGCAAGTGATTGAAGTGTCTTTCAAACATTTCTTGTCGGACAGTTAGCATGATTAATGTGTTAACCTATTGTGAAATATAGATATTGTTCGCATTCAATGATCCGTTCTGAACTCATATCAAAGCTTGCAGCACGTTTCTCTCAGCTCTCTCTCGCTGACGCCGAAACATCAGTTCTGGCCATTCTAAACAGGATTTCGGATCAGCTAGCCTACGGTGGCCGCGTCGAGATTCGAGGATTCGGGTCGTTTAAGGTGAATGTTCGACCGGCAAGGCGTGGGCGGAATCCGAAGACTGGTGAAAGAGTTGAGGTTCCTGCTA
>CAIJXJ010000207.1 GCA_903824575.1 uncultured Methylobacillus sp.
ACCCAGGCTTTGAGCCGGCTGTGATAAGCATTGACGTTCTGTACATGCCAGGCGCCATCGACGTGAATGCCGGCCGACAAGTTGACGGCATGATGCTCGACGCCCAGTTCACGTGCCGCGCCGGCAAGTGCCTTACTGCTACCATTTCCAACTCTTCAACCCTGAACCCACGTTGCTGAGCACGCATGATTGCGTGATCAGTCAACATGCTGCGGATTTCCTGATGTGCATTCATTGCCGTCACCTCATTCACTGATGATCGAATTGCAATGTTAGATAATGCCAGGCTCATGGAGTGACCCTGTGATGGAGCCCTGATAAATATCTTGCAGCTCAGGCAGTCATAAAGAAGAACACGCCCATTGATCTAGCAAGGTTTTGTTTCCAATCCATAAAATCAAGCAGCCATTCTTAACCCTGATTGAACAGGAATTCCCCAGGATTTCTGCAATCTTGCCGCTCGTAACGTAATGAAGGTTCGCATGAACGCGGCTTCCGCCTGTTCCGGCGACATCGGCAGGGTAAACCTGTTAAGCGGTCTAATTCCCTTCAGAATTTCCCATTCGCCGCGCTCCCTTGGCAGAAGATCCCGTTTCTCAGTAGCCAACGCGATGAGGTCGGCGCGTTTAACATCAGGATGATGGTCGAGGTTGATCCCCAGACGATAGCCGATGGCAAAGGTAATCCGATGCTCAATGGCCAGGAAATCAGGTAACAACGCCTTGAGTGGCTGGACTACATCGCCGACATAGGCTTCAGCCGCATCATGAAACAAGCCTGCCAGTTTCAGAGCATCCGGCAGCATCGACGCGACCATCATGCTGTGTTGGGCGATAGAGTAAAAACGTGAGGTCTGTCCATTGAAACGACACTGATAGGCGAGGCCATGGGCGATATCGCCAATATCGATCTGCTCAGGTTTGGGATTGAGCAAGCTGACTTGCTTGCCGCTACGGGTGGTGATGGTGGGTTCGTTCATGTCGTCTCTCCTGTTTGATGTTTCGGAGACATTGTGACAAGCTAGAGGCTCACGGGATGATCCTATAGGAGAAGATAATAATGAGCATGTACGAACGCATCCACATGATCGATCAGATGTTATCCGGCCGGAAATTCGTGCCCTTCGTCGAGTTGCAGGAACGACTTGAAGTTTCGCGCGCCACTCTGAAGCGCGACCTTGCCTTCATGCGTGACCGCCTCAACGCGCCGATCATTTTCGATCGGGAATTGAACGGCTATCGATTTGATAAGGCGGCCCAACTTCCTGGAAACCAGTATGAGTTGCCGGGACTGTGGTTTTCTGCAGAGGAAATCCATGCGCTGCTCACGATGCAACATTTGCTGGCCAATCTGGATACCGGCGGTCTGCTGGGGCCGCACATCCAGCCATTGCTGTCGCGACTGACTGCAATTCTCGGGCGTGAAGAGAGCGAAATCAGCGAGGTGCAGAAGCGCATCAAGGTCGAAACCGTCGGTGCCCGCCAATTCCACCTCGACCATTTTCAGGCCGTGGGATCCGCCCTGCTGCGTCGTAAACGCCTGGTGATTGATTACCATGCGCGCGGTACAGATGACCTGACGCGGCGCGAAGTCTCGCCACAGCGTCTGGTTTATTACCGCGACAACTGGTATCTGGACGCCTGGTGCCATCTGCGCAACGGCATTCGCAATTTCTCGGTGGATGCCATCCAGCGGGTAGAGTTGCTTGAGAAAAAATCTGAGGACATCTCGGAGAAAAAACTCAACGAAGTGCTTGGTTCTGGCTATGGTATTTTTTCAGGTCAGAAAGTGCATTGGGCCACACTGCATTTCAGTGCCGAACGTGCACGTTGGGTGGCTGACGAACGTTGGCACCCGCAACAAAAAGGGAAATTCTTACCGGATGGAAGGTACGAACTCAAGGTTCCTTATAACGACGACCGGGAACTGATCATGGACATCTTGAAACACGGATCAGACGTTCGGGTGGTTGAACCTCAAATCCTTCGTGACAAACTAATCAGTGAAATTAACCTTATGAAGTCCAACTATGGCTGAAGTTTACCATATGACATTTGAATTGATTTGTTCTTCTAGCAGGCGTGTGCTCAGAAAGCCAGCCTGTTTCGTTGTGGTTATAGGATTTGTATTGGATGCAACGTCAAGTAGCGCGAAGTTCTTCTCTGATGACACGCCGCAAAGTTTCTTCGGTCATGGGTTCATCATGGGTGATAACGGATTGCTTTAGTGTGTCGTTAATCAAAGTCTGGTCGCCCTTACCTTCAACTTGGGCGCGTGACCGAAAGGCGTCCAACACGCTATCATCCAGATACATTGTTACGCGCGTCTTTCCCTTTGCTGCGGCAGCTTGAAGCTTGACAAGGTGGGGCACATCTTTGGCTCTTTTTGCGTTAGAAAAATCGTATTCAGCTTTCATATTGCCACGTTCATTTTTGGTCGCTGATCGAGTTGCTGAGGATCGCGCCAAGTCTAGACTATCTTCGTTGAGTCTTGCTCGTAAGATCAGCCTTGATGACCTATGAGTTGGCCATTCACCCCGAAGCGGAACGAGAGTGGGGACATTTGGACGGTAGTATCAAAAAGCGCTTCAAGGACAAACTGGCAAAAGAACGGTTGATGATTCCCAGAGTAAGCAAGGATGCAATCCGTGATTTGCCGAATTGTTACAAAATTAAAATCACCACACCACAGTTTCGACTGATCACCTATGTGGATGATGTGGCGACGCTAGTCACCATACTTTCAGTCGCTTCTCGTGATGATGTGTACGAGGAGTTAAAGCGCCGCCTTTAATTGGTGAGGATATTAAACTCGCCTATCCACTCCCGTACACCTCACTTGGATGGGCCGGGTTAAACATTCTGCTCATACATTTCTCCTGATGGTCATCAAGATAGTCCACTAATTCAACATTATTAGCAACTTAGGTTGTTGTTGGGGCATCGGTTTGGGATGCTTTTAGAATATTGGTTCGAATTAACCACAATTAAAACCATCCTCATTTTACTGTGGCGTGATCAGAAAGCCCGGAATATACAGGCACGATAATTGCTGTCGAATCTACACGAATAACTCGGGTGGGGCAAAACATGAGCAGTCATGCGAATAATCTGGATTCTGTTCTGCGTATCTGGCATCAATAGCGGCAATAGCTGCCACCCACGAACCCAACTTCAGCAATATCTTGCCGGGTTAATGAGCGCATTCTTAACTACTGCGGTAATTAGGAAAATTGACGAACCACTAATTTTTTCATGGGGTGGAAATTGAGATCCGTAAATTCAAGTTTTGAAAAACCATCAAATTCAATAGATGAATCCGACTTTGACGAAGATGCAAGAAATGAAATACTGAGGTTAATCATGGTAGAGAATCGAAGAATCAGACAAGTGGATGCCCTAACCAGGAATACGGGCGCTAGAAATCACTCCCGCATATATTCCAATAGCTAAGAACTTGAGAGTCAACTGAAATTAACACTTCAATGGACT
Source organism: uncultured Methylobacillus sp. (assembly GCA_903824575.1). Classification (GTDB taxonomy): domain Bacteria; phylum Pseudomonadota; class Gammaproteobacteria; order Burkholderiales; family Methylophilaceae; genus CAIJXJ01. Next base: position 3,492 of record CAIJXJ010000207.1, read on the forward strand.
CAGTCTGATCAGGCAAATTCGATGCGGGCGGGAAATCTTATGCACATGCGAACGCCTGTGCCATGTCTGCTATCCTTAATTTGCATCGTAGCACCATGCCTCGCTGCAATTTCCCGTACGATGGCCAATCCAAGTCCGCAACCGTCCTCGCCTGTACCCAGGATGCGATAGAAGCGTTCGAAAACGCGCTCGCGCTTTTCTGGCGGGATGCCAGGTCCATTGTCTTCGACGCACAGCTCAACCTCTGAATCGACTGCTTGTAAGCTGATGGTCACAAGGCCATCCATCGGCGTGTAGCGAATGGCGTTATCGATCAGATTGATGATCAATTCGCGTAGCAGAATGGCATCGCCAGCGATCAGATAGTTTTCTTCCTGCGCTTCAAAGCCTAGATCGATGCGCTTTGCCAGGGCGTTGGGGACCCAACTGGCTGTGATTTCCCGCGTCAACTGTTCCAGATCTATCGGATCCATTTGCAAAGAAACCGTGGCTTTGGGATCAATGCGCGCGAGTGTTAGTAATTGTGCAATGAGATGCGACAGGTTGTCGCTGCTGGTTAATATGTGTTGCAAGGCATGCCTGACCTGCTCCGGATCCTGCTGTTCACGTAGCGCGATCTCGGCCTGGGTTTTCAGTCCAGCCAGCGGTGTACGTAATTGGTGGGAAGCATCCGCAACAAATCTCTGCTGCTGTTTCAAGGTGTGTTCGAGTCGTGACATCAGGTCGTTCATGGCTTCCACCATGGGCTGCACCTCTTTAGGGGAATCGGCGACGTTGAGAGGGGCCAGATCGCGGTCAGAACGTGAAGTGATTTCTTCACGCAGCGAGTCGAGCGGTGCCAAGCCCCGGCCAACCCCGCGCCAGACCATCATGGCGGCGATCACGACCATCAGTAATTGCGGTAACACCATGCCGATCATGATTTCGTTGACCATGCTCTGGCGTTTCGACGTTGTTTCTGCGACCTGAATGACTGCTACGCCATTGGCGCTAGTGCCCTTGAGCGATAAGTAGAACACGGCAACACTGATTTCCTTGCCGTCCAATTGCGCCGTATAGTAGTAATGTTGCCCGGCGACCGGTTTGACAATAGGTGGTATCGGCAATTCTGGATAGCCGGTAACAAACTCGCCGTGAGAGCCGCTGACCTTGTAATAGATCCAGTCGTCTTTGTCATATTCCAACATGTCGAAGGCGGCTTGGGGCAAATCTACGGTGACGTCCCCTGCCACTACTTCCACCTGGTCTGCGAGAGCCAGAGCTGCCCGGAACAAGGAACGGTCATAGGCCAGACTGGCATAATGATTTGCCATGTAAAAGGCCGCCGCCACCCCGATCAGCAGTAAAGGCAGCAAAGGGGCAAGCAGTTTGAACAGCAGCTTGCGGCGCAATGAAATCATGCCGGTTCCTGTATCTGTTCCAGCAGATAGCCGAGGCCGCGTATGGTGCGAATGCGGATATCCGAGGGTTCCATTTTTTTGCGCAGTCTGTGCACGTAGACTTCGATAGCGTTGTCGCCGATATCTTCATCCCAGTTGCACAGGCGCTCAAGGATATGCTCCTTGTTGACTACTTTGCCGGCTCGCAGCATGAATATTTCAAGCACGGCTAGTTCGCGGGCGGAAAGTTCTAGTGCTTGCCCAGCAAGCGTCACCCGGCGTCCAGCGGTGTCCAGTGTTAATTGGCCAAAACTAAGTTGCGCGCTGGCTCCAAATTGTCCGCGTCTTAGCAGGGCTCGGGCACGTGCTTCCAGTTCTGCGAGTTCGAAGGGTTTGACGATATAGTCGTCGGCACCCAGATCCAGTCCTTTGACGCGGTCCTGTACGGCGTCGCGCGCCGTCAGTATCAGAACCGGCACCTGACTGCCACGTCTGCGCAGGCGTGACAGCACCTCGAATCCATTCAGTTTAGGTAAGCCAAGATCCAGAATGACCAGATCATAAGTCTGTCCGACTAGCATGGCATCAGCCTCTTCACCATGGCGGGCACAATCCACTGCATAACCAACCTTGGACAGGGAATGATTCAGGCCATCTGCCAAGGTCGGGTCATCTTCCACAATCAGTACACGCATAATTGGCAACTCGCTTAGAGTGTTAAAGCATGGTTTTAAGATAGCTGCCGGTGAAGCTCTTCGGGTTTGCCGCGATGGTCTCCGGCGTGCCTTCGGCGATGATCAATCCGCCGCCGTCACCGCCTTCAGGTCCCAGGTCAACTACCCAGTCAGCAGTCTTGATCACATCCAGATTGTGCTCGATGATGGCAACGGTGTTGCCATGATCACGTAGCCGGTGCAGTACATCGAGCAATAGCTGAATGTCGGCAAAATGGAGACCGGTGGTGGGTTCGTCCAAAATATAGAGAGTGCGACCGGTATCACGTTTGGAAAGTTCCAGCGCCAGCTTGACGCGCTGTGCCTCGCCACCGGAAAGAGTGGTGGCGGACTGGCCCAGCGTGATGTAACCGAGGCCAACGTCGAGCAGGGTTTGCAGCTTGCGTGCCACCACCGGTACGGCCTGGAAGAAAGCGTGCGCCTGTTCCACCGTCATTTCCAGCACTTCACGGATATTTTTGCCTTTGTACTGAATTTCCAAGGTTTCACGGTTGTAGCGGTGGCCATGACAGACGTCGCACGGCACGTAGACATCAGGCAAAAAGTGCATTTCCACGCGGATCACGCCGTCGCCCTGGCATGACTCGCAGCGCCCACCCTTGACGTTGAATGAATAACGTCCGGGGCCATAGCCGCGTATACGGGACTCCGGTACGCCGGCAAACATTTCCCGTATCGGGGTAAAGAGGCCTGTATAGGTGGCAGGATTGGAGCGCGGCGTGCGGCCGATGGGGCTTTGGTCGACATCCACCACCTTATCGAAAAATTCAAGGCCGATGATGGCGTCAAAAGGTGCTGGTTCCGTGCTGCTACCGTACAGGTGGCGCGCAACACTGCGGTACAGGGTGTCGTTGACCAGCGTTGATTTGCCGGAGCCGGATACGCCAGTAATGCAGGTCATGAGGCCGACCGGCAAGCGTAGCGAAACACCTTTCAGGTTGTTGCCGTGGGCATTGGTGATGGTCAGCCAGCGTTTGGGGTCCGGCGCATGGCGCTGAACGGGGATGGCGATGCGGCGTCTGCCTGAGAGGTACTGACCGGTCAACGAGTCAGGATTGTCCTTGACCTGCTGTGGCGTGCCTTGGGCCACAATGTTGCCGCCGTGTTCGCCGGCTCCGGGCCCGATATCAACCACGTAATCGGCGGCGAGGATGGCGTCCTGATCATGCTCGACTACGATGACGGTGTTGCCGATGTCACGCAGGCGACGCAAGGTTTCCAGCAGGCGGTCATTATCACGCTGATGCAGACCAATGGAAGGTTCGTCCAGCACATACATCACGCCGGTGAGTCCCGAGCCGATTTGGGAGGCCAGACGGATGCGCTGTGCTTCGCCGCCGGACAGGGTTTCAGCCGAACGAGACAGCGACAGATAATCCAGGCCGACGTTAGTCAGGAAGCGCAAACGGTTGATGATTTCCTGCACGATCTTGTCGGCGATGGCGAGCTTCTGACCAGACAGGTGAAGGCTGTCAAAGAAAGTGAGCGTATGCTTCAATGGCATTTCGCAGACATGGTGGATGTTGCTGCCACCGAGGCGCACGTGGCGCGCTTCCGTGCGCAAACGCGTACCGCCGCATTCAGGACAGGAGCAGGAATTGAGGTATTTGGCCAGTTCCTCGCGCACCATGACCGATTCGGTTTCGTGGTAGCGCCGTTCCAGATTATGCAGGATGCCTTCAAACGGGTGGCTCTTCTGGTAGTGACTGCCACGCTCGTTCAGGTAGCGAAAGGAAATTTGCTCCTTGCCGCTGCCATTCAATATCACGTCCTGAACTTCAGCTGATAGTTCTTCGAACGTGGTGTCAAGATTGAAACCATAGTGTTCGGCCAGACTCTGCAGCATCTGGAAATAGAACTGGTTGCGTCTATCCCAGCCCTTGATGGAGCCAGCGGCTAGTGACAGGTGTGGAAAGGCGACTACGCGCTTGGGATCGAAGAAACTGATTTGGCCGAGGCCATCACACTTGGGGCAGGCGCCCATCGGGTTGTTGAAGGAGAATAGCCGGGGCTCCAGCTCCTGCAACGAATAGCTGCACAGGGGGCAGGCAAACTTGGCCGAAAACAAATGCTCCTGTCCCGAATCCATCTCTACCGCCAGCGCGCGACCTTCGGCCAGACGCAGTGCGGTCTCGAATGATTCCGCCAGGCGCTGCTTGACGTCTGCGCGTACTTTCAGCCGGTCCACGACCACCTCTACATTGTGCTTGCTGCTCTTGGCCAGCTTGGGTGTGTTATCCAGTTCATGAATCTCACCATCGACCCGCACCCGCACGAAGCCCTGAGCACGCAATTCGTCGAATAGATCGTGTTGTTCGCCCTTGCGATTGGATACCACGGGAGCCAGGATCATCAGCTTGGTGTCTTCCGGCAACGCCAGCACGGCATCGACCATTTGCGCCACACTTTGGGCTGCCAGCACAATGCCATGCTCCGGACACTCCGGGTCGCCGGCGCGGGCATAGAGCAGGCGCAGGTAATCGTGAATTTCGGTGACGGTACCGACGGTGGAGCGCGGGTTGTGCGAAGTCGATTTCTGTTCGATGGAAATCGCTGGTGACAGGCCTTCGATCAGATCAACATCGGGTTTGTCCATGCGCGCCAGAAACTGACGGGCGTAAGCCGAAAGAGACTCAACATAGCGACGCTGACCTTCGGCATACAGCGTATCGAAGGCCAGCGAAGATTTTCCGGAGCCGGACAAGCCGGTAATCACGATCATCTTGTTGCGCGGCAGGTCGAGCGAGATGTTTTTGAGGTTGTGCGTGCGTGCGCCGCGAATGCGTATTGAATTCATAAGGCTCTACTGCTTCATGCGAATGGCTAACCTGCTAATATACGCAACTTGATCCCTTGAATTCAATCTATTTCCCCATGTTGCAACCTGACCGTATGTCCCCACGCGAACTACAAGCCAGTATCAGCCTCGCTTCCATCTATGCTTTGCGCATGCTTGGCATGTTCCTGATTCTGCCAATTTTCGCCATTTATGCCGAGACCTTGCCGGGCGGCGCCAGCCATCTCATGATTGGTCTCGCGCTCGGCGCCTACGGCCTGACACAGGCCATGTTCCAATTACCGTTTGGCATGGCTTCCGATCGCTTCGGGCGAAAACGGGTCATTTATTTCGGCCTGCTGTTGTTTGCCATCGGTAGCGTGGTGGCAGCAATGGCGCATGATATCACCTGGATCATGATCGGTCGTGCTATCCAGGGGGCGGGGGCGGTGTCTGCGGCGGTAACGGCATTGGTGGCCGATTTGACCAGTGAAGAGCACCGCACCAAGGCCATGGCCATGATAGGCGGGACCATCGGGGTGACTTTTGCCTTTTCTCTGGTCGCCGGCCCCGCACTTAATCAATGGATCGGTGTGCCTGGAATCTTTGCCATGACGGGCGTGTTGGCTATGGCCGCCATGCTGGTGGTCAAGTTTGTGGTGCCAGATCCGCGCGTCAGCCGTTTCCATTCCGACGCTGAGGCGACGCCCGCAAAACTGCATGAGGTCCTGAGGAATCCCGAACTGCTACGGCTTAATTTCGGTATCTTCGCCCTACACGCGGCGCAGATGGCCATGTTCATCGTCGTGCCGTTTGCGCTTAAAAGCTCGGGCGGGCTGGATGAGAATCATCACTGGCAAGTCTATTTGCCCATCATGCTGATTTCCTTCGTTCTGATGGTGCCTGCCATCATCTACGGCGAGAAGAAGGCTCAATTGAAACGCGTTTTCGTTTGCGCTATCGCCTTGATGTTGGCTGCCCAGTTGTTGTTCGCGGTTTCGATTCAGAGTTTCTGGGGCATCGTGACCTCCCTGCTGGTGTACTTCATCGCCTTCAATGTGTTGGAGGCAACACTGCCCTCGCTGATCTCCAAAATTGCTCCGGCGGCGGCCAAGGGCACCGCTATGGGCGTGTATAATACTGCGCAGTCATTGGGTGTTTTCGTCGGCGGTGCCTTTGGTGGTTGGTTGTCGCATACACAAGGTTATGCTGCGGTATTCCTGTTCTGCAGCGTACTGATGGCAGTATGGCTACTGGCAGCAATCGGCATGCAAGCACCACTCGCGGTGAGGAGTCGCATGTTCCACTTGGGCGCAATGACTGCCGAGCAAGGGTTGGTCCTGACCTCTCGTCTGACTGTATTGCGCGGGGTACGCGAAGCGGTGGTGTTGAGCGACGAGGGCGTGGCTCTGCTCAAGGTAGACCTGCGCGACTGGGACGAGGCGTCCGCATTGAATTTAATTGAAAGAGGAGAGTGAGCATGGCGTCAGTAAACAAATGCATTTTCATCGGCAATCTCGGGCGTGATCCAGAGATCCGCTACATGCCAAGCGGTGAAGCAGTAGCGAACTTCTCCATCGCCTGTACTGACAGCTTCAAGAGCAAGACCGGCGAAAAACAGGAACGCACCGAGTGGGTTCGCATTTCCATGTTTGGAAAACTGGCGGAAATCGCCGGCGAATATCTGAAGAAGGGCTCGTCAGTTTACGTCGAAGGCCGCATGCAGACGCGCAAGTGGCAGAACAAGGAAGGCGTGGACCAATACACCACTGAAATCATTGCAGACCGCATGCAGATGCTGGGGGGGCGTGCCGGTGGCGGCAATGCCTTCGAAGTTGTGGATGGCGACGAAGCGCCACGTCAGCAGGCATCGCGTCAATCGGCGCCGGCCGAGGCCAAACCTGCGGTCAGTAAGCCTGCCGGCAGTTCCGAGTACGACAATTTCGAGGATGATATTCCGTTTTAGCGTTACCAATTCAGATAATTGTTAATTATTTAGTAGAAGCCCGCTTAACAGCGGGCTTTTTTATGTGCGCCCGGCACGGGCGCACTCCTGTGGGTGAAAGTCCCACCGTAAGTTGATCACAGCGAACGAAGCGAAGCGCAACTGCATGAGGGTGACCGAGTGTGGGGAGGAAGCGTAGAGCGATGCTGCGAGCCGATGGACAAGAATCGGATAGAAGGCGGTGCTGAGCAGGGCGAGCGGGCAAGATTCCGCGAAGCTCTCGTGATCAAGGCGAAGCGGCGTCCCAGGGGATTTCCTTCG